>NZ_JADEXT010000004.1:0-384874 GCF_015206985.1 Nostoc sp. LEGE 12447 | reverse complement strand
TTGGTTAACTTGATGGCTGGTTTAGCTGCTTACACCTATTTGCCCAAAAAACCGTCGATTGATATTTACCCAAAAGATTTGCCTGCTCTACCTCCTGCCATTTTTTAGTTCCGTCGAACTCACGTTATTTTACTTTGTCCGTAAGCGGCAGGATTTACCCTTTGATTGGATATTTTTGCTGTTTAGTGCATTTATTGTGGCTTGCGGCACTACTCATTTAATAGAGATTTGGACACTTTGGCATCCAACTTATTGGGTATCAGGGTTTGTCAAAGCGGTAACTGCCATGATATCTGTAATTACAGCAGTACAACTTGTGTCTTTAGTTCCACAAGCATTAGCACTTCCTAGCCCTGCTCAACTAGAACAAGCAAATCAAGAGCTTCAAACACAAATAGCCGAACGCTTACGGGTAGAAAAGGAACTGCGAAAATACCAAAATCATTTAGAAGAAATGGTTGCTATTCGCACCAATGAAATTACCAAAACCAACGAGCAATTACAACAAGAAATCCTTGAACGCCAACGAATTTTAGAAGTTCTCCGACAAAGTGAAGAACGTTACCGTTATCTAGCCGAGGCAATTCCTCAACTTGTATGGACAACTGATGCTAACGGTGAATGTGATTTCTTTAATCAAAATTGGTGTGAATATACTGGGTTAACATTAAAGCAGTCCTTGGGTTCTGGTTGGTTAGCTGCATTGCATCCAGATGATATCCAAAATGCAGATGAAGTATGGTCTAATGCTGTAAAAAATGGCACTATATATAACAATGAATATCGCTTCAAACGGGCTTTTGATGGTTCCTATCGTTGGCAATTGGCACGAGCTTTACCGCTTAAAGATGAGCAAGGTATTGTAGTTAAGTGGTTTGGGACATGTACAGATATCCACGAACAAAAACAAATACTTGAAGAACGGGCGCACTTGCTGGAATTAGAACAAATAGCACGAGCTAAAGCAGAAACAGCCAATCGAATTAAAGATGAATTTTTAGCCATCCTATCTCACGAACTAAGCACTCCACTAAACGCAATTCTTGGCTGGTCAAAATTATTGCAAAGTCGGAGGTTAGACCAAGCAAAGACATCGGAAGCACTAGCCACAATCGAGAGGAATGCCAATTTACAAGTTCAACTCATCGAAGACTTGCTGGATATCTCCAGAATTTTACAGGGCAAACTGACGCTGAATATTACGAAGATTAACCTAGAGTCTACGATATTGTCGTCAATAGAAACAATGCGTTTAGCGGCAGAAACAAAGTTAATTGAGGTAAGTACAGTATTTGAACCGGATGTGGGACAAGTTATGGGCGACTCGACTCGTTTGCAGCAAGTCGTCTGGAATCTCCTTTCTAACGCTCTCAAATTTACACCCAAGGGAGGAAAAATAGAAGTGCGATTAGAGCAAGCCGATGGTTATGCTCAAATTATAGTTAGCGATACAGGTAAGGGAATCAGCCCTGAGTTTTTGCCATTCGTCTTTGATTACTTCCGTCAAGCAGATAGCACCTCTACGAGAAATTTTGGTGGATTAGGATTGGGGTTGGCAATTGTGCGTAATATCGTCGAAATACATGGCGGTATTGTCAAAGCGAAGAGTGAAGGTGAGGGTAAAGGGGCAATATTTACTGTTAGTTTGCCGCTTCTGCCAGATGAAAGCCGAAGCATAACGGATAAACAAAACTATGCTGTACCCTTAACTTCTAACTCCTTACCCCTCAGTGGCATCCGAGTTTTAGTTGTAGATGATGATACTGATTCACGAGATTTTGTTGCTTTTGTACTAGAGGAAGATGGAGCTTTTGTGATTGCGGTATCTTCCGCTTATGAAGCATTACAAACCCTAGCACTGGTAAAGCCAGATGTCTTGGTCAGCGATATTAGTATGCCTGAGATGGATGGCTATATGTTAATACATCAAGTGAGAACTTTGACACCAGAACAAGGTGGACAAATCCCAGCAATTGCCTTGACTGCTTTTGCTAGAAACGATGACCAGCAAGAAGCGCTAAAAGCTGGGTTTCAAATGCATTTATCCAAGCCTGTTAACCCAGAAGAATTAATTGCAGCCATTACTCGAATTGTCGAAACAAAAGTGTAAATAATTACTTAGTAAACAACTTTTTACTCGTAATAAAGCCTCATATTTTGTATGCAAATGGACAATTAGATGAGAATCCACTTGTATCAAGTTAGGCTAATAACCTATAATTCCTGCTATAACTACGCCAAAGCTATACAAGTCGATATTAAATATAAACCAAGCAGGTAAGGTAATAAAAATGCTGAAAAACAAGAATGTACTGGTAGCAGCTATTATCTGCTTGTGTTTGAGTAATGACACTACTGCTTTTGGTAAAGATGTTGGCGTTGTTTTATCAAAAATTCCAGACTCAAATCGAGCAGCACTTCCTGGCAACAAAAACGCAGTTGCTAACTTTGAGCAAGGAAGTAATTTATACAAACAAGGAGATTTCAAAGGAGCAGAGGCGGCTTTTCGCAAAGCCATTGAACTGGAACCCAACTTTGTGCAAGCTTATATTGCTTTGGCAAATACTCTCGACGATCAAGGCAAACCCCAAGAAGCGATCGCACATTACAAAAAAGCCATCAGCCTCGATCCTCATGACTCTGGAGCCTACTTTAATTTGGGTTTAACTTTAGCAAGGCTCAATCAGTTAGAAGCTGCGATCGCCCAATATAAAAAAGCCCTCAGTCTTGAACCCAACTATGCAGACGCTCACTATAACTTAGGAAATGCTCTCTACGCCCAAGGTAAGCTAACCGAAGCAGTCACCGAATATACAGCAGCTATTCGCCTCAAACCCAGTTATGCCCCAACTTACACACGTCTGGGAAATGCTCTGTACGATCAAGGTGAGCTAGCAGAAGCAGTGACTCAGTACAAAAAATCCATTAGCTTTGATCCCAAATATGCAGACGCTCACTATTACTTAGGAAATGCTTTGTATGCTCAAGGAAAGTCAGCAGAAGCGATCGCCGAATATACAGCAGCCATTCGCCTCTCTCCAAAAAATCCCGCAGGTTATAATGCCTTGGGAAATACTCTCTACGCTCAAGGCAAACTAGAAGAAGCGATCGCACAATACAAACAAGCCCTGAGCCTTGAACCCAACTATGCAGACGCTCACTATAATTTAGCAAGCGCTTTTTACGCTCAAGGAAAGCTCACTGAAGCAATCGCCGACTATACCGAAGCGATTCGCATCGATCCAAAACACGCACAAGCTTACACAGGTTTAGCAAATGCGATGGACGATCAAGGTAAACCCCAAGAAGCGATCGCACATTACAAAAAAGCCATTAGCCTTGTACCCAATGATGCATTCACTTACTATAATTTGGGCATCACTTTAGGAAGAGAACAACAGCTAGAAGAAGCGATCGTTAATCTCAAAAAAGCCAAAGAGTTATTCCAAGCTGAAGACAACAAGGAAATGGTTGAGCAAGTCGATCAGCTAATCCAAAAAATTAATATCCGAACGAATTAAATTTAGGGAATGGTAAATGGGGAATGGGGAATGGGGAATGGGGAAGTAGTAACAAATGACAAATGACAAATGACAAAGATTGAAGAAAAGGGCAAAGTCTACCTCGTAGGTGCTGGGCCTGGAGATGTGGCATATCTGACGGTAAAAGCTTACAATCTCTTGGCTGCTGCTCAGGTTTTAGTCTACGATGCCCTGGTAGATGCTCAATTATTGCAGTGTGTACCACCTGATTGCTTGAAGTTAGATGTCGGTAAACGTGGTGGTAAACCTAGTACAACCCAAACTGAGATTAACAAGTTACTAATAAAATATTGCCAGCAAGGAAAACAAGTTGTAAGGCTCAAATCAGGCGATCCATTGATTTTTGGGCGTTGTACTTCTGAAATTGAAGCGTTGAAAGCATCTGGTTGTGATTTTGAACTGATACCAGGAATTTCTTCTGCCCTTGCAGCACCCTTGTTTGCAGGAATTCCCCTGACAGATCCGGTGTTGAGTCGTTGTTTTGCAGTGCTTACAGCTCATGAACCAGAGGTTTTAGACTGGGAGGCACTCTCACGCTTAGAGACACTGGTAATTTTGATGGGAGGGCAACATCTGCCAGAGATTGTACATCAACTGGTACAACACGGGCGATCGCACTTAACACCCATTGCAATCATCCGTTGGACAGGAACTCCTCGTCAAAAAATTTGGACAGCCCAACTGGGCAATATTTTGGAACAAACCACCGGATTATCACTTTCGCCGGCGGTAATTGTTGTTGGCGAAGTTGTTGGGCTACATAAGTACTTACAACCTGAGAAAATAGATTATCAGGATTCGACTACAGCCCAAATTCCAATGTTAAACAACCTCTCCGCCTCTCCCGAACCCCTCACTGGTAAAACAATCTTGGTGACACGTTCAGTTGGACAGTCGAGTACATTTAGCGATCGCCTCATCACATTAGGTGCAACAGTCATCGAAATGCCTACCTTAGAAATCGGCCCACCTTCCAGTTGGGAAGCTTTGGATGATGCGATCGCTCATTTATCTCAGTTCGACTGGTTAATTCTCACTTCTAGCAATGGCATAGATTACTTTTTTGAAAGGTTAATTGCCCAAGGTAAAGATACCCGTGCCTTAGCAGGTGTAAAAATTGCCGTCGTTGGCGAGAAAACAGCCAATAGTCTCAAACAATACTCTCTCCAAGCAGATTTTATTCCCCCCAACTTTGTTGCCGATTCTTTAATAGAAAATTTTCCAGAGGAACTGAATGGTAAAAAAGTTTTATTTCCCAGAGTTGAAAGCGGCGGAAGAGAAGTTTTGGTTAAGGAATTAACTCTCAAGGGAGCAAAAGTAATTGAAGTTGCTGCATATCAATCTTGTTGTCCTAGTGATATTCCACCTGCCGCAGAGTTAGCTCTCCAAAACCGTAAGGTAAATGTAATTACCTTTGCCAGTTCTAAAACTGTACAATTTTTCGATCAGCTAACTGAGAAGATATTGCCCAAAAACTCTGATGTTAATCAACTTTTAGAGAGCGTTTGTATTGCCTCTATCGGCCCTCAAACCTCTAAAACTTGTCATGCTTTATTCGGACGTGTAGATGTAGAAGCCCAAGAATATACTTTAGATGGTTTAACCCAAGCACTAATAACATGGGCAACAAATTATTAATATTAAACATCCAATAACAAATGACCAATAACAAATGACAAATGACAAATGACAAATGACAAATGACAAAACGTATAATCGGCTTAACCGGAGGTATTGCCACAGGCAAAACCACTGTCACCAATTATTTAGCTAGCGCTTATAACCTGCCGATTCTAGATGCAGATATTTATGCAAGAGAGGCAGTATCTCTAGGTTCGCCTATTCTGAGTGCGATCGCTCAACGTTACGGCGAACAAATTTTATTACCAGATGGCAGCCTCAACCGCCAAAAGCTAGGCGAAATTATCTTTAATCGTCAAGATGAACGCAACTGGATAGACAATTTGATTCATCCTGATGTGCGCGATCGCTTCCTCAAAGCAATTGACCAATCTTCCTTGCAAACACTGGTGTTAGTAGTGCCTCTATTATTTGAAGCGAGAATGACTGATTTGGTTACAGAAATTTGGGTAGTGTGTTGTTCTCAAGAGCAACAACTACAAAGATTGATACAACGAAACCATTTAAATAGAGAACAGGCGCAAGCCAGGATCAACAGCCAATTATCTATCGAAGAAAAAGTGGCTCGTGCAGATATAGTTTTAGATAACTCTTCTACCCTAGAAAGACTACTGAAGCAGATAGATGTCGCTCTAAAAACTACAAGTAGGGACTAGAAGCTATCTATATTAAAAAATATACATAGATTGCATTCTCAAGACATAAAAGCCTTATCATTTTAGATGATCGAGTCCATTAAAAACATCTTATATCTGACCAGCTTTATATAATAATTCGGTGATTTTACAGTTGAATCTGCGGTTGATGATACTGTAAATTGAAATGATTGTTGATAAAAAGATATATAGAGTAAAATTAAAGACTAATAATTAAGAATTAAGAAAAATTAATTGCAAATTATTAATCTCATTTTAAAATTACTTTTAAGTATCTTATCGACAACCTGCTTGTAATTTAATTTTGCTAGTTATTCTGTGCAGGCACTTAATTGGACATTGGGTTATAAATTTCTTTACTAACTGTCAATGTGGTTGATTTCTAACTAGATTGTCGACCTGTTCGATTCTGGATTGGTGATTTAAAAATGATTGAGATTCACTTAGAGTCCAGAACTCTTCGTTATAGATTTCTTCTTTGGGAGAACTCATTTATGTCTTTGATCAGGACAGGTATGAACTTAAGTTTTAGTTTTTTAAGCAAGTTAGCTCTAGTGAGCTTTCCAGTAAGTGAATTAAAGAAGAAAAATAAAATACACGATTATAGCCAACTAGCGTGGGGAAGTGACTACGTATTTGAGCGCCTCAACCAAGGAATGATCGGATATCTGACTGGAGTAGGGAAAGGCGTTAAACCCTGCGATCGCGTTATTTTACGAGAAGGTTGTGAATCTTATCAATATCAAGTAGAAGAAGTTGATTATTATTCTGATCCATCTGATATGTGGATAGCTTTGCTTAAGCAAGTACCGATTGACTAAATATTAAAGTCAACCAGTTACTTCAATTCTATCTGTGAAAATTTTTCCTATCTTGCTAGACGAATAAGAGAAAGGATATATCTATTTTAAATCGATCAAAAAATGAGCTATTAAAGTATTTCTTTCGTAGGATAGTAAGTAAAGATGCAGAAGATTTGGGTTATCTTTATCAAGGTGCATCACTGAACCATCAACAGCTAAATGGTGATGATCTATCCATCGCTCCTGCGAATCTATTAAAAAACTGAAGTATGGGCTGACATCTGGATGATTTTTCGTTAATTCATCATAGCTTTGATAAAAAGGAGGTATGCCAATTCCCATAGGCATATATAAACCTTTAGGATACTCTTCTACAGGCAATTGAGGAAGCGTTTTAAGATTAATGCCACTGATGAGTAATCTATTTTGTTCACTAGTCTTAGTATCTGTGAACACTAACTCAATTTCTTGTAAATTTTGTTCAATGTCAATCGGTTTAATGTTCCTTAAAATAGTTTTATCAAATTTACCTATTCTCCAGTATTGATTTCCCCAAGGCTTATTTTGATCGTAAAATCCTGGTGGTCGAAAACTGGCAAATTTAATTTCATTTTTAGCGTCGTAAAAATCTCTCCATTTTGTAATATTTTTCGCTAATGTAGTTCTAACTTTTCTACTCTGCTCTCCCGACACAATTATCCTCTCATCAAGGGGGAATTCAGTAGCAACTTCTTTTTGATCGAGTACGTTTCTCAGAAGGTTACTCTTGACTATTGTGCCACTTGGATCTTGCCAGTGTTCTAATTTCCACCAATGCTTCCAATAAGAAATATTATTAATTTTTTCAAAAATATTTTTGTAATGTCCCATCGGGAAGGTAAACCAACTTTGATAATAAAGGGATTTATTACCATCCTCTTTAGTGAAAAGTAAAATTTCCCAAAACCCTGCATTTAAACAATTATTAGCCAAAGCGACTTCTACCAAATTTTGCTTTTCAAAACCATCTCCGCCGCTAATTTCTATATTTGGTGAGTTAGCAGGAAAACTAACCTGTTGTCTGTTCCACTCCCGGTCTGTAAAAGCGATTATTTCTAAACCTTGATCTTTTTTAACCCATTCTGGTGCTTTAGGGACTAATAGCTCTAAATCAACATTTTTTATAATGATTTGCGCCGTTTTGTTGTCTGTTGGCTCAATCACAAAATCGAAATGTGTATCATCTCTCTTAATAACTGTTAATTTTCTCTGAGAATATCTTTGAAAATTTTTACCCAAGGGTGCGGGATTGACTGGATAATCGACATTAGAGAATTCTTGTAGGTTTACACTCATCTTATTATCAAATTTATATCTGGATTTAAACCATAAGCCAGCCAATCCCAGCAAACCAAGACATAGAATAAGGGTGCTAAATAAAATCTGTTTATTCGTGACTCTAAAATTAAGCTTGCCAAATCGTGAAATGCCTGCATTCTTTTCCTTTGCAGAAGTGTTTTTCATGGGATAGATTAATTTTTATGAGAATGGTACTTATACCGTTTTTTTGTGAAGCTGCATATATTTACCCCCCGGCTGTCGCCGTCCCCCCTTGCCAAGGGGGAACTACAGGGGGGTTTTGTTATGTGCATCTTCATAGAGAATTGGTATTAACAGCATACCGTTATGTGAAACTGATTTTTCATTCCCATTATCAAAGGTCACATTAATAAACAATTATCTGAAATTAAGAGGTTTAATACCCATTTCCTGCTGACTTTTCACGGGTTCTGGAAAACCTCTCTCCAAATCTTTCTCTTTCTAGGTTACGGTGTACACATAAGTCTTTTAAAGTTGTTTTGATCTACTCCACCCAGTTCCGCGATAAATTGGGGGCAAAAAACTCTCAAAGTCCTCCAATTTATCGGAGGATTTAGGAGGAACTATAGCATTTTGGTTTTGTAGAGAGATGTGTATACACCTTAGCCTAGAATGAGAGACTTTGAATTTCCTCCCAGTCAGGATTTTAGTGACGAGTGTAGGAACGCTCAAAGTGAGTTTTGAGTGTCTGAGCCATAGTGGATATTACAATTGCTGTTATAGAAACCGATATTGCTGCTATTCTGATTCTAGAATCATCTGCAAGTATCCCTACAGCAGCTAAAGCGATCGCTATCCCTATACAACTTTGTCTGACTTTATTTGTCACTTGATAAGCTTGATTGCAGGAATGACAAATAATTGTATGTTGCGACAATCGGTCTAATGTTATCAACTTCTCATCGGACTCGCTATTACCGACATTTTTTGAGGTGGAATAACCTTGATAAAACGGCAAAGATGATCCAAATTTATCCAGCCACTTGCGATACTCGACCACCAAAGTATCAGATGTCTTCAGAGGTAAATACACTTCTTTGAGATTTTTTTTCAAACGCTCAATTTGTGCTTTTTGTTCAACAACTAATTGCAAATCACCTTCCAAGATTTTGTTTCTTATCAAGATGTGATCTAACCAAGGAGGCATCAGCTTGGTTTTTTGGGTAAAAGAGTTACTATAATTTCTGATGAGAATCCGACATCTATTCTTACCTAGTGGAATTGAATACAAGGCTGTGCCCCCAAATTTACCTTGCTGTGCATTAGCAAATTTGTAAAGAATCAAATTAGGAGCAATGAAATCTAATGAAATCCAAGGCAGATTGGGTTTCCGTGTTCGTCGCCACCTTCCCTTAATTCCCTGAACGTTGCTTTCAATGACTTCTATTTCCAAAGCTTGGGCATCTTCTCGACTGCCCATGATGCCATCATGACTGATTGGAACATGAGCTGGGTCAATAATATTTTCAATAAAATAGCTTTGGTCGTAAGGTAGGTCACGTACATAGTCTAAGTTGAAGCATTCCGGCTTGTTCCAATCTGGTAGTGATGGAATTAGCTCATCAATAGCTGTTTCGGCTTCACCTGCCCACATCCAAATGATACCTTGACGTTCCAAGACTTTAAAAGATGGCACGCAAGCATTTACCGGAATTTTTACATCACTTGGTAACTGGGGAATGTGTAGACATTGACCATTATTGCCAAACTGCCAACCGTGGTACGAACATTCTATTTTGCCGTCAATAATTTGTCCATCAGAAAGTCTAGCTGCACGGTGAGAACAACGGTCTGTTAAACAAACAAGCTGTCCATTTTGGTCTTTGAACAAAACGAAGGGTTCTTCATATAACGAAAAAGTATAAGGACGATTTGTAGGCAAATCTTTCAGAAAACAGACAGGATACCAAGATTGTCTCCAGTTAAATTCCTGCTGATTCTCAGGTGTTTCAAAGGTAGAATTTGATGATGTCGCCTGTAGTATCTCTGTTTCTAATGTCATCGTTTTCTCCAGGTTTATGCCATTCTAACTTTTATAGAAAACTCCTATTTAATTTTTGAACATAAAATTACACATAACGCCTAATTTTTACCCAACAAACGATAATTCTGACTTCTTAATTATTCTTCAACAAAAGTTGCTCATAATCATCTGGAGTATCTAAGTCGAATACACCTTCTGGAAAAGGAATGGCTAAAGCTTCTTGAAGATATTTTTTAATTATATGTTTTGCACCATCTGTACCACTTAGTGTAGTTAGTTTTGTGAATAAAGTGCGGTTAAATAATGCAGGAACACCTAGAGTGTCTGCATATTGTGACGCAACGATTGGATTAAGAGTAGTTTCGTGAACTTCAACAAGTTGATTGATGAGTTGAGATGAAATAAAAGGTTGATCGCATACCATCAAAACAACAGCTTTTGCTTCTTTGTTGATTATATTCAGGGCTTCTATGCCAACACGAATAGAGGTACTTATTCCCTCACTTAAAAGTGGATTTTCTACAATATGTACTTGTTCTGAGTTAATCTCTGGTTTGATACGTTCAGCGTATGACCCTAATACAACGATAATTGGATGGCAAACTGAAGCATTCGCCACTTGAACTACATGCCCAATCAAACTCTGTTCACCATAACGTAGAAGTTGTTTTGGCGTTCCCATACGAGTGGATGCACCAGCAGCAAGAATAATTAGACCTACATCAGACATTTGATTTCTTCTCCATGAATTGAGGCAAGTCTTGACCTCAGCATTCCACCAACGCGATTTGCCAGCACTGCTTGAATTTCTGCTAGGATTGACAGTGCGATCGCTTCTGTTGAATCTGCACATCTGAATACTTATGGAGAAGAGGAATAAGCTTTTGTCCATAAGCTTTCCAGTGATTTGTGCTATTAAGTAGTGAATAGTTTAGGCGATCGCTATCTCTTGCAGAGATTGTTCGAATATTTCTTGTAGGTAGAAAAAGCTTAGTCGTTTATGAAACATTCTTTTTGACCTGAATAAGCTAACACGATAACTCTACTGTGGCAATTCTCAAGTATCAGTTTAGTCAAAGTTTGGGATTAAAGAAGCAAGTTTCTGGCAAATTTCTGAAACATTACCCAAATGCGATATCACAATTGTTCCAGTGTGACTGGTATTTTATTGCAAGTCCCTAACTTTGCTCTGCTTGCTTGGCGAGATACTTCTCAAGCAAGAATTGCTTAAGATGCGGTTGTTCTAAATTTAAACCAAGCTCTTGCGCTTTCTGACTAATTTCTTCATAGGTCAGACCTTCGCTAATAGCATTGGAAATCAAGGCAATACCACCAGCCCTTGCTCCAGCCGCGCAGTGAATTAAAATTGGTTTGGGTAAATTTTCAATCTCCTGGATTGCTGTGTCTATTAGCTCTTGATTTGCTTCTGAAGGCTTTAAAGGGATATTGGCATATTGCAATCCAGCAGCTTGGGCTTGCTGCTGTTCATCACCGAGAAAACCTGGTTCATCAGGAGAACGCAGGTTTAGCACCGACTTAAATCCCTCTTGGGCTGCCTGTTTTAACTCTTCAGGAGTTGGTTGTCCAGCAGCGCTCAAGTCTTCACTAACTTTTTTAGTGTTGCTCATAAAATACACTAGTTAGATAGGCTTAATGTAGTATATTAGCAATTTCGTTCAAAAATCTAGGGTTTTCCTCAATTCAAGATTCTGTAATAGTTGGCTCAGAACATTTGCCTATATGAGATAATTTCCTATTAATGATTTTATTCCGCACAAAGGAAATTAGCTCAGTATGTGTATGCAGCAAAAAGCATCAGATTTTAACATAGAGCTACCAATTCATCTGTGTGCTAAAACAAT
The DNA here is from genome assembly GCF_015206985.1 of Nostoc sp. LEGE 12447. Lineage (NCBI taxonomy): Bacteria > Bacillati > Cyanobacteriota > Cyanophyceae > Nostocales > Nostocaceae > Nostoc > Nostoc sp. LEGE 12447. Next base: position 373,027 of record NZ_JADEXT010000004.1, on the reverse strand, counting down.
TGCTCGACGTTTAATGGCCGCAGTTATTTGCCTCACCTTAGCAGGCGCTCTAAGTGCCTACTTCTGGTTCACGGAGTTTTCCTTCCCAGCTAGCAAATGGTTTTACGAACTATTTAGCTTAGATGAAGAATTGAATATTCCTGCCTGGTATTCTGCATTTTCTCTATTATTTTGTTCGGGATTACTTAAAGCAATTACCGCTATTAAGACGGAAGACCGCTATTTCTCTGGCTGGAAAACCTTATATTTTATATTTGTATATTTGAGTTTGGATGAAGCATTTAGTTTTCACGAGCTTTTGATAATTCCGTCAGTGCGAGAATCGCTTAATCTCAATCCTATATTTTTCCAAACCTGGGTGATACCTGGTGCTATTCTAGTGGGAGTTTTTGCATTTAAATATCTAAAATTTTGGCTTCATCTCCCTTACAAAACACGATATTTATTTCTAATTGCCGCAGTTGTTTATGTGAGTGGAACTTTAGGTATGGAAATGGTGGGTGGACTTTTGAGAGAAGATTTTGGGCGACGCAGCCTAATAACGTTAATTGGTATAGTGGTTGAGGAATTTTTGGAAATGACTGGAATTGTGATTTTTACTTATGCACTGTTAGCTTACCTTAGCAGCCTAAAAGAGAGCCTTAAAATGAAAATATATCTATCTGAAAATTAATTTAAATAATTCATAGTGCGTAATTCGTAATAACTATAGAAATCCGCTTTGATTTCTGTTCGCGCAAATTATTTGTATAAGAAACAATGGCAATAGGCAACAGTTAAGAAGCCTCTTTGAGTTGTAATGAATATTTTCAGAAATCAAATATGAGTCCTATACAATACACTATCATCTTTAGATGGCAGCACCAATTCTGAGCATTAACACGCATTGTTAACTTTTAGTTTGCTCAAAATCTAGTGCATAATTGAATCGCAATTTAAAATTTGCATAAATGTTTGCCAAACAGAAACTGGAATTTAATTGGTGCGCTCCGGTATCTGGGGATGGATTCTATTTAGGTTTGCCCATTTGGGAACGTCCTCCCAGTCTTGAGTATACAGTTGAGATTTTTAAAACAGCAGAACGATTTGGGTTCCGGCAGGTTCTAATTGGTATGGGTTTCAACCACCACATTATGGAGGCTTGGACTTTAGCAACGGCAGTTTTAGCACTTACCCTTAATGCTGGAGCGATGGTAGCTGTGCGTCCAGGTTTTTATTCGGCTCCAGTATTGGCAAAGATGGCTGTTACCTTAGATCATATCAGTAAAGGTCGCCTTTCTCTTAACATTGTCACAGGTGGACGACCAATAGAACAGGCAATGTATGGTGATTATTTAGATCATGATAGCCGCTATCGTCGCACTTGTGAATTTATGCAAATTTGTCGGCAGTTATGGTCAACAACTAATCCCTTTGACTATGAAGGAGAATTTTATCAGCTCAATCAAACTCGGTTAGAAACATTACCTCTGCAACCGTCTGGGCCGTTATTTTATTTCGGTGGTGCAAGCGAGATGGCTCAACAAGTGGGTGCAGAATTTGCAGATGTTTATCTAATGTGGGGAGAAGCACGGCAACAACTAGCTGACCGAATCAACCAGATGCAGCAATTAGTGAGCAATTGCGGACGAAGAAAAGCGGTACGTTATGGATTAAGAATTAATATTATTGCTCGAACAACTGAAATCGAAGCTAGGGAAACAGCAAAAGAAATGCTGGCAAAAATTTCTCCACAAGTATTAGCTAAAGCACGAATTACTGAATTTCCCAATACCAAGCGGGAAAGTGTCGGTCAAAGTCGACAATGGGAATTACGGGGAAATGCTGATGAAGATTGGTATGTTGAACCACTGCTTTGGGCTGGTATTTCTGTGGTGCGAAGTGGTGCAGGAATGGCTATTGTTGGTAGTTATCAGCAAGTGGCAGAGCGTCTTTTAGAATACATAGACTTGGGAATCACAGTTTTTATCTTGTCTGGTTATCCCCATTTAGAAGAGTGCGAAAATGTGGGACGAAATGTTTTACCGTTAGTTAGAGAAAGCTATCTTCAGAGAAAGTAGTAGCAACTTGGAAAGCAAAGGCAACTCTTAAAATCAAAGCTTCGGTATAGGAATTACCAACAAGTTGCAATCCTATAGGTAAACCCTGACTGCTTTGTCCATAAGGTAGTGATATTGCAGGTAAACCCAGAAAACTGAAAGGTATCATAAATCGCTGATTGAATCGATAGATTTTAGCATCTGCGTCAATAATAGGTGCAACCATTGGTGTTGTGGGTGTTAGCAAAATATCCACTTCCTGAAACAGTTTTTGCCGTTGCAGAAAACATTCTTCCTGTTTCTGCTTTGCTTTTTTGTAACTGTGATAAGAAATTTTTACTCCTTTAGATAAATCGCTTTTTACTTTAGATCCAAATATATTTGAGTTTGTAGTATAAGCTGATTGCAAAGCTTGATGAAATTCATAAAGAGCAATAGTGGAATAAGTTACCTCATCAAATTCCTCTATTAAAAATGGAGAATTTATAGTGATAATTTTCGCTCCAAGTTTTTTAAAGATGGATATGGCATTATAAATTGCCTTAGCAATTTCTGGTTCAATTCCCCGAAATGTATAGTTATTAACTATGCCCAATTTTAAGCCGTTGATATTGGTTGTTAGAGGATACAGTTGTTTGAAATTTGTGGAGAGCGGGAAGAGTACAGCATCAAGTAAAATGGCAATATCTTCTACACAATTTGTCAAAAAACCAACTGTATCAAAACTACGAGCGCGGGGAAAAATACCTTCATTGCTAAGTAATCCGTAAGTTGGGCGTAGTCCTACCACTCCTGACCAACTGGCGGGAACTCGAATTGAACCACCAGTATCAGTACCAATTCCAGCTAAACAAAGGCGTGCAGCAATAGCGGTTGCACTTCCACTAGAAGAACCTCCTGATGAGTGGTTGTGGTTCCAGAAGTTGCAAGTATTTCCATAAAAAAGATTGTTTCCAGAAAGGTCAGCCGCAAATTCGCTTAAATTTGTCTTACCTAAAATTACCGCACCTGCTGCCTTGAGCTTTTGGACAATTACACTATCAGATAATGGTATGCGATCGCACCAGCCCTGATTTGTCAGTTCGCAAAAAAGTTGTGAACCAACAGTAGTTTTTACTCCTGCTGTATCAATATTATCTTTTACAACAATAGGAATGCCGTGTAGTAACCCGCATTGTTGACCGTTGATTCGCTCAAAGTCCTTTTGAATAGCAGATTCTATAGCTTCTTGTTCTAAAACTGTAATCAAAGCATTGACTGTATAATTTAACTTTTGGATACTTGCGAGATAATGCTTGACTAACGTCCTGGAAGTTAGCAAGCCACTTTGCATTTGCTGACTTGCTTGTGCGATCGTTTTAGGGATAAAATCTGCTTGCATCTTGGAAAAAGGTAAGCTGTTCCAAATTTAACTTGCATAATTAGCCTTTTTGGAGAAAGGTTTGTGTGTAGTCTATTTATTTCAAAACTGCCTAAAATGACTAAATTATGCGTTGAAAATTTACCATGCTATTTGATGCGTTTAAAAATCGTAAATCTCCTAAAATCGAATTCATTAAGACTCCCCCAACCTGGCGCGTAGCTTGGGGAACAGTTGATGAAGGTTATGAAAATATAGCTTGGCGAGATGAAAAATTTTCTGTAGTTTTACCACGTACAACTTCTGGATTTCTGACGGAGAAATTAGCAATCAGTTCTGGAGGACGATTTGTTGTTGTTGGTGATGTTTGGTTAACTAACCAAGTGCAGTTACTGCAAAAGTTAGGGATTGAACCGGATAGCTTTCAAGGAAGTTATCTGCAACTAGTTGCCAATCTTTGGGAACGATGGGGTTTTGAATGTCTTCACCAACTTGTGGGGATGTTTGCGCTAGTGGTTTGGGATAGAGAAAGACAAGTATTGAAGTTGGTTCGCGATCGCATCGGGGTTCGTACCCTGTACTACACTACCACTGGTTCAGTTCGTTGGATTGCGCCTCAACTGAGAACTTTATCACCTAACCGTTCATCCGAATTAGATTTGGTAGCGTTGCGAGATTACCTTTGTTGTGCCTTTGTTCCAGGAGAAAGAACGCTTTGGGAACAGGTGCGGGAACTACGACCTGGAACTGTTTTAGAATTTCCCGACCACAAAGTTGAAGCTTATTGGCAGCTTCAAGAACAGATTGTAGCAATAGATCAACCTTTAGCATGGCATGGCGATCGCTTGCGAGAACTCCTAGACCAAGTTGTTCAAGAATATTTACCCCCAGCAAACGAACCCGTCGGCGTTTTTCTTTCCGGTGGTTTGGACTCTAGCTGTATCACTGCTTTAGCAGCGAAATTCCACAAAGCACCAGTTCACACCTTCTCGATTCATTTCGGTTCCGAATGTCCCAATGAGTTAGAATTTTCCAGTCTCGTTGCATCCCATTGTCAGACGCAGCACCACATTTTAGAAATTACTTTTAAGGATATGTGGTCACGCCTACCGGAAACAATGGCGTATTTAGATGACCCCATTGGCGACCCACTGACTGTTCCCAACCTATTGCTAGGACGACTGGCGAGAGAAAGCGTAGAAGTAGTTTTAAATGGCGAAGGTGGCGACCCCTGTTTTGGTGGGCCAAAAAATCAGCCAATGCTTATCAATAGTTTATATGGCTCTGTCACCAATCAGAATGCTTTGCAAGCTTATTTAATTTCCTTTCAAAAGTGCGCTGTTGACTTACCCCAACTTTTAAAACCAGAGGTTTTGATAGAGGTACAAACAGCACCTTGGGTTTTTGAAGAAGATTTATATTCCCAAGCCAGCTATCTGAATCGTTTGATGGCAATGAACATCAAATTTAAAGGTGCTGACCAAATTCTGACGAAAGTCAGTAACTTGACTCAAGCAGCCCTTTTGCATGGTCGTTCTCCCCTATTTGACCAACGAGTAGTAGACTTAAGTATGGAAATACCTCCAGGGTATAAGCTTTCTGGAGTGGAAGAAAAAGCAGTCTTAAAGCAAGCGATTACCTACGGTACGTCCTTGACGAGCGCAAATATTCTACCAGAGGAAATTATTCATCGTCCCAAAAGTGGCATGATGGTGCCTGTGCAGTTAGGATTTCGGAAATATTGGCAGCAAGAAGCTAGAGATTTATTACTAAATAGGAATGCAGCTATCACTCCTTACTTGAACCAGTTACCAATTCGTAATTGGTTAAACTATCAAGGAGATACTTGGAGTCGTTATGGAGTAAAGCTTTGGTTGCTTGCAAGTTTAGAAATTTGGTTACAGGTGAATCAAAAAGTGCGGTAGTAAAAACAAAAAAGAATACGCGATAACTACAGCCAACTTTGGGAAATAAATAAGTTTGTAGTAAAAACTTGAGTTTTTGTATAAATAAGCACTAAAAAACTTAATATTACCAGCAGATTTGTGCCCTACTGTACTAGTCAATAAAATATTTTTTTAACTACAATATTAACTTCATTCTGGAATTGAAATTTACTAGTGTGTATTTACACTTAGATAAAAATAAAATCTAGAACTCTAATAAGAATTACAGAGAGCAAATTAATGACACAGTCTAACTCGCAAGATAAAAATAGCTTTCTTTACCCTCGTAGCCGATATTATGGTAAATTCCAGCCAGAGACTTTAGCATTTAATGCCAACCTTCAAGAATTTGCTCAAAGGATTACTTACATCTCTTGTCTAGAAACAGGCGGAAAACTATCTCCAGAAGAAGCTTACGAGCAAATTAGGGCGCTTTGGAAACAGTTGAAACATAGTAAAAAGGAACTGTCTATTGGCGTAAATAATAAATGAAAGCTAGTTTTTGGGCATTGGGCATGGGCAACAACTATCAATATTCCATGTCCAATGCCCAATGCCCAGTTAATTAACTTCTAGCAAAGTCCAGAAGTAGCCATCTGGCGCAATGAAAGAGAAACTCGTCTCGCCAAACTCATTACTAATAATATCTGTAACTTTTTGTACAGTACTTGCTTTAATGCGATCGCAATACTCTTGTATTCCCTTAACCCGATAAGTATATAAAGACATACCCAAGCTACCTGGTTGGGCTGCCTCAAAACGCGATTCTAAATTAATAGATTCTGGGAATCGAACAATATAAAGTCTACCACTGCGTGCAGCCATCAGGTCAGACTTAGAAGAACGCGGATCATCAAAAGCAGTAACAATAAACTTTTCACCAGGGTTAAGGTCAAAAATATCTCGACCTGCTGGCGAAGATTCATAGCTAGTTTCGACATCATCACGCACACGCAGCAAACCTAAGACATCTTCATAAAACTTAAGGGTTTCTTTGCTGTCATCTTGAGAGATGATTCCTATATGAGTAAACTGACTAGCTTTGAGAGCAGCATTCTGATTAACTTGTCCGTAATGCGGTAGTGTATAGCCAAAGCGTTGAAATAAAACTTGTCGAGCTAAGGGTTGAAGTAGCAACATTTCTCGTACACCAACTGCTGGCTCAATAAAAGGACGGCTTTTCCTCTCTTTGTTGTAAATGACTTCCCAATAAGGATTAGAGTGCCTAATAGGAAAACCTGCGGCTTTTGCATCCTCTATATGATTTAAGATACTTAACACATCTGTCGTTAAGCTTGTCGCCCAGCGATTCCCCTTAATTTTCATCGATGCTATTCCCAAACCTTCATGGGTGGGGTTTTGCCAAACCATCAACCGAATCAAACCATGATCTGAATTTTGGTGATAGAGGCGAATTGACCGTAAAGACGAATTTACTCCATATAATTGATAGGCTACATCTGCGGTTAATTCACCCACTTGACCAATACGATAGCCAAATTGCTCCCAATACTGAATTGCAGAAATTGGTTCCGGAATGCCTATACAGACTTCATAGATACCTTCAATTGCGGTTTGTTGTTCTTGAGCCATAACAATTTGGGATTTTAGATTTTAGATTGGTCAAATAAATAAAGCTTTCGGAAAGATATCTCAGAAAGAATGCGAAAAGCAACAACTTTAGGTTGTAGCTTATGATGTACCTAGAAAAGTGAGTATAGAGTTCTTCTGATTGCACGTAATCAAGAATCGCCATCAAGTTTTTTAACAGGAGTTAAGCTATGACGCAGCGACTGACTCAAGAGCAATTAGCACAAATAGTTACCGAAGTAGAAGGTCTGCAAGTGCGTCGAGAAGCGGAGCTAGACCAACAGCAGGTTAGAGAAATTTTACAGGAGTTGAATTTACCGCCTGAGTTGCTAGATGAAGCGCTGATTCAGTTAAATCGCCGCCAAGCACTGGAGGTACAGCAACGCCGGAATCGATGGATTACCTCTGGAGTTGTGGCATTCTTAGTGATAATGAGTGCATCTACAATATTTTTCATCCAGCGACAGAATTCTGCACTCTCTCGTGTTTCTGCTCAACAAGACCGCATTACCTTGGTATCAAATACTGGCGGTGACTTGAAGACAATTTCCCGCCAAACCAATCCAGAAATTTTTTACCATGTCACTTTAAAAGATGCACCCTTGGGTAAAAAGCTGGCTCTCTCCTGTAATTGGATTGACCCAAGTGGTCAAATTGTCAAGCAGAACAGTTATCAAACCCGCGAAATTAATACGTCTGTCTGGGATACCCAATGTCGCTACACGATTAATCCGGCTGCAACTGTTGGCAATTGGAAGGTGCAGATGTTGCTGGAAGGTCGACAGATTAGTGATGAAACCTTTGAAGTGAAATAGTCCAGATGGGCAACATACCGCATCACTTTCTTGGCTATTGGGGTTATGGCGCTCAACATGAGTTGGAGGCGCTGTTAAATAGTATTTTAGAAAACCTCTCTCCAAACCTCTCCCGTTGTAGGGGAGAGGCTTTGAATTTTCCCATCTGGAATGTTGTTTATATAGGACTTGATGGGCATTTCGGACGGCAAAAAAAGCAGGACTTAGACGCTGAACATCTGAAATTTAGATCCCCCCTAACCCCCCTTAAAAAGGGGGGAACATTAAAAGCCCCCTTTTTAAGGGGGTTGGGGGATCTCTTATGTGTAAGTCCTAAAAATCAAATTGCTGCTATTTCGGCATCAGGATTATTAACTTCACCCGATGCTTGGGTAAATCTCCAAGAAAATAACTGCCTGATTTTGGGTAGAGAACCTTTCGGAAAGATGCCCTTGTATTGGACTCAGCAAGGACAAGTTATCTGGTTTGCATCACAACTGCAACTACTCTTACCGATTATTCAACAGTCAGAAGTTAGCATTTCTGGGTTATATGGCTATAGCTGTTTTTCTTACGTTCCCACACCCTTAACCCCTGTTAAGGAAGTGTTTGCAGTGACGGCGGGAACTGAATTAGTTTGGCAGAGTGATTCTCAATCAGGTAAGCTGCAAACACTTAAATCTAAGCACATCTACTCGTGGCGGGAAGCCCCAGAACAGTTAACAGATGAAGCTACAGCAATTACCGAATTGCAAACTCTCCTTAAAAATTCCATTGAACGACAGATTGCCGATTTAAAGGATGAACCTGTTGCGGTATTTCTCTCTGGCGGACTCGATTCTTCAGTGGTGGCGGCGCTGCTGGTACAAGCAGGGGTGAAAGTCCGCGCTTACACTTTAGATTTTGGTGATGTAGGCATTCCAGAATATCCATACTCTGAACAAGTTGCCCAGTTTCTCAAAATTCCGCTTATTAAAGTTGCAGTAACCCCAAGTTCCATCAAGAATGCCCTAATTCACACTGTGCAAGCATTAGATTTACCCTTTGGAGATGGCGTGTGTGTTCCGTTGTATCTCTTATCTGAAAGGGCAAGTCAAGAAACTCAGGTAGTTTTTAACGGCGAAGGTGGAGATCAATTATTTGCCGGTTGGACGAACAAACCTTTAATTGCCGCAGGTGTTTATCAGGCAGAAAATCCCGCAGGACAGGAAACTTTTATCCAGCAATATCTCCGCACCTTTCACCGTCTTGGGGGATACGAATCTCAGGTTTATCAGCCAGAGGCTTATGCACAGATCCAAAATTTGCATCCCGAAGATTGGCTGTTGGCGGCTCTTAATCGTGATGAGTGTCCATCTTTGCTGCATCGCCTCCGGCGTGCCAGTCTAATGCTCAAAGGGGCGCAGAATATCCATCCTCGTGCGACTGCATTGGGGTTTGCTCATGGGTTGTGGGTGCGATCGCCTTTTTGTGATTTACCTTTGGCAGAATGGACATTCCGCCTATCTGGAGAACTCTGTTTGCAAGGAGCTTGTGAAAAATATATCCTCAAGCGGGCTGTAGAAAGTTGGCTCCCACCTGAAATTGTCTGGCGACAAAAGCGAGGGATGGGGGTTCCTTTAACTTCTTGGTGTTTAAATGATTTTTGGCATCAACTAGGCATCTGGCTCAATCCAGAGACACTTCGCACCAACAATCACTTTTATCCTCACATTGCGGCCCAAATCGTTGAAGGCAAACTAGGAGCAGCTATTCAAGGCCGACGGATTGGTGAGACTCTCTGGTTACTTATTATGTGGCAACTTTGGCGATCGCATGTTTTAAATGAAGAACTAAGTAAACAGTCCCTGGATCATCCTTTTTGGTTACATCGTTGGCTATGGAGAAATTACAAGCGATGGCAAGGTTAGATAAAAAAGAGTTAGGAGTTAGGAGTCAACAATTAATCCCCTTGTCTCTCCCATTTTCTGAGGAACTTGCCCAGGAGTTGCTGAGTACTTATGGTTCTCCTCTTTATATTTATAATGGCGATCGCTTACGCGAAACTATTGAGCGCATTACTAAAGCAGTCAGTTATCCCTGCACGCAATTTCGATTTGCAAGCGTCACCAATGGCAACATTGCGCTGTTAAAAATTTTTCGCTCATTTGGGTGGGGACTTCACGCCAATACGCCAGGAGATATCTACCTGGGATTGCAAGCTGGTTTCGATGCTAGTGAGATTGTTTACAGTGGTAGCAATTTGAATCGGGCTGAGATGATACAAGTCTTAAATTGGGGAGTTACAACACTCAATCTCGATAGTCTCGCTCAGTTGCAGTTATGCTGCAAAGTTTTGCCCAAACACAGAGAGAAATCTATTCGGCTAGGTTTACGCCTCAATTTGCCCGAAATTACCGGAGATAGCCGCATTGGTGTGCGTCCTGAAGAATTTGGTGATGCGATCGCTTTAACTCGTGAAGTGGGATTAAAGCTGAGTGGTTTACACTTTTATCGAGGGACTGGAACCAATGCCACAGAAGCATTTATCCATGTGATTGATGCAGTCATGGCCACAGCACAACTGTTACCAGATTGGGAATATTTAGATTTTGGTGGTGGCTTTGGCTATCCATATCACCACAATAAAACAGCCTTTGACTGGGAAGTTTTTGGCGCTGAGTTAAGCGAGAGAATTACTCATTTAGGGCGGAAAATTGATTTGGTGATTGAACCGGGACGAAGTGCGATCGCAGGATGTGCAACTTTGCTTGCTCAAGTTGTTTCTGTGAAATGGCAAGGAGAAAAACAGATTGTCGGAGTTGATACCACAGTTGCCAATCTTTCAGTACCATCAGTACACGGTGGCTACCGAGAAATCGTCACCTGGAAGCAAGCAGACAATCTTCACTCTCTATTCACAACTGATATTTGTGGTAACACCACCTATTCACGAGATTATTTGGGTAAAAATTGCCAACTCCCAGCGTTAGAAATTGGTGATATCGTTGCCATTTTAGATGTCGGTGCTTATGGTTATGCCATGTCGTCTCACTTTTTACACCGCCCCAAACCTGCTGAAGTCTTGCTAGAAAATGGCACACATCGCTTGATTCGCAAGCGGGAAGACTACAGTGTTTTACTAACAAATCAGATTCTTGATAATTCCCCCCTTTTTTAAGGGGGGTTAGAGGGGATCAAGCCTCACCTGAAGCGTATTAGCTAACAATTAATAAATAACATTGGGCAACCATTATGAAGTGCATTAACTGCGGAACTGACAATAAACTAAAAGACCGGACAGCTAATCAAGGTCGGTGTATAAAATGCAATCACACCTTTGCTTTTGAACCGACCAGTATGAGTAGTGTTAAGATTACTGACCCTTTTTTTGCAAAGGCGATCGCTGATATTTCTGCAAATAATACCTTATTTTTCACTCCCAAGCAGCTTTTTTACTTATTAGATAGCCGGGTAAAAGTCAAGTCTATTTCAATATTTGGTTTGTTGTTTATATATTTATTTTTTAATATTTGGGTGCCAGGGTTTATAGGTAGCTTTGCTTCGTTAGTGTTTGGTGCTAATTCTTGGTTAATAGCATCACTTCTATTTAATATATGCTTTTTATTATATTTATATAAAAAATCTATATCAAACAAAATAAACATTAACTCTCGCCAAAAGTATGCTCGATGTTTCCAAATAATAGGAGGTATGATTATTGCTGTGGGAATTTATGCCAGCTTAATTATATATAACTCGTTTAGTCTATTTGTCATCGTCGTTATTCTAGGAATGCTGTCGATATACTGGGGAACTCGACAGCTAGGACAAACTAAATTTGCACAGGAGTTTTTATTTTCTCAAAATGATTTTCAAGGTTGGTTAAACCGATGGCAGAAAATAAATGGTTCAATTCTTAAAATCCTACCTTTTCCGCGTGAGGAGAATACACCAGCTACGGTTAATCCTGATGTGACTGCTTACAGTTTTGATAGATTAGTTGTTTGTGATAGTGCTAATATTGCTCAACTATTAATTGCTAATAATTTTCACTTTGAAAATAACTGTGCAATTCTCAGCATTACTGGATATCCACAAAGCATTTTTGACACCACAATGCAAATGCTACGCCGCAATCCCGATTTAAAAGTATATGCAGTGCATGATTGCAATCCACGAGGAATTGGTTTAGTTCATAATTTGAGAAGCAATGCTAGTTGGTTTCTCAATAGCGAGATTGCAATTATTGATATCGGATTAACGCCAAGTCAAATTATCGCTACTAAACGCGGAATGTTCATTCAATCTTCTCCAGATTCGGCGCAAGCCGCTAAACAATTACCTCAAGAAGTTCGTCAAAGTTTGTCTGCTGAAGAATTAGCATGGTTAGAATCTGGAAAGTTTGTGGAATTAGAATCTTTCACTCCCCAAAGACTGATTAAAGTTCTGCAAAAGGGTATTGCTGGTAGTCGAAATCTAGAAAGTGATGACAGTAATTTGCTTTTAGTAGGGGATACTGGTAATGATATGTATGTTGTTCAAAGTTTTGGTTGATCTAGCCAGAATGCGTAGGTGTAGCCCGTTGCAGACATCACATTTAAAAATATACAAAATTCCCCTCAGACTGGAAGTTCATAGCTCATAATAGAAGGTCGAATTCCAATACTACTCGGTTAAGGATTTTGAACTCAGAATTGGGTTTGGGGAAAAGGTTAAAGGGGAAGGGTTAAAGGTTTTTTCTTTCCCTTTTCCCCTTCCCCTTTTCCCCTTCCCCTTTTCCCCTTCCCCTTTTCCCCTTAACCGACAAGTATTGGGTCGAATTCCTGCTAAAGAGCATTCGTTTTTGCAGGAAAATTTTATACAGCAATGGCAGTTTTGTGTATATTAGTTTACTTATTCCTAACCTTCTGTTAAATTAACCTTAATGTACGCCAAACCTATTGATTTACTGTACTTGGGTTTTCAGCTACAAACGTGGGTAGCCATCTAGCTCACTGGCAATAGGCGCAAAATTCCATTCTGTCTCTAGGAGGAAAAAGGTAATGGGGCCGATGTTTATTACTGCCAACGATTGGCCACATATAGCGTTTAGATTGTCTTTGGCGCTTCTGGTTGGTTGCCTGATTGGATTTAACCGTCAGCAAGGGGGCAGACCAGCAGGGATGAGAACATTTATGCTCGTGAGTATGGGAGCAGCACTATTCGTAATGATTCCTTTGCAGGCTGAAGGTGACAGTCCCTATGCTGCCACCAATGCACTGAGTCGCACCATTCAGGGTGTAGCTACCGGGATAGGATTTCTCGGAGCCGGATTGATTTTACAAGAGTCTCCTAGAAAATCTGCGGCACCAAAAGTAAAAGGTTTAACTACAGCCGCTTGTGTCTGGACTGCGGCCGGTTTGGGGGCTGCGATTGGTTGTGGTCTGTGGCAAATGGGATTATTAGGAGGGCTACTGACCCTAATTACCCTCAGTGGGGTAAAACGGCTCAATCGCGCATTTGTGTTTTTGACGAATCAGGGTAAACAGGGGACTACTCAGGAGCTAACAAACACCTCTGATGAAGATGATGATTGAGCGTCCCTACACATCCAGGTGTATTCAAAATCAAGTCAGGTTGATTCTGATTCCTTACAATGTTTGATTGCAGAATAATTTTTGGTTTCTTAGCTAATTTTAATCACTTTATCAGCGCTAATTCAGGGCAATCGCTGATTATAGTGATTAAGTAGGGAATTCCGTACTGGAGTTGATTGCCCAGTTAACCGGAAAATAGAAAATAATAGATATATGGACAAACGATATTTTTTACAGGCTAGTGCGGTAATAGTCGGCACAGCATTGTTATCAAGGTATATCAACTGGGGGGCAAAAGCGATGACAACTTCTAATAGTGGATTTGAAATTACCAAACCAGAAGAAGAGTGGCGCACGATTTTAACGCCAGAACAGTTTAATGTATTGCGTAAACACGGGACTGAACGACCTCACACCAGCGCATTAGATAAAGAGTACGACAAGGGTACTTATTATTGTGCCGCGTGTGAACTGCCATTGTTTACCTCTGATACCAAATTTAACAGTGGTACTGGCTGGCCAAGCTTCTTTAACCCGATTGAAGGTGCGATCGCTACTACTGTAGATAAGTCGCTATTTATGAGCAGAACTGAAGTACATTGTAGTCGTTGTGGTGGTCATCTTGGTCATGTTTTTGATGACGGCCCTGCACCCACAGGCAAGCGCTACTGTATGAACGGTGTTTCGCTGAAGTTTACTCCCGCCTAATTTACGTTTCACTCTAAGGTTGATACAAATAGGCAGCAGAGGGACAAGGAGGACAAGGAGGACAAGAGGAATAAGGGAGAATTATTAAACAATTCCCTTCTTTGTCTCCCCCCCCTCCCTTGTCTTCCTTCCTCTTCCCCCTGCTCCCTGCCTCCTTCAAAGAAGTTGGGAAATAGCGCTATCAGTAAAGCGAACCTCTTCAACCATCGGGGTATAGCCTAGCCATTGCACTCCTGACTGGGAAAATTGTTGTGGACACCCGCTAACGGCGAAACGAGTTGGTAGTGGGGGGTGAGTATTTTTTAAGCCTAGCAAGTCTAACTCTTGGGCACAAGCTGCCACGACATGAACAGCTGGGTCAACTAGCTTGACTTGAGAGGGAAGGAGCGATCGCAATACTGGTGTAAGGTGGGGATAATGGGTACAGCCATGAACTAAGGTGTCAATTTCTTGCTCTAGTAAAGGCTCTAAGTAGGCTCGTGCCACTTCAGCAGTGTAAGGGTCGTGAATCCGGTTTTGCTCAATGAGTGGCACAAACTCTGGACATCCAACTTGCCAGACTTGAACGTCAGGAGCAATTTCGAGGATGGCGTGCTTATAAGCATTACTTTTCGCCGTAGCTGGAGTGGCAATTACACCAATGCGTTTTCCTTGCTGCACCGCAGCTTTTGCACCCGGTAGAATTACTCCCAAAATGGGGATGTTGAATTCTTGACGAACGGTTTCTAGGGCTAGGGCAGAACTGGTGTTGCAAGCCATAATTACCATTTTTACCTGCTGCTGTTGTAGCCAGGTAAGAATTTCGCGCGTAAATTGTAAAATTTCTGCTTGTGAACGAATTCCATAAGGAAGTCGGGCTGTATCCCCAAAGTAAACAATTGATTCATTGGGGAGTTGCCGATATATTTGTCGCAGTACTGTCAATCCACCCACACCACTGTCAAAGATGCCAATTGGGGCACATTGGGGTTCTTGAGCAGAAAAATCGTCTAGATTCGCTTCAAAGATCGAAGATGAATACACAGGCTGATATTAATTTAGGTTTTGGGATTTAAAATACAGAATTTAGCAGACAATCGGCTAATTGACCACTAAATTCTGCACGCCAAAGGATTCTAAATACCACCTTTTAATAGTAATTTGTACTATGCTAACGCTGTAAGTATTTTAGGATGCCACGAGCGATCGCATCTGCCATCTGATTTTGATACTCTCGTGATGCCAATCTGGGATTGTCTTCTCGACCACTCATATAACCTGTTTCTACTAAAATCGAAGGCATAGAGCTTTTTCTGAGAACGTAGAATCTGGCTTTGCGGGTTCCCCGGTCTTTGATTGTACCGATGTTTTGCAGAATGGTATTGCGAACCGCTTCCGCCAGAGCATAACCGCTATCGTAATAATATACTTCTAAGCCATTCACATCCGGGCGATTATCAACAGAATTAGCGTGAATGCTGACAAACGCAGTTGCATTAACTCGCTCGGCAATTTCTACCCGTCCCTGAAGTTCTACGAAAAAGTCAGCATCCCGCGTTAGTACCGCTTGTACACCATTTTGCTCTAAAATTGCTGCTACCCTTTTACCAATAGGCAGAATTACATCCTTTTCTAAAAGCCCACCTAAACCGGGAGCGCCTGAGTCTTTTCCACCATGTCCTGGGTCAATCACAACTAGTAATTTCCCTCTTGGAACTGAGGGGCGCGGCTTTGGTTGAGATATAGGACGGGGATTATCTATGGGATTGGGAAATTGACCTTGGTTTGGCGATAAAGGCGGTAAATCAATGGGCTGCTGCGTAACGCTACCAGAGCGTTGTAATTCTAGAGCCAAAAGCTGGTCGCCAACTTGGTTAAGTTCACCAATTTGCACTCCGGCTGCTGGCTGAACCAAGACGTTAACTGTATTAGATTCTTGGGGTTGCAGGCGGACTCGCAGGATAGGGCTATTAGAATTAAAAGTTGGGCCTGTGACTTTGGGAGCTAACCGAGCATTGTTGATGGTAATGCGGTACAGACCAGAGGTTCTATCCCAGCCTCCTGTTGCAGATAAAGCTTGGTCTGCTCTAATCAGCAGTTGTGTGCCATTATTAGCCAGTTGCACAGACTCTATAGTCGCTGTACTAGATGCTATGGGGCGTGGACTATTACTATTACCTCCAGGGAACTGGGCAATGCCACGACTGGGCAGAAGCACAAAACCACTACTGTTACTATTAGTTGCTCGCCAATTTTGACTATTTTCATCCACCTGTAAAGTCATGCGAACAGCAGATGGACTTGTTTGTAGTTGGCTGAACTGAATACGGCTGACACCATAACGATTAATCGACAAATCGCGTTGCTCTAGACTTGGTGATAAAGTAGCGCTGGCAATGTCGATGTTAATTTCTCTTTGATCGTTGCTACGATTTACCTGAATCTGAGGATTACCACCATTGGTACGGATGAAAAAACCATCACCTGTAACTTGTAAGTTCTCAATTTGAGTTACCCTGGCGGCAAGCATTCCGTTTTTAGGTGGATAAATAGGGCTTGTTCTCACCACGTTGTAAATATCTCTTGGTGAGAACACAGATGAAGATGTTCTCGGTGAAGGTTGTGTTGCTATAGCTTGTTGTTGCCCACCAGTATTTTTTGAGGGAACATTTTCGGCTACTGGCGTGGGTAATTGCACCATCCAGCGATCGCCAGTTCTACCAACAAATTGTACACCCTTGGGGTCTAAAGTATAACCAGGGGTCAGTTCAACGACTATGCGCGTTGTTTGTTCGTCAAACTGCCCAACACGGATAGCGCGAATTGCACCGCCCACCTGTTGGGTTAGCTGCGGACGGCCAAATGTCGTTCCTGGTAAATCAATTACCAAACGAGTGGGGTTAAAAATTAATTGTGCTTGGGGTTGAACATTCCCTACAGTATTTATTTCTAGGTTGTTTTGATTGACATCAAAACGCCAAGATTCAAGTTTCGCAGCCATTGCGGGCGACGATAGCATGAAGATAGTTCCAATAGTACTGGATAGTAACCAGCGTAATTTCACAGTCTTTTCTCCTGATTCACATTCATGGGAGCCGTCAAAATTTCAATATATTGGCAAATCCTCACACCATCACCGCACACACTTGAGTATTACGCTGTTATTAAGACACAGCTAATGGCGTAAAATATAGCACGCTCCTCTGATTTTGCCATGCTATCCATTAGCCTAGATAAATTTGACTTGTAAAGCATCAGATGACAATAGCAAAGATGCTACTCTTGTCCCGCCGCAATAATACTTAAATTGGTTTTACTACTAAATTGGATAAACATGGTAAAGATTAGATGTATTTACTCAATAATTTCGACTAAATTACTTATCTTCTCTTTAAATACTGAAGAACGCCACGAGCGATCGCATCTGCCATTTGATTTTGGTAAGCGGA
Organism: Nostoc sp. LEGE 12447; assembly: GCF_015206985.1. NCBI lineage: Bacteria > Bacillati > Cyanobacteriota > Cyanophyceae > Nostocales > Nostocaceae > Nostoc > Nostoc sp. LEGE 12447. The sequence goes on along the minus strand of NZ_JADEXT010000004.1, from coordinate 355,604 downwards.
GCTTCTGAGTTTAGCCATATCATCTCGACCAGTCAAATAACCTGTTTCTACAAGAATAGAAGGCATGGAACTTTTTCTGAGGACATAAAATCTGGCTCGCCGCACTCCCCGATCTCTGACATTTACGCTTTGGAGAATACTGTTATGGACAATGCGAGCTAGACCCAAACCACTGTCGTAATAATACGTTTCCAAGCCACTGACATCTGGACGACTTGCACCAGCCGAATTAGCGTGGATGCTAACAAATACATCAGCGTTAGCTCGCTCTGCTAATTGCACCCGTCCGGGAAGGGTGACGAAATAGTCAGAATCCCGCGTCATAACGACTTGTACGCCATTTTGCTGCAAAACCTGAGCTATCCTTTTGCTAATAGGTAAAATAATATCCTTTTCGAGTACTCTCCCAATGCCCACTGCTCCTGAGTCTTTACCGCCATGTCCTGGGTCAATAATGACTACCACTCGTCCATTGGGAACTCGGCGCTGTGGCTGGAATTGGGGCTGGGGATTGGGATTGTTTGGGTCTGGGAATGGCCCCCGGTTTGGTGGTGGTAGCCCAGGTAAAGCAAAGGGCGGTCTTCCGGGAAGGGAAACAATCCGACGAGAACCTTGTATTGGTATAGCCAAAAGCTGGTCGCCGATTTGCTGGGGTTGATCGAGTTGTACTCCAGGTGCTGGTTGAACTAAAACAACGACTGTGTTGGCTGCTTGGGGTTGCAGACGTACCCGAAGAATGGGGCTATTTGGGGCAAAAGTAGGGCCTGTAACTCTGGGAGCTAACTTGGCATTATTAATTGTGACGCGGAACACACCGGATGATCTATCCCAGGTTCCCGTAGCAGATAAAGTTTGGTCGGCTCTAATCAGCAGCTGTCTGCCATTATCAGCCAGTTGCACAGACTCAATGGTTGCTGGGGAGTTGTTAACAGCAGATAGTCTGCTAGGGAAGGAGGGTGGTTGTGATTGATTGTCCGAATTACTACTTCCAGGCAATCTGACAACGCGACTAGGCAGAACCACCAAACCATCACTGTTACTATTACTGGCTTGCCAATCTGGACTATTTTTATCTACCCGCAAAGTCAAGCGAACAATAGGAGCTTGGTTTTGTAGTTGGGTGAATTCGACGCGGCTAATACCATGTTTGTTAACAGGCTGATTATTCTGTTGCGCCAGACGTGGTGATAAAGATGCATCAGAAACATCTATGAAGATACTAGCGCGATCGCGGCTGCGAATTGTCTTAATCCTCGGATTGCCACCACTGGTACGGAGGAACAACCCATCGCCTGTTACTGTCAAGCCCTCAATTTGAGTCGCCCCGCGTGTAGTAGTGGCAACTCTTGAAATACTAGGTTGCCGCTCAGAGTCTGGGGTAACGACAGTGTAAGCACTTCTGGGAGGTGAGGCGGGAAATGAGGCTACTCGATCAACTTCTGGTCTAGGTAATTGCACTGTCCAGCGATCACCAGCTGTCCCAACAAATTGGACGCGTTTGGGGTCTAAAGTATAACCAGGTGCCAGTTCTACAACTATGCGTGTTGTTTCTGTATCAAACTGCCCAACCCTGATTGAGCGAATTCCACCGCCCACCTGTTGGGTTAGCTGCGGACGGCCAAATGTAGTTCCTGGCAAATCAATTACCAGCCGAGTGGGGTTGAAAATTAATTGTGCCTGGGGTTGAACTGCTCCCACAGTATTAATTTCCAGCCTGTTTTGATTGGCATCAAAGCGCCAAGATTCAAGTCTCGCAGCCATTACAGGCGACGATAGCATGAAGATAGTTCCAATAGTGCTGGGTAGTAACCAGTGTAATTTCACAGTTCTTTCTCCTAATTCACGTTCATGGGAGCCGTCAATATCTCAACTCATTGGTAAGTCATCACACCGTCACCACCTAAACTCGATCTTTGATGCCTTGTTTAATTTTTAAACTGGTATAAAGACACGCTTAAATCGGTTATTAGATTTAATATTTGCTTGAAATCCCAATATAAAATCTTCCACCTTTGGAGGTGGAGGAATCTGACTCCCAAGGAAGCTAGAAAACTAATAACTGATAACCGTTCACTGATAACTGTTTTTTATTTTTTGCCATCAATGCACTAAGTAGATAATTCCCATTACTGTCAGATGATCTAGCAAAATTTATGGGTGTTACTCCCCAATTACCTGGAAAATATTCCGATAATGGCTCACAAACCAAGGGAGACTGGAAATAAATAACATTCCGAATGCTGATAGAAATTATAAACAGACGATTATTCTACAATCAGATGGGACGGAAATTTGGAGAAAGAAGTTTCCACTTTATAATTACAGAATCTTCAAAATACGGTGATTTTACTGAATTTAGAGTGCTGAGTTCCGAGGGAAAATCACTCAGAACTCAGTAAGAATTTACCCAAGATTTTGATTAGCGATCGCCAGAATCTGGAGTTACTTCCAAATTGCCACTGTCATTTGATGCTGGCACCTTCGACTTAGGTGATTCAATTACCAACGAGGTTCCAGAAGAACCATCTAAAACCAGTTGACTTGAGCCTGCATCCACAGTTTTTGGATCTGGGAACACAAATCGTAACAAAGGAGGAGCTAAAAAGGTTGTCAAGATAACCATCATAATGATTGCCGCCCCTAGTGGTTTCGAGAGAGCGCCACTGGCTGCGCCGACACCAGCAAACACTAATCCAACTTCTCCTCTAGGAATCATCCCCACACCGATCGCTAAACGGTTGATTCCCGGTTGACCAAACACGCTTAAGCCTGTGATTACTTTACCGAGAATGGCTACTATAATCAGGAAAGTTGCCATAATTAAACCTTCTCGATTATCGGGAATTGCTGGGTTTAACACTCCCAAATCGGTTTTTGCCCCAACAGTCACAAAGAAAATTGGCACTAACATATCAGCAATGGGACAAACTTGCATTTGCAATTCTTTGCGCTTCTCTGTCTCTTCTAGGACTAAACCCGCCGCAAAAGCTCCCAAAATTGCTTCTAAGTGGATGACAGCGGCAAGGTATGCCATAGCAAAGGCGAAGATGAATGCTGGTATTACCAGTCCACCGCGTGTTTTGAGTTTAGCAGCGATCGCCACAAAGGACTTATTGAAAACATTCCCTAGTAGAATTGCTCCCAAAATAAAACCAGTGGCGCTGATAATCAAATAAATGACTTTGCTGACATCCACCACACCATCTTTAGCGAGGCTGGCAACTACCGCCAAAACGATGATTCCTAGAACATCGTCAATTACAGCAGCACCCAAAATAATCTGCCCTTCTCTAGAATTGAGCCGCCCCAACTCTGACAGCACCTTGGAAGTAATCCCGATACTAGTGGCAGTCAAAGCCGCCCCAGCAAAAATCGCGGGTATAGCAGCAATTCCAAATAAAGTCATCAGTCCCACAGTACCAGCTGCAAAGGGTACTACTACCCCCACTATTGCCACGACGGTGGCTTGGATACCAACTGCCATTAAGTCTTTTAAGTTTGACTCCAAACCGATTTCAAACAGCAGGATGATTACACCCAACTCTGCCAAAACAGAAATGACCTCAGACTGCGCTGCAAACACTGCTGGAGTGGCTTCAGGACTTAAACCAGCAGTGATTTGAAGGAAGGACATGATCAAAGAGTTAGAACTGTCTGTGCTGCCTTCTGGAAAGACTAAAAGGTGGAAAACAGAGATGCCAACTACCACGCCACCTACTAGTTCGCCTAAAACGGGCGGCAAACCCACTTTGTTTGATAACTCTCCACCAACTTTGCTGGCGAGGTAAACGACTACTAAGCTGAGTAGCACTGCGGCTACTACCATTGAACTGTCTGCGGCTTCTGTTGCAGTAGCCAGCAGAGGAAAAGAGAAGTTAATTGGATCTAACAAATGCATGGGTTCTGTGAAAATCCTTCTCTTTGATTTTGACGTGTTTCTGAAAAACATCTATCTGTGGAGACGCTATTGGCAGGTTCAAAAACTTAATTTGTGCCATTTGTCTACTTAAACCAAGCGCTATCAGAAAACTTCGGAAGCCCTGACTACAAACAGTCTAGGAAGCCGCAGCAAGTCAAAGTCGATGAATTAATTTTCCATCAGGACAAAATCTTTAAAAATGTTAGTGTAATTTTTTTAGTATCAAAAAATGTAACCATTTCAGCTTTTGACGATCGCAGTGTCAAAGTAAGAACATACAAATCGTATCTAGCGATTGCACTTAAGTTGTGAAAAACTTGTGGTGACTGTTGACTTTTAACAGCCGCCAGAAGATTGCTAAATACGCTTATTAAAAACATCTGTGGATACTTTGAGGAGTGCAAATCTTATGACTAGAGCCGCTTTACCCGGTTCTCAGTTTCCATCTGGAAACCTGTGGAAAATACTGCCTTTAGCCCTGCTAGTATGTGCAACTTTTGTACTACCTGCATTGGCGCAAGAGAAGGAGAAAATGTGGCGAACCCTTAGTGTCAGTGGTCGTGGAGTTGAAACGATTCCGACAACCCTGGCGCAAGTTAGCTTAGGAGTGGAGATTCAGGGAAAAACAGCACAAGAGGTACAGCAAGAAGCAGCCCGGAAGTCATCGGCTGTAGTTGCGTTCCTCAAAAGCCAAAATGTCGAAAAATTACAAACTACTGGTATCCGCTTGAATCCAGTCTACAGCTACACCAATAATGTGCAGAGGATTACAGGCTATGCTGCCAGTAACACGGTGAGTTTTAGGATTCCCACAGAAAAAGCTGGTACGTTATTAGATGATGCAGTGAAAGCGGGTGCAACACAAATTAATGGTATTAGTTTTGTTGCGAATGATGAAGCGATCGCATCTGCTCAAAAACAAGCATTAAAAGAAGCCACCCAAGATGCCCAGCAGCAAGCTGATGCTGTTTTCAGTGCTTTGGGTTTCAAATCCAAAGAAATAGTCAGCATTCAAGTTAATAATGCCACTGCGCCTCCACCACCCATGTTTTTACGGGCTGAGGCTGCCAAAGTAGCTGATTCTTCCACCCCTGTCGTTGGTGGTGAACAGGAAGTGGAAGCATCGGTGACTTTACAAATTAGTTATTAGTCATTTGTCATTAGTCCTTTGTCATTTGTGAGGGCAAAGGACTAATAATCAATGCCCAATTCCCAATTAATTAAAAATGTTCTGAAGACATATCTCCACCGCCCTCTCCATCGCGCTTAGAGCCTAATAATTCTAGTTGGTCTACTCTAATAATTGGTGTAGAACGGTTTGCTCCTGTTTGGCGATCGCTCCATGTGTCAAACTTTAAGGAACCTTTGATGCCAATTAAGCTGCCTTTACGCACATAATTACCTGCTACTTCAGCCGTTTTATCCCATAATTCCAGAGTGAACCAGTCAGGTTCATCGCTGTTGCGCGATCGTCTTTTTACCGCTAGTGTCAATCTACACTTAACACTACCAGACTCAAAATATTTTATATCTGGGTCGCCGCCTACACGACCAACAAGGGTGACAATATTGATACTCATAGGTTTTACCTTTCAGTACAGGTGTACTTGTTAATTCCGACTTTCATCATAGCGAATTGTGAAACACTTGAAAATAATGTGTTAAACAGTTAACAATATAGTGGAATTGAAAAATTATACATAACTACTTGGAGAAACACATAAAAGTATACGGATATACTAAGCAAACCAGAGAATATCAAAAAACAAGGGCCTGAGACATAGTAAATATTCCTGGGAATCATATAAAAATATAGTTTAGTTTGCTGAACTCAGGATACAAAGATAATCGAATCCACTCTTACCGTTGTAGTCAAGAAGTATCGCACATAGGGGGCTTAGAGAAGCGTGGGTATTTTTAGGAACTTTCGCACATCATGGGATATGGGTATCGACCTCGGTACTGCTAACACCCTGGTTTATGTATCTGGGAAAGGTATTGTACTGCAAGAGCCTTCTGTAGTTGCTATCGATGTCAACGAAAAGGTAGCACTAGCAGTAGGAGAAGAAGCCAAAAAAATGCTCGGCCGCACACCTGGAAATGTGATTGCCCTCCGCCCCTTGCGCGATGGTGTAATCGCTGATTTCGATATAGCCGAGCTAATGCTGAAAAGCTTTATTCAGCGTGTAAATGAAGGCAAATCTCTAATTTTACCCCGAATTGTCATTGGTATTCCCAGTGGGGTCACGGGTGTAGAAAGACGAGCTGTAATGGATGCGGCTCACCAAGCAGGAGCAAGAAAAGTTTATCTAATTGATGAACCTGTAGCTGCCGCCATTGGTGCAGGACTGCCTGTTGCCGAACCCACTGGCAACATGATTATCGATATTGGTGGTGGTACAACAGAAGTCGCAGTGCTGAGTCTTCAGGGCACGGTAATCAGCGAATCAGTACGCATTGCTGGGGATGAACTAACTGATTCAATCATTCAGTATATTAAAAAAGTTCATAACTTAGTCATTGGTGAACGGACTGCTGAAGACATCAAGATTCGGCTTGGTTCTGCGTATCCTACCCATGATGATAATGATGCCATGATGGAAATCCGAGGCTTACACCTGCTTTCTGGTCTACCGCGAACTGTAACTATCAAAGGCCCAGAAATCCGTGAAAGTATGTTGGAACCACTATCAGTAATTATAGAAGCTGTGAAGCGGACACTGGAACGTACACCTCCAGAACTAGCAGCAGACATTATTGACAGAGGGATTATGTTAGCTGGGGGTGGTGCTTTGCTTAAAGGCATAGATACCTTAATTAGTCATGAAACGGGGATTGTGACTCACATTGCCGCCGACCCTCTCTGTTGTGTTGTGCTGGGAACAGGTCGGGTGTTAGAAAACTTCAAACAGCTAGAACGGGTTGTTACCGAAAGCTCTCGCAATATGTAGCAAAAAAATATCATACTTGAGTTCTATTTGAGTTCTATTTGGGTTCTATATAAATAGAATCCAAATAGAACTTAATTGTATAAGTAGATAAAGGTATATATGGTTACAATACGGCGCTGGTGGGATCGTAAAGGCTTACAAATCGGGTTGTTAGCTCTAGTAGTTGGTAGTGCTTGGGTATTACGACAAACTCAAGGTGAATTGGTGCTTGAGACATACCAGGCACTTACCCGTCCATTAGAGATGTTGCAGTCAGGGCCAACTCCAGAAGAACGTATTAGAGATGCCCGGATATTAGAATTGCAAACCCGTATAGTAGATTTGGAAAGTCAAAAGACAAAGCTACAAGATTTATTAGGCTATGTGGAAAAAGAGCCACTGGCATCACGGCCAATTCCAGCCAGGGTAGTAGGGCGTAGTGCTGACCAGTGGTGGCAACAAGTTACTCTGAATCGCGGCGCGAATGCAGGGATTCAGGAAGGCTTTGTAGTCAAGGCCGATGGCGGATTAGTCGGTTTGGTGGAGAGTGTAACCCCCAATACTAGCCGCGTGTTGTTAATCAGTGACCTCAAGAGTCAAGTTGGTGTATCAGTTAGCCGCACAGCAGCTAAAGGCGTTTTGCGAGGAGATTCTTCTGCCGAAGCTGTGCTGGAGTTTTATGAAAAAGTCCCAAATGTCAAGATAGGAGATTTAGTTTCCACATCTACCTATAGTCAGAAATTTCCATCTGGCTTGGCAGTAGGACGAATTAAGTCGCTGGATTTAAAGAAACTTCCCGCATCAGTAGCGAAAATTGAGCTTTTTCCGCCAATCCGCTCTCTTGATTGGGTAGCAGTTTATCCAAAGCCAGAAAACCAAGAGCCGGAAAACGAAAAGTCAGTAAATCAACTGCCGCAAAATTCTAAGTAAATTCTCCCTTAAAAATCCATAGAAAAATGAAGATTCCTGCATTTAGTATTAGCAGGCAGAAAAAGCCAAAATCGTCAGAGCGAAAATCGAAATTCCGAATCCAGCCGCTTTCTCGTTGGCATCCTGGTATACGGCAGTTGTTTAGTTGGATAGTGACGGCTAGTTCTGTACTGTTATGTTTACTATTATTACCAACCCGCCTGCCTGGTATGGAATTATTGGGAATTGGCCCTAACTGGCTATTAATTTGGGTGGTAACTTGGAGTGTGAAGCGCACAGTATTTGCCGGAGCCTTGGCAGGTATAGTTCTGGGGCTACTTCAAGATTCCATGACAGCACCTAACCCTAGTCACGCCATCAGTTTAGGAATTGTGGGAATTTTAACTGGTCTACTCCAGAAACAGCGTTTTATTGAAGAAGACTTTATTTCGATTGCTGTAATTGTCTTTGTGATGGCAGTTTTGGCAGAAACTATTTTTGGGTTGCAATTAACTTTGACAGGAAATGAGCGCAAAGTAACAGATATTTGGACATATTACCAGCGTGTCGCCCTCGCCTCTGCCATTCTTAGTAGTCTGTGGGCACCCGTGGTCTATTATCCCCTCAATCGTTGGTGGCAACGAATGAAATTGTTGGAGCAATAGTCAAGGGAGTTAGAATAGAATTTACGCAAAACCACACGCGGTAGAGGCAATTCATGATATTACCCCTAACACGTGTGGTTTTGGTTATTATTTGCGTAAATCTTGCAAATCTCTAATTATTTAAACCGATTTACTTAGGTTATGATTGCCAGGAAAGAAAATTCTCCTCTGTAACCTGAATCTTGATGAAATTTGGGCAAACTCTGGCAATATGGATTCAAGCTACATTAAATCAAACAACACCGTATCATTGTAGTTAGTAGCATTTATGTTTGATACTTTCTTTTTTGCCTTACAAGAATATCAGGTAAGTCGTCTCCTGATTTCCTGACGGCAGAATATGGAAGCTTTCACTGAATAACCTAGTTGGAGAACGCTAATGTCGAAGGAAAGAAAAAGTAATAAAGAAGTTAAAAAACCTAAAAAAGATCCCAAGGACAAAAAGGATAAAAACGACCCAAACAAATAAAACGATTTAGACCAAGGGCATTTCTAATGTTTTTTATATTTTTTGGCAGAAAAACCACAGGTTTCGAGCTAGACGAGGTTTATACCAATTCTTTGTGAAACTTTACAGAATCAAGCTAGTGAGGCAAGGGGCAAAATCCCCTTGTTCGCAAGCAACCTCAGATGTAATCAGTATTAAGAGTTAAAAGTTTTGAATTAATAACTCTTAACTCCTCACTACCCACTACTGACTATTAACAGCTTCAGTCACCTTTGCCCTTACTGATATCTCCTGCTTGTGTTTTCCTTCGCCAGATGAAGGAAAACTTTTAGCAACAGTCTTTGTGCCCGTTCGCTTTGCCAGTGCCAATAACAGGTAGACTGTGAACAAATATCCAGACGCTAAAATAAAAATCATCATAGGTATACTTCCATAAATCATTGTTCTACTAGTACCCTTTCAAACGAATATAAAATTCCATAAAATTAGTAGAACCTCAGCCAACCAAGTACATTCTTGATTGCTGTAGCTTCCTATGGTAAAATTACCTATAGAGATAAAATTCTCTAGGGACAAAGAATTTATTGTCTAATGAGACTTCTTGCAGACCATAGATCCACAGCAGTTAGATTGCCGTTTAGCAATCTAAAACTACGATTCTCAGCGGTCTACTTGATCTGCGTTATTTTTACTCACACTGCTGTGAAAAGAGCAATGCTTGCGCTCAACGTGCGCTGAAGACGTGTAGCGGCTTCCCATAGGGATATAGCATAGCTCCAAACCAGGAGTTTTGCATATCGTAGGAAAAATTAAAGGGATTATTCCCTTAATCTAGGCTACGACTAATTATTTTAGACTCACATCACCGAGCCAGTAAAATCACTTAGTAAGTGAACTACCTTGGGGTGTGAACATCTTAAAAATTTAAAATTCCTATATTTTAGCGTAACACAACGACCCTGAATTTGAAGCCCATTCCACTGCTAAATTTCAAATTTTTTGAATAGCTACACTTCAGTTCTGAAGAAATTTAGTTTTATCTATTGGCAACTCAATTTAAATTATATCCATTTTGTCAATAAGTAATATTGCTTAAACTTTGCTTTGATCTGTGGCGGTAAACTTGTACTTGCAAACTACTTAATAGAATTACAACTGGTGTTTGTCTTCGTGTACTGAAAAGTCATGTTTTCAGTTAGTTTAAAATATGATTCTTTCGAAAATTAAGCATAATTACTTATTGACAAAATTACTGGCAACCTTAGTTATCACCGATAGACTCATGAAAATGGGATTGTCTTATGAAAACTTTGCGCTGGCACAGGGTTATCTTAAAATGAGTGTAGGATATGTAAACTTTCGTAACCTAAGTCAGAGTCCGCCCATCCATGACCCCAGCCACCTCCCTGTTTACCCCTGTGGAAGCAGACCTGCGACTACTAGCAGATAACCTAAAACAGCTAGTTGGAAATCGCCACCCCATTTTGTTTGCAGCAGCCGAACATTTATTCGGAGCTGGGGGAAAGCGTATCAGACCAGCAATTGTCCTGCTAATATCGCGGGCAACAATGTTAGAGCAAGATATTACACCGCGTCATCGCCGCCTAGCTGAGATTACAGAAATGATTCACACAGCAAGCTTGGTACATGACGATGTGGTAGATGAATCAGACGTGCGGCGAGGCGTTCCTACCGTTCATAGTTTGTTCGGTAATCGCATTGCCATATTAGCAGGAGATTTTCTTTTTGCCCAATCGTCCTGGTATTTAGCAAACTTGGACAATTTGGAGGTTGTTAAACTCCTCTCAGAAGTCATTATGGATCTGGCTACTGGGGAGATCCAGCAGGGACTAAATCGTTTTGATGCTGGTATCTCTATTGAAACTTACCTCCAGAAGAGTTATTACAAAACAGCTTCGTTAATCGCCAACAGTTCTAAAGCTGCTGGGTTACTTAGTGAAGTCTCGCGGGAAACTGTTGAGCATCTGTATAGCTACGGTCGTCATTTTGGTATAGCATTTCAAATCGTTGACGACATTCTAGATTTCACCAGTACGACAGATACCTTGGGTAAACCAGTGGGGTCTGATCTCAAAAGTGGTAATCTGACTGCGCCCGTTTTATTTGCTTTAGCGGAAAAATCATCCTTGGAAGTGCTAATTGACCGAGAGTTTGCTCAAGATGGAGATTTAGAGCAAGCACTAGCACTAATTCAAGATAGTCAAGGCATACACCAGGCGCGGGAGTTAGCTGCTCACCATGCTAAGTTAGCAATTGAACATCTTGCAGTTCTCCCACCCTCAGAATCTCACCAGGCATTAATTAACATAGCTGAGTACACACTGAGTCGCCTCTATTAACTCAGTTATTTAGTTATTAGGTACAAAATGGGGTTTTAGATGCCAAGTTAAACCTACCAGATGTTCTAAGGTGGGGAAATTTGGCTCAGTTGTCAGTTCAATTTTGAAAAATGTTCACTGATAACTGTTTGTTCAGCAATTTTAGATTAAGCCGATGCCTGGTTCTTTAAAGAACTAAAAGGGTAGTAATTGGCATTAATTTCTTTTCATCAAAAACTTTTTCAAATAAATTTGAGCTTTAAAATTTGGGATGTGGGATTGTATCTAAAAAATCCCACATCCCAAATTTTTCTATGCAATATCAGGGGGTACCTGTTTAGGCGATCGCTGCTGCCGCAACCTTTGTTGCATGAGTTTTTCTAGATCAGTTCGCCGAATTTCAACGGTATGAGTGGTCTTACCCGGCGTTTCCAAAAAAAGGATACTATCTACGGGTTCCAATGCCACCAATTGGAACAAAATATGGGTGACAGGAACAATTTTAGCTAGCATTTGAGGGTCAAGCCCAGCAGGGGAAATTAGAGAGACATCCTGTATGGTAGGGAAAGCGTAAATAACGCGCTTTTCCAATCCTGGATTAGCACGATTGCTCAAGGTAGTTAAAACCCAGCTTGACTCCGAATTTTGGAGAATATAGTACTGGGAGTGACGTAATTTTTGAGCGATCGCTCTAAGGGCAGGAGCAATTGCTGCAATCAGATTTGGTGTTATACCATCGCGGGGTGCATTGTCAATCAGCAATTGAATTTGTGCTTCTAAATCCATAATGACTTGTATACGGCTCCTGGGTAATGGCAATAACATCTATCAAAGTGTGAACAATCCCATCCAAGTTGGGAATAATAAAATCAGCCATATCCTGAATGTAGGATTGGTCTGCGTTTAGCTTATACGTAAAACCAAAAAAGCCAATACCCACAGTCGTACAGGTTGTATTTAAATACTTAAGGTCTTTTGAAAACTGAGACTATGAATTCAGCCGCAACCGCAACAATTCCATCTGCAAATATTCTGGGAGAAAATTCTAAAGGCGTGGAGGTGATCTTTCAACTCCTATCCAAGGAGTTTCAACAATCGACCAAAGCTTCGGAACAGAATTGCCATGATGTAGCAACACGTATTACCACCGAAGTATATCGGATTTGCCATGAGAGCAAACGTATTCAAGCTTCTGGAACTGTAGAAAGCTCGGCGATGACCCTGGCTCGGCATCGACTACAACAGTGTCTCAGGTACTATCAGTTGGGTTCAAATCGGGGCAGAGTAGAATTACACAGTACTCTGAGTGCAATTATTTATCGATACATTAATCCGCCTCAGAAGCAATTGAGTTATCAAGGGCGACTGACTATAATCGAAGATTTTTTACAAAGTTTTTATCTGGAAGCATTAAACGCTTTCCGCCGAGAAAATCAACTTGGTGCTACTTATCGCCCTCAGACGCTTCTAGAATTGTCTGAGTACATGGCATTTACCGAGCGCTACGGCAAACGACGCATTCCCTTACCAGGCCGTCAGCAGCAGCTAATTATCCTGCGGGCACAAACTTTTTCTCAACAGCAGCCCCCAGAAACCAGCGTAGATATAGAACAAGCCGCAGAAGGTAGCAATAACGAAGGCGATGGTTCTTGGGAAGAACCCGCAGTGCATCAATTGCGCTCCACAATGGCAACGCAAGCCGAACCCGAACCTGAAGAAGATACCTTGCGTTCGGTTGTGGTTACAGAATTAATGAATTATCTCGAACAACGACAACAATCTGACTGTGCTGATTACTTTTCCCTCCGCCTCCAGGATCTCTCAGCACAAGAGATAGAATCGATTTTAGGTTTAACCCCTCGTCAGAGAGATTACTTACAGCAGCGCTTCAAGTATCATTTAATTCGGTTTGCTTTATTACACCGTTGGGAATTAGTTCACGAGTGGCTGGAAGCTTCTTTGCACACCAATTTGGGCTTAACTCCCCAGCAATGGCAAGTATACACAGCACAGCTGGACAATAAGCAAAGGTCTTTATTAGAGTTGAAGCAGCAAGGACAAGCCGATGAAAAAATCGCCAAAACTTTAGGGCTGTCAATGGCACAACTTCAAAAACGGTGGTTTAAGATTCTTGAGCAAGCTTGGGAAATTCGTAACTCATTAGTGTCCGGATCAGGTGCATCTACTCATGAATAGTGACTCAGAATCCTCACAATACCAGTATCTCGGTTGGTTATTGACAGATGATGTCAAAAATAACGAGCAATCGGTAGAATCTGAGGAAAATGACGGGGTAAAAAAACTCATCAATGAAGCCACTGCTTCAAAAAGCAGTGAGCCAAAATTGGGAGGAACGCCCCAGACCCTTCAATTGGGAGAAATTCCTACTGTGCAAGATCGTTTTCAAGCCGTCATTAAACATCGGTTACAAATCCAAGCTCAAGACCACCCACCTTTGTTTCCCTGGGAAACACAATTAATCGACTATCCCGATTTTGTTGATGAGCCGTCAATGACGCTCGTTCCTACCTGGGGATGGATGGTACAACAGTCGAAACTGAAACTGCCTTGCCCCTTGCCGGAGAGAGTTTTCCAGCAATTGCTAGAACAGTGTCAGGCATTGGTGACATCTTCAGTTCCTCTAGGGGCAAAATTAGTTCAAGTGGTGGAGAACTTTTTTCCCAACGAGTCTCAAGCATTAAATGATATAGCTGGATTGGTGCTAAGAAGTACCTATCGCTCTGTCGGTACTCTAGAGACAATGCCCAATATTCAGAGCGATTACTCAGATTTACAGCCGCGTCAACAGATGGCTTTGTCGTTGCTGGCAGCTAAACAACTGCTGGAAAATTTGACTCTACCACTTTCAGCAACCAGTCCAGTGGTAGAAAGACAATGGCTAACCACTGTCGGTAATTTGAACATCAGAGTAGAGTATCAGTCTGAAGGTAAACTTACGAAGTTACTTGTTCAAGCTGAGTTACCTGTTAAAGGAACTTTGATACTTCGTGGAAGTGGCACTTTAGCAATGGCAACATCTTCGACTTCGGGATACTTAAGTGTAGAGTTAGGTTGTGAGCAACTTAACCCAACTTATACTCTGGAAGTTGAGTTTCCCGAAATAGACCAACAGCCGCTTTTGTTTGTCATTAATCCCACTGTGTAATCTTAATTACCACGGCTAGTACGTAATGCCGCATATCTTAAGGTAACTATTCCCTAGCTGTTGCCTTGGGGGTTTTTCAGTCTCTAGATACTACTAGCAACAGGGTGCTTACTTATACTTAGGCGTGGTTACATTTAACCAGTGGTGTAGACTCACCCTCCATCCCATAAATTGAATGTTCGTTAATACTCGTCAGTCCATTCGGTTACTAGCAAAGCCTGGGGAACGAGTTAATTTGTTGTGCTGATTTCGCCTCTATTTTACCAAGCAACCAATTTTTCACAACGAATTTATTCGATTGTGCTTTTTTATATGAAACTATGTTCACTCTTGGCACAATGAAACCCTACGACAGGAGAAGGGAAGCAAAGGTTGAAAACTCTGTTTTCAACCTTTTTATTTTGTAAAAATAGGCGCTAAACCTTGATAGATGAATGAAGGCAGGATAATAAAACTTCTTCTAGCGGGAATACTTTAAAGTAGGGCGAATAGTTTCGTCCTTAACATTGTTTGCGTGGCATCTATAACTTAGACTCGAAATGCTCAACTTATCCAGGATGAATCGGTTTTGGCGTGTCCCTGTGGTTAATTTCTGGCGGCAAAATTTGCAGCGATCGCCTTTGACAGAAGTGGAAGATTCAAGTTCCTTGCGGATGCTGGTGCTAGCATTGGTTATTTTGGGAATTGGGGCGACAGATATCGCCGCCGAGACTTCATTCAGTTTTTGGGCGTTACCCCTAAGTGTATTGGGTGCAGCTTGGAGTTACTATCGTCGCCGTGATGCCAATGTTGCAGTTCAGTTTTGCATCGCTATCGGAATGTTAGTAGCCCTAGGTGCTTTCTTTGGGCGGTTAGTGGGAGAGTTGAATGATACGCGGTTGGGTTTGGCGGAGTTATTGATTCAACTCCAGGTGTTACATAGCTTTGATACACCCCGCCGGAAAAATTTGGGCTATTCGATTGTTATAGGACTGATTTTATTAGGTGTGGCGGCAACGCTAAGTCAGACTTTAGCATTTGCACCTGTGTTGCTGTTATTTTTAGCGATCGCTCTGCCAACTTTAGTGCTAGATTATCGCTCACGCTTGGGTTTGCAGCCATTAAAAACTCAAAAGGAAAAATTCAACCCAAAGAATTCTTCAACTCTTAATTTTAAATTTTTAACTCTGACTTTTTTACTAATTGTCTGTCTGGGACTGGCAATTTTTGCTGTTTTACCAAGATTTCCCGGTTATCAATTACGGAATTTTCCTGTAAGTTCTACTATTCAAGTAAAAAGTAATTTCACAGGTCGTAGTATCATTAATCCCGGTTATGTCCGCCAAGGTAAAGGTGATAATCAAGGCAGTGGTAGCGGTGGTACAGGACAAAATAAAACTGGTCAACCAGGTAAGGTAGATAATAATTTTTATTACGGTTTTAATAGCCAAATTAATCAAAATCTGCGCGGTGAGATGAAACCTAAAGTTGTGATGCGGGTGCGATCGCAAGCTGAGGGTTTTTGGCGAGTATTAGGATTTGACCGCTATACGGGTAAAGGATGGGAAGTTTCGCGTAATGAAGATGTTACGACCATCAAGCGATCGCCTTGGTCTTACCAAATTTTCCTGAATCCACCTCTGACTACTGCTAAAACCCAAGAAATAGTACAAACTTATACAGTAGTAGCAGACTTGCCTAACCTAATTCCGGCGATGGCTTATCCCAAAGAGATTTACTTTCCAACACCAATGGTTGCGGTTGATAAAGAAGATGGATTGCGATCGCCTGTGGAATTATCAGAAGGACTCACCTACACAGTAATTTCGGAAGTACCATACCGCGATCGCACTAAATTAGGTCAAGCTTCTACTAATTATCCGCGACAGATTAAGAAGTATTATCTGCAAATTCCTCCCGAAATTGCTGAAAAAGTCCGACAGCGCACCGAAGAAATCCTTGCTAACTACAGTCAAGAAGGTGTCACAAAGTCTTCTAAAAGCCTAGATTCAGCCTATGAAAAGGCTCTCTACTTAGCTCAATATTTAAAACAACGTTACTCTCTTCCCCAAAATCCCTTAGATTTGCCTTATTTGGGAGAAAAAGATGATTTAGTAGAAGCTTTTTTATTCAAATATAAAGGCGGTTATCCAGACCATTTCTCCACAGTTCTCACGGTGATGCTACGTTCCATTGGTATCCCAGCGCGGTTAGTGGCAGGGTTTAATTCAGGAGAATTTAATCCATTTACAGGGCTATATGTTGTCCGTAATACAGACGCTTATGCGATGACAGAAGTATATTTTCCCAAATATGGCTGGTTTGCCTTTGACCCGATTCCCAATCATCCCCTCATACCTCCATCAATAGAAGATACTCAGACTTTTAGTGTATTGCGCCAGTTATGGCACTGGGTTGCCGGATGGCTACCTTCTCCAGTAACAGGTTTACTGAATAATGTATTTGAGACAATATTTAGGTGGGTAATTAGAGCGATCGCTTGGTTTTTAGCTTTATTTTCTCAAGGTTGGTTTGGTATATTAACTGGCTTAATTTTGGCAACTACAGCGGCTTTTTTTGGTTGGCTGGGTTGGGGTCAGTGGCGAGAGTGGCGCAACCGCCGATGGTTAAAGAAATTGCCAGCAATGGAAAGCCTTTATCAACAAATGCTGCAATGGACAACCCAAAAAGGTTTAGGTAAACATCCAGCACAAACACCTTTAGAGTATGCCAGAGGATCATACCAGCATCATCCCCCAGCAACTGCTGAGGTAATAGATGAGATTAGCCAAGCTTACGTTGGCTGGCGTTATGGTGGTCATCCGCCTAACTTGAAGCGACTGCGGCAAAGGTGGCAAGGGATCAAAAAGGCTGGTAAGGCTAATAAGTAACTTCAGTTGTGGGTTATCAACTTACGTGTGTTTGCTAACCCTCAATTCATACGATGTTTTGTGTAAGGCCTATAGAAGAAACTCTAAATGCAATAAATCCTAAAATACCAAATATAGCTGTAGCTACACCTGTCTTTCAACCTGCCTCCTTAAGAATTATTTCCGTCGTTTCGGCATAGGACGCATTGCTTCCCGACCCAACATAAACATCCCTGCAACACCCAAACTAACAAACCAAACATATTGATACCAGTATTGCCGAATCTGCTCACCAGTGCTGAGTTCTGGATGCAAGGTGTTCAAGTACAGTAGTAGCACTAATATCATCAGTGCCCCAAAACCAACAAAGCTTAAGCCAACACGAATTCGTACAGGTCGCAGTTCAAAATCACTAATAGTGTCTAGGTCAATTTCTGCCAATTCCTTAAAGGAGTCATCTGCCAAAGATGAGGTTGCTTGGACTTTATTGCTCAGTTTTGGTGGCAAAATCGGCGACAGTATTGCTACAGTTGGGCGGCGTAGTAAAGCCTCGGTATCTCGCAGCAATTGCAATGGCTTACGGTTAGTAGTTTGTTGAGCAAACTCTATATTGTCTGTGGAAGTTGGGGCATTGGCTTTACTTTCAAAATCCATAGTACGCTTCAGAAAAACTAGGATATACATAGCCTAGCGAATCATTAGAAAAATGCATCAAAATAATATAATTATGAATTATAAATTACTCATCCATCTCTTTTAATGTTGCTAATGCCGACGGAGATAAGCGACTTAGATAGCGGAATATCCAGTACTTAAAGATAGTGTTTAAAATTACAGGGAATGTCGCAATAAATAAAAATATTGCATTTCTACTGGCTGGCAAACCTAAATGTTCTGCAAATCCTTCCAGAAGAACCTCCCACCCATCTGGAGAGTGGAATCCTACGAATATATCTGTAAATAGAATAATTATAAAAGCCTTAGCACTATCGCTCAATCCATAAACTATAGTATCTATGAAAGACTTGACAATCACAATTTCTCTTTTGCTAGAAACGATAATTATACTAAAAGAAACCAATGATATCAAATCAGCAAAAACATTACTAACAGCACTATTAGTTTTTAGATTAAATTCCCTAGCTATCTCAATTGCTTTATCCTTTATTTTTTCTTGAATTACCTCAGAAGAAAGGGCTGGTGCATTATTTAATAAAGATTCAAATTTCAAGTTCTTTTGAAAATTATATAATTCATGGAGAGCTTCTTTTTCCATGTCAGAATTGATGAAAATTTGAGATGTGTTTTCGCTCCTAGTACTTTCTAATATAGGAATTACTAAAAATTGTTTAGATAAAATCTGAGTCAAAAGTGGAACAATAATTAAAGTGAGTATAAATCTTAGACCAATTCTTGTTCTATTTTTAGAAATTCGGTAATTTCTGACAAATTCTTCTTCTCCCTGTGGTGAAAAATCTCCTTTAATTTTATTAATAGTTCTGCCAATAGACCCAGGCAAAGCTCTAGCTTTTTGATTTGGAGACAGACGTTTAATATTAGATAATTCTGGTTGCTTATTGATTTGACTCTGATTAACTTTTAGTGGTTCATAATTTGACAATAACTCACTGTTACTAATCAGCTCATCTTTGATAGCATATTTCTCTACAACTTCATCAATCACCTTCAGGTTTTCTAATAAAACAGAATTAGAGATATTGACAATTCCCCGACTAAGTTGGAATTCTGCCAGCCTGAACTTGATAATAGTTAGGTTTTTATCAAGGTAGACTTGCCAATAAGACATCGCGGTTTCAGTATATTTTCCTGATTCTGGAGATATTTTTTTACCTTCAAAATGTTCTATTTCGATGTTTTTAATTCTCTGAGCGGCTTGTTGAGCTTCTAAGAGTGCCCTTTCTGGTGTATCGAAAAACCAATTGTTAAGCGATCGCAAATACTTTTGCAAATTTTGGCGAAGCAATTCTGCTGTTTTGGTAAATGGATTTTTCATTATATATATAAATATTTATACCATGTGTATTATAGTTATATAAATATGAAAATTAAGTAATACCTAGTTTAAAATATTATTAACTATTAAGGCAGGTAAGCTGTTAAGCATTTAATTTGCCCATTGAGATCGCAGGGGGGCAGGGAGCAAGGGAGAGGGTTTGCAGCTTTTATTACCATGAAAATGATGCAATTTAAATGACGATTAGCTTATTAATAGACTCAGTATTCAACTTTATGGGAAGCAAGCCTTAGAGGATGTTTTAAAAGTCCTTTCGTCGGTAGCAAAACGTTATCGATCCCCCCAACCTTGCGCCACCTTGTGCCAGTCGAGGAATTGCTCGCTTTGAGTTGGGAGACAAGAAGCGGATTAATCCTAACTTGGCTCCCGCTTACACTGGTCGAGGGGTTGCCCGTTATACATTGGGAGATAAATAGGGTGCGATCGCGGATTTACAGAAAGCTGTTGATCTCAATTTAGAACCTGACTTCTCACGGCATCTGGAAAACTTCACTTCTATTTCTCTTTCCTAAAATGAAAAGTGTTTCACTGTGACTTCCATTACCGCTCTGTCAATTCGCCTTGATGCTGCGGTACAAGAATTATAGGTAAATGCTAAATTGATTAATCTTTAGAATTTTCAACAGTTTTATCGACTTTTAAAACACGCCCTAATTAAAACATCCGAGAGATTTCTTTATTATTCCTTGAAGTAAATGTCATTAATTCTACCAATGCAGTCAGAGTTTAAATGATTGATATTAGAGGAGCCATAAAAATCTCAAAGGATGAGCCCAGTATGTTTAGCAGCCAAGTCAATATTCCCGGTTATCAAGTTAGCAAAGAACTTTATAACGGCTCTAGAACCCTAGTTTATCAGGGATATCGGGAAACTGACCAACAACCAGTAGTGATTAAACTGCTAAAAAATCTTTATCCTACATTTAGCGAACTCGTACAATTTCGTAACCAGTACACCATTACCAAAAATCTCAACTATCCAGAAATCATCCAAACCTATACTTTGGAACCATACCAGAATGTTTATATATTGGTGATGGAAGACTTTGGGGGAATTTCCCTTAAGGATTATTTCGCCAATAATCATAATGTTGCATCTCTAAATGAATTTTTACAAATCGCAATATCTTTGTGTGATGCCTTAGATATACTTTCCCGTCATCGAATTATTCATAAAGATATAAAACCCGCCAATATATTAATTAACCCTGAAACTAAGCAAATAAAGCTAATTGACTTTAGTATTGCCTCTTTATTACCACGGGAAACCCAAACGCTCATCAGCCCTAATGTATTAGAAGGTACGCTGGCTTATATTTCCCCAGAACAAACAGGCAGGATGAATCGGGGAATTGACTACCGGGCTGACTTTTATTCTTTAGGTATTACTTTTTATGAATTACTTACAAGAAAGTTACCCTTTGAATCAAACGATGTGATGGAGTTAGTGCATTGTCATATTGCGAAACAACCTCCGCTTTTAGGAAATAGCGAAGAAATTCCCCAAGTTCTTTGTGACATCGTGACCAAATTAATGGCAAAAAATGCCGAAGACCGTTATCAAAGCGCATTAGGGCTGAAATTCGATTTAGAAATTTGTTTACATCAGCTAAACGAAATTGGCAGAATTGAGAGTTTTCCAATTGCTCAAAGAGATGTGTGCGATCGCTTCATTATTCCTGACAAACTCTATGGAAGAGAAACTGAAGTAGAAACCCTACTCCAAGCATTTGAGCGCATCAGCATGGGTGCAACTGAAATGATGCTAGTAGCGGGTTTTTCTGGGATTGGTAAAACTGCGGTTGTTAATGAAGTTCATAAACCGATTGTTCGTCAACGCGGTTATTTTATTAAAGGTAAATACGACCAATTTAATCGCAACATTCCCTTCAGTGCTTTTGTGCAGGCTTTCCGAGATTTAATGGCACAGTTGTTAACAGAAAGCGATCTTCAAATTCAGCAATGGAAAACTAAGATTTTAGAAGCGGTTGGTGAGAACGGACAGGTAATTATTGAAGTTATCCCCGAATTATCAAGAATTATTGGTCAACAACCACCTACTACAGAATTATCAGGAACTGCGGCCCAAAATCGATTTAATTTATTATTCCAGAAATTCACCAAAGTCTTTACGAGTGATGCACATCCATTAGTGATGTTTTTAGATGATTTGCAATGGGCTGATTCAGCATCACTGATGTTAATGCAGTTATTAATGGCTGATACAAAGCATTTTTTATTAATTGGTGCCTATCGTGATAACGAAGTCAACCCAGCACACCAGTTAATGTTGACTTTGAATGATATCCAAAAAACAGCAGCCACGATTAATACGATTACTTTAGCACCACTGAGTCAAGGGCAGGTAAATCAATTAGTTGCTGACACTCTTCAATGCTCAGAAAATTTGGCATGGGCTCTTTCTCGCTTAGTAGCTCAAAAAACTCAAGGTAATCCATTTTTTGCTACACAGTTTCTTAAAGCATTACATCAAGATGGAGTAATTGAATTTAACTTAGAGTTGGGATGTTGGCAATGTGATATCACGCAAATAAATCAGCGATCGCTCACAAATGATATCGTTGAATTCATGGCATTGCAATTACAAAAGTTGCCAGAATCAACTCAAGGTATTTTAAAATTAGCTGCCTGTATCGGCAATCAGTTTGATTTAGAAACATTAGCGATTGTTTCTAAACAATCAAAAATAGAAACGGCTGTTTGTTTGTGGAATGCCTTACAGGAAGGCTTGATTTTACCTCAAAGTGAGGTTTACAAGTTTTTTGTAGGCTCAGAAAATCAAGCTGTTACTCAAGAAAATTCCGAAATTATTGGATATAAATTTCTCCACGATCGCATCCAACAAGCAGCTTATTCTTTAATTCCGTCAGATCAAAAACAAAAAACACATTTGATGATTGGTCAATTGTTATTGCAAGGGTTATCCGAGCAGGAGCAACAAGAACGGATTTTTGACCTAGTAAACCAACTGAATTTGGGACAAGGTGCGATCGCTGAAGATGATTCTCTTTCGAGCATTGCTACCCATGAGCAGAAAAAACAACTGGCTCGCTTAAACCTGCAAGCAGGACAAAAGGCAAAACTGTCGGCTGCTTATCAAGCATCTCAGAGCTATTGTACTACTGGGATTGATTTATTACCCGTAACCGCTTGGCAGACTGACTATGAATTAATGTACAGCTTGCATCGTGAGGGTTCAGAAGCAACTTATCTGTGCAGTAATTTTGACCAAGCCGAAGCCCTTTATGGGGAAGCACTGAGCCATGCTCAAACACCCCTGGACAAAGCAGTGATTTATCGCGTGCAGATGACTCAATATCAGCTTCAAGGACGCAATGCGGAAGCGATCGCGATGCAAGGCCAAAGTTTACAACTACTTGACTGGGAAATGCCTACAGAACAAGAGTTGATTCAAGCAAGTCTGGACAAAGAAATTGCCATAGTTAATAAATTTTTAGAGCAGCAGACTGTTGAATCCATTCTCAATCTTCCCAAAATGTCAGATGCCAGTATTGCAGAAATGTTGCGAATTTTACAAATTCTCTTCTATGCTGCATGGCTTAATGGTCAATCGACTTTAGGATTGCTGGTACTCGCCAAGATGACCACTTTATCTTTGCAGTATGGTAACAGCGATATGTCTCCCTTTAGCTATGCCGGCTATGCCTTAATTGCCAATGCCATCCTCAAGGACTTGGGAACAGCTTATCAGTTTGGAGAAATGGCGGTGCAGCTTTGCGAACAGTTTGATAATGCAGATGTCCGGGGAATGACTAATTTTCTCTTTGCTGCGGATATCCATAGCTGGAGTCATCCAATTAGAGAAGCTGATACATACTATGACAACGCCTACAAGTATGGTATGGAAGCAGGGAACTGGCTGACCGTTGGCTTTATGATCATGCAAAGTGGTTCCGATCGCCTCACTTATGGTAAAAATTTAGATGAACTATATGCGATCGCTCAAGCCCATGCAGATTTTCTCCGTCGTATCAAAAGTTTAGAGAACCTAGATGCTTTAATCGTCGGAGTTATTCAACCAATTCGCAATCTTCTTGGTTTAACAAAAAACCCCTTCAGCTTTGATGACGATAGTTTCAGTGAAGCTGAGTATTTACAAAAATATAGCAATACCCCTTATCATCTGGCTTGGTTATATTCTGTCAAAATCCGTCATGCTTATTTATTTGACCACAAAGCCGCATACCCAGATTTAATTCCCCAACTGAGCATAATTGAAAACACCATTTCCAGTCATGCCAAAGTCCCTTCTAGCGTGTTTTATGTAGCATTAATGCATCTGTCTCTAGCTGAAATTGCTAGCGACGAGCAAGAGCGTCAGTTCCATTGGCAAGCGCTAATTCCCCTAGAGGAACGCTTAAACAGTTGGGCAAAAGCCTGTCCAGAAAATATTCTCCACAAGTGTCTGCTAATACTTGCAGAAAAAGCACGCTTAAAGGGACAAAAAGCAGAAGCACTCGATTTTTACGAACAAGCCATTGCTCAAGCTCAACGTCAAGGTTATGGCTATGAAGAAGCCCTCGCCAACGAACTTGCAGCTAAATTTTTCCTTAATTGGGGCAAAGAAAAAGCTGCCTCAGATTATATACATGAAGCCTACTATTGCTATAGTCGTTGGGGTGCAAAAGCCAAAATCTCGAACTTAGAAAAACGCTATCCTCAACTTCTCAAACCCATCTTAGAACAGCAACGATTTACCCTCAACCCCCTAGAAACTATTAGCTTGCGTGGGACTTCCTCATCTAGTTGCACAAATAGTACTGGCAGTACTGCTATTTCTGATGATCTGGATTTTACCTCTGTCCTCAAAGCAGCTATTGCTATTTCCAGTTCTCTGGAATTAGAGCAACTTATTGCCAGCCTCACTCGCATTATCATAGAAAACTCTGGCGCGAAAAAAGCTGTACTGCTGCTTCCCAAAGAAGACACTTGGCAAGTTCGAGCAATTACTTTTATTGAGCATAAAGAAATGCAAACTATACTTGAACCTCAATCACTAGATAATTGTCGAGATATTCCTTTAAATATTATCTATTATGTCAAAAATACCCACCAAACAGTTGTGATTGACAATTGTAAAACAAATATCCCTGGTTTAATTGGAGAATATGTACTGCAACATCAACCCAAAAGTATATTTTGTACTCCGATTATTAATCAAGGGCATTTAGTGGGAATTCTCTACCTAGAAAATAAACTGACTCAAGGAGTATTTTCTAGCGCTCGTCTCAGAGTCATTCACTTATTGTCTTCTCAAGCAGCAATATCCCTAGAAAATGCTCGACTTTATCAACAAGCAGGAATTGCATTACAAGATTTGCAACAAGCACAACTGCAAATTGTCCAAAGTGAAAAAATGTCTGCGCTAGGTAATTTAGTTGCTGGAGTAGGACATGAAATGAATAATCCATTAGGCTTTATTTTTGCTACTCTTCAACAAGCTAAACCTACTCTGAATGATATTGTTAAACACTTAAAGCTATATCAAAACACCTTGACCAACAAGAGTGATGAAATCAAAGACCATGCCGAAGAGATTGACTTAGATTATGTCTTGGAAGACTTACCCAAAATGATAGATGCAATGGCGGTAGCTTGCGACAGGTTGACAAATATTAGTACTAGTCTCCGTACTTTTTCCCGTGCTGACAAAGATTATAAAGTGCCATTTAATATACATGAAGGAATTAATAGTACAATATTAATCCTCAAACATCGCTTAAAAGCAAATGAAGAACATCCCGCCATTGAAGTAATTACTAACTATGGAGACTTACCCTTAGTTAATTGTTTTCCCGGCCAATTAAATCAGGTATTTATGAATATTATAGCTAATGCAATTGATGCGTTTGAAGAAGCAAATCTTGGACAGACCTTTGCTGAGATTCAAGCTAATTTTAACCGGATTACAATTACAACATTAAAGGTAGATAAATATGTAAAAATATCAATTGCTGATAATGGTAAAGGGATTAATGAAGTAGTCAAACAAAAGATTTTCGATCATTTATTTACTACCAAAGAGGTAGGTAAAGGAACAGGTTTAGGATTAGCGATCGCTAAGTCTATTGTGGTAGAAAAACATAACGGGAGTTTGGATGTGAATTCTACACCAGGTAAAGGAACTGAATTTGTTATCACCTTACCGATTCTCGCTTGATTTAACCTGAATATGACGGAAGAAAAAGTCTGAAAACTCTACTACATGCAATTTAGGTATTTCAGCCATGTTTAGCAGCCAGCGATCGCTCAATGGCAAAGTTTCTCTTATCTACCCTATCTATGGCAATACTTGCCGGGTTTTGGGGGAAAGGGAAAAAACGAGCCTTCCACTCCTTTTCCCTTTAACCGAGCAGTATTGCCACCTATGATTGCTCATGTTTGCAAAATAAATATCTTAGCTGTATAGCTTGGCAAGTCAGTGACTAAACCATCTTCTCCAGATTTCACTTCCCGATTACTAACCCAATCCCACCAATTTTCAGTAGTTGGAAAATTGGAAATTTTATATTGATTTAGACTCCGATTGGAGAAATTTACCACAACGACGACATGAGAATTTTGCTCATCCCAACGGCTGTAAGCCAGCACTTTATCATCTGCATTCTCGTAGAAAAACTTAACATTGTCACTTTGCAAAGCTGGAGTTTGCTGGCGTAGAGCAATCAGCTTTTGATAATACTCAAATAAATCATAATTTTGGTCGTCTAACAACAAAGACCAAGTAATCTTCTGCGGCTTAGTCACATCTTCACTTTTTTGCTGGTATTCGCCAAACTCTTCTCCCATCCACAGCATTGGTACACCCATCGCCGTCATTAACAAAACAGCTGCTAACTTGGCTCGTTCGAATGCCGCAGCGTCAAAGATGCCACAATTGCCTAATTCTCGTAATAGACGTTCGCGATCGTGGGTTGCCAAATAATTTATCACATTGGTAGCGATCGCATAACCCTGCTGTTTGGGGTCTAAAATCTGCTTGAGTTGTTCTAATTCAAATGATTTTCCACAAATATATGGAACTAAAAAGTAGCGAAAGCTCTCATGCCAACAAGCATCTAATGGCCCATCCGGCTTGACTACAGTCTTTGTATCGGGAATGTGTTCAGCAATGTTGTAAAACTGCTTAGGTGCAGCATAGCTTTTTGCTTGCTTAGTCAGCCAGTTGAGAAATTCAAAGTTAGCCAATTGCCGCACTGCATCAAAGCGAATTCCATCAATGTGATACTCCTGAATCCAAAACTTTATCACATCGCCGATGTATTCCCATGCAGGCTGAATATTTAAGTTTTTGTCGTAATTATCATAGTTAAATTCCGGCCCCCAGTAATTATCTGGGTCTTCAGGATAATGTTTGTGTTCGTAGTACCAGTAATTGCGGTCAATTAGTATTAAGGGGCATTCTTCATCTGTGTGGTTATAAATTCCATCCATAAAGACGCGAATACCTCTACCATGACACTCGTCAATCAATCGCTTTAAATCTTCTGTTGAACCATAACTAGATTCTGTAGCAAAGAAGTGACGAACTTTATAGCCCCAGTTATAATCACCAGGGTACTCATTAACTGGCATTAATTCAATTGCATTAATTCCCAATTCGCAAAGGTAATCTAACTTAGCAATTATCCCTAGATATTTGCCTCGCTCGTGAGAATCAACTTCATCACCAGTAAAATCAGCAACGTGCATTTCATATATGACTAATTCCCGGTTATCAGGTAACGGCATTTCATCGTTTTGCCAAAGGTAAGTATCAACAACGCGTTGCCCATCTTGAATACGGACTATGCCGTATTTTTCGGTTTCATTAACTTCTGTTGCTTTAGGATCAATGACATCGATCCATTCATCAGGTGCAAAATTTAGACTTTTGGTTTGAATGCAAAATTTATATTGATAAACGCCATCTTCCAGTTGGATTTTAGTGCGAAAATAACCATCTTCACTTTTTGACATTGGAATTTCTTTCCAATCCAAAAAAGACCCAATTAAAGCAGCTCCTTTGTTGCGAGGAGCAAACAATGTAAATTCAATTAAATTTGCCATTTTCACACTTTTAGCTCTTTCTCTAGGTACAGTAAATAAAAATATTATCTAATAAAAAATAATTTGTGGCTTCTTTCTTAAGTGTGAATAAAACACGGGAGTCAGAGCTGCTATTTGCATTCCTGACTCCCCACCCTCTACAATAATTATTATTAGCAAGTACTCATTCAATACTTTTCGGATAAGCATAAACGGCTTTCTTTCAAAAAATATTAATTATAGCGGTGTTCTTAATAAGTAACAGTAATAGCTGATTATGCTGAAAATTTTAGTGACAGGTGCAACTGGAAACGTCGGACAAGAAGTTCTTCGCTTACTGCAATCCCACGATTGTAATGTCTGTGCCGCAGTTAGAAATTCAAACAGCGCTAAACACCTCTTAGGCAACAATATCCAAACCATCCCCTTCGACTTTACCAATCCTGACACCTTTGATTGTGCTTTTTTTCAAGTCAGTAAACTTTTTTTAGTGCGTCCGCCTGCCCTTGCTAATATTCGTCTTCAAATTGCCCCAGCCCTAAATGCTGCAAAACTTGCAGGCGTTGAGCATATCGTATTTCTTTCAATACTCGGAGCCGAACGCAACCCTTTTGTGCCACACTCCCAAATTGAACGCTATATAAACCAATTGGGTATTAAAGCCACCTTTTTACGGTGCAGCTTTTTTATGCAAAATCTTAATACCACACACAGAGAAGACATCAAAGTTCGTGGTGAATTGCTTCTTCCGGCTGGTAACGGGAAAACAAGTTTCATTGATGTGCGGGATATTGCTGCCGTTGCAGTTCGTACTTTACTCGAAGATGGGCATCAGGGAAAAGCATATCCGCTTACGGGTGCAGAAGCCTTAAGCTATTATGAAGTAGCAGATATTTTCACATCGATTTTAGGTAAACCGATACGCTATAATCCTTCTCTGCTAAAGTTTATTCGACAAATGCGCTCATCGGGGTTGTCAATAGACTTTATTTTAGTAATGGTATTAATCTACACTACAGCTCGGTTAGGATTGGCAGGCAACATCACATCTGATACTGAGCAATTGCTCAATCGTTCACCTCTGACCATACGGCAGTATATCGAAGACTATCGACAGTTTTGGTTATAGGTTTATTCTGCTCCTCGTCAGCAGTTATAATTTCATTATTTCTAAAATTTAACCTCCAATTTTCCACTTTTGGCACGGTAATGCCTACGCATAAAAATATTTGATAAATAATTTTTTATAACATTATTAAGCTCAGAATAGTACGCCTAAAAGGTATTATGTATTCAAGTAATTATATTGACTTTACCAGTGTCAATATCGTAACAAGCACCAACAATTTTTAGTTTACCCTCACTGAGCAATTTAGCTAAAATTGTTGAGCTTTCCTGCAATTTTTCAGTCTGATATTGAATGTTGGCAATAACTGCATTTTGCATATTATCACCCGTTCTTAACTTTACCCTTTCAATAGATGGTTTGATGCCCTCAATAATCAAACCAATTCTTCCAGGAAGTGGTTCGTTTTTGATTGCTTCTGCCACTGCACCGCATCTTTTATGACCTAAAACCACAATCAACTGCGAGCCCAATACTGTTGTAGAGTATTCTAGACTACCTATAACTGTGTCACTGACCACATTACCAGCAACTCGCACGACAAATAAATCTCCAAGTCCTTGATCGAAAACGATTTCCGCAGGGACTCTGGAATCTGCACAGCCCAATATGGCGGCAAAAGGATATTGAGCTTTAGCGACTAATCGCAGGTGTTCTAATGATTGATCGGGATATTGGCGTTTTTGATTGATAAATCTTTGATTCCCATCTAGTAAGCGTTTGATAGCTTCATTAGGACTCACTGGATTAGAGCTAACTGGGTGAATATCAGCAATAGCAGTTTGCTCTCTATTCCAAAAGCTATCACCAAAAGCAGTAGCCGCAATACCTACCACGCTGGCAAATTTTAAGAAGTCACGTCGCCCTACAAATCCATTAATTCGACTCATTAATCTAGCTGATAACAACAAAGCTGTTCTCAGGAAGATATCACTTCAAGCAAGATGCAAGAGTACCATCGTACACCATTTAAGAGTCATTTAATCTTCATGTGCGATCGCTACGGCTACTTCATCTATCTAGCTTTTACAAACACAAGAGTTGTATTAGACATCTCCAGAAATTAAATATGCCTTATCTATAACCTTTGTAGAAGCATAGCAATGCTACGTTTCTATATTTTTTATCAGATATTTGTTGACACTAATGCATAATTGTGAAACTCCTGAGATTGTAGTTTTAATGGATGAAAAAGAAAGTAGGTTGCTAGTCATTTGAACATTAGACTTATCCAGAAATGGGAAATGCTTGCAGTGAGAGAGTTTGAGGGAGAATTGTTAGAAGGCGATCGCTGGACGAGCAAAAACGAAAGAATGAGGGTTCAAGGGGTTAAATCATACTAAATTAGTAGTTTATAAAGAAATTAATTCATGCTCAGAGAGATTTTGTTGAAGATAAAGAAGTTTTTCGCTATCTCCTGCTAATTCTTCGCCCTTCCCGACGCGGGAAGGGGAAAAATTCAAAGTCTCTCTCCTAAAAGGCTACGGTGTACACACAAGTCTTATAAAGTTGTCTAACAGTGTTTCGATCCCCCCTAACCCCCCTTAAAAAGGGGGGAAATTTCTTCAAGTCCCCCTTTTTAAGGGGGATTTAGGGGGATCAGATGATTTGTGTGTACACCGTAGCCTAAAAGGAGAGAGTTTTTCCAGATACCGTGAAAAGTCAGATTGTATACATCGCTCCTGAAATAACCAAACACTTACCTGAAATTCCCAACCGCAAATACATATTGGTTACTTGCAGATTTACACAGATACTTATAGAATTTCCGCAAAAACCATATTACGAATTACGAATTACGAACTACTTGTTGTACCAAGCTTTTCGCCACTGTTGCATTTCTTTAATTTCTATCTCTTGGGCTTTAACAATTTCTTGGGCTAATTTCTTGATTTCAGGGCGCTTAGACTTACTTAAGGCATCTTGCGCCATTATTACAGCCCCTTCGTGGTGAGGAATCATCGCATTGATAAAGCGCAAATCAAACTCAGCATCGGCTGCACCTAAATCTTGACTCATCATCATAGTTTTCATTTGGTCAGATGACATTTCCATCATGTGGCCCATTTGACTATTGTAAGCCATTGGTTTATCTCCCGCCTTGGGATACCAAGCTTGTCGCCACTGCTTCATCTGAGTGATTTCTTGGTTTTGCGATTTGATGATATTGTCTGCTAGCTTTTTGATTTCAGGACGTTTTGATTTCACCTGCGCTTCTTTAGCCATTTCCACCGCCCCTTGATGGTGGGGTATCATAGCGTCGATAAATCGTAAATCAAAATTAGCATCGGCTGGACCTAAATCCATTCCCATGCTGTGATTCATCATGCCACCACCGTGATTCATCATCTGCTTGTCATTAGCATTGGTGGTAGTTGCCTTTGTTGCTTGGCTTTGGTTCTGAGAAGCAGTACTAGTACAACCTGTCATTAACGCACTGGCTGAAGCGATCGCAGTAAAAGTTAACGCCAAAAGGCCATTCCTCAAAGATAGCAGTTGCATAAGTCTCACCTCATAGTTTCCTAATTCTATATTTACTTATTTAGCTTGGCAGCCAGAAATGAAATTAGGATGAAATCTAACTTATTAAATAAGTCCAGTATCTTGTTGTTTATTTATCACTCAAAATTGTGTAAGCATCATTAACTAAGTGCATTTTTTCTTGTGCTTGTTTGAGCAGTTGTGGCTGATTCACAAACAAATCTGGATGCCATTTTTTTACTAAAGTTCGATAAGCCTGCTTTACCTCAGCCTGAGAAGCATTTGTTTGCAATCCTAAAATGTCGTAGGCGCGAGTAATCTTATCTTTTTCCGTTTGGGTTTTGGGTTGGTTGGGTGCTTTATTGCTTTGAGTTGAATTTTGCTGTTTGCTAGTTTGAGAACCAGGCGATTGCATCTCTGCTTTCATCCGCGCTATTTCCTCATTGAGTTCCCAATCACGAAATTTCGCCTCCACTTCTTCTGGACGCGGAGACGGAGAAGCTTTTGGCGATGGTGGTGGAGAAACAAATTCTACCCTTGTGCCACTATTTTTAGCAGTCTTTTCCTGTTGTTGCTTAATAACAGGATCTTTCTCAGGGGAAAGTTTAACTCTTTCTGGCTGTGGTGAATATTTTCTATTGGTAGTTGTGTATTTTGGTATTTCTTTATAAGGTTGATGATTTGATAGTATTTTGACTTTCTCTAACTCTAGTAGCAACCGATTAAAACCATTTTGTAATTGCTGCAAATTTTCACGTTTATTCGTAATTTCTCCTGGTTCTTGGCTGAATTGAAAGCAAATTACTTTTTCAGATTGCCGTTCATATTCAGCCAAAATGGATAAACCTTGGCTGCTAAAACTAGAAAAATAATCTTCAATTGCAGTTATACAAAGTTTAGCAACTTCCTGATGATAAGATTCTTTTGCTAATTGTTCGTCTTGTTTTTGGATATTCTTGTTTAATAAATAAGAAATACTTCCAACAACAGCAGCGCCAACTGGGCCACCTAACAACCAACCAATACCACCACCAACAGCGATGGAACCAGGTTCACTCAAATCATCATTATTGTTTGGCTTTGGGGGTAGTATTACTTGTGGTTCGCTAGGAAAGGGAATTATTAAATCTTGTGGTCGTTCTTCTTGGAAAAACTCGTAAGCTTGATAAAGCCATTTCACAGCAGCTAATTGTAATTGATTCAGGTCTTTTTTAAGAATATTTGTTTGCCAATCTTTAAACTTATTTTCCGCCAATGCAACTGCCGCATCAGCTTGATACTTTGTGAGTAGCTTGGGTAATTCTAGCCAATCGCGTAATTCTTCGATGCTGGTAGCGAAACCTTTATAAATTAAGTTAGCTGCTTTTTGTTTAATTTCAATTTTACTATTTTGTTTATCATCAAAAGATTTTATTTCAATAGAAATTGGGTCAATTTTAGCTTTTAATGATAGTTGGATTTGAGAAGCGATCGCTTGCACTCTTGGCAAACGCACGCTACCACGATCTGGTTGCAAAATCTCTACAATATTTTGCAACGCTGTTTCAAAAGCCGCTAACCCGCTACTATTGGCAGCCGCAACATCGCCTTTTAATCTAGCTCTTAAAGCAGGTAAAGCATCAACGCGATATAAATTACTAAAACCTGGAGGTAATTCGGCTCGAAAGCTTTCTGCGACAAACAGCAAGCGATTTTGGACTTGTTTTTGCTCGTCGGGTTCGAGTAAGTTCAGAAAATTAGCAACAAATATAACTGTTTTAATACCGCGATCTAATAGCCAATCTCGCAAATTTTCTCGTTCACCTAAAGTCATTAACTTACGTGCATCTAATAATTGAATAACTAAATCTGCACCTAAAAGTTGTTCTCTGACTAAATTATCTTGTTCATCTCTATCATTAGTTCCCGGTAAATCAAGAAATTCTACTCCCGTTTCCAAGAAGAGATGCGGGCAAAAAACTTCCACAGATGCTACATCTTTCCGCATCTGCCTATTGCCATCAAGAACTGCAAATTGCTGTAAAATTTCTGTACCACTGCGATAGATTTCTGTGCCATCTAGCAACATGATGCGAGTTCGCACATCGGAGCCATACTTGACAGTAATCGATGCGCCTGTAGTGGGGATTAAATCAATTGGTAAGGTGCGATTCCCTAGCATGGCATTCAGTAAGGTAGACTTGCCATGATTAAAAGGGCCAAATACCGCAATGCGAAAACTAGGATTAACTAGATGATTGCAAATGGTAATTATATCTTGATGCAATTGTGATTTGCGTTCTAAATTAAGTAAACCAGATGCAGATTTGAGAGAATCTGCTAAATCCTTATAACCTTCATACTGTTGTTGCATAGTTCTCGTTTTCAGCTTCTGGCTAGTCATCCATATCGTTGAGGCTAACATCTCACATTATTATGTTTATGCTAGGCATAATTAAACATATAATAAAATTTTAGTTCGTAGTGAGCAATTTATCGTTTATAGGCTAATACGGTTCAGTTAAGGCTAAAACTCTTTATCAAGGTGAAATTTTTAACGAACCGCAGAGGCACAGAGGGAACAGAGAGAAGAAAAAAATGCTTAACTGAACCGTATTGGTTTATAGGCAAACTTATTAAGACTAAACTTATGACACCATTATTTTTTGTTAGGTTGTGCCAAAGTTTCTTTCTTTCTTTTTTTCTTTATTTCTTTATTTCTTTCTTTCTTTGTGTCCTTTGCAGCCTTTGCAGTTCGTTCCTAATTGCCAAAGTCAATTATTTTAACGAACCGCAAAGGACGCAAAGAACGCGAAGAAAAGAAACATTTAAATGAATCGTATTGACTTATAGTTATGGGAGGCATAGTTCAGAGCCTCCCTATAAACATTTCTAGCTTCTATCTAAGAATGAGAGTAATAAACTATTATTAGCTATAGTAAGCTAATAAATTGCTATACGCTGCCTCTATTTTTTGCAACTGAGCTATTACATCTTCCTGTAAGTTTTTTAAACGATTGAACTCACTCTCACGATTGATTTCGCGGGTTTGTTTCTGTTTGACTAAATTATCTAATTCAGATTTGCGAGAGACAATATCATCGTTGATCCGCTTACTCACTTCTCTTTCGTAAGAATCAAAACACTCTTTTACAGCACTGTATACAACCTGAGATTGCTCGTGTGCTACTTGAGGTAGATGTTTAACTAATTCTTTCTTCGCCGTTTTAACTAACTCCCTACGTGCTTGATCTGCTTGCAAAAAGCCTACTCCTAAGCCTAGCAATGCAAACCCGATTGGGCCAAGCAAAATACCCGTCACTGCTGTAATTATCCCGCCAATACCAATTACAGTGAAGTAGTTTAACAAGATATTTTTCCAATCAAATCCGGCCCCAGCTAGTGCGAAACCAGCAAGATTTCCTTTAGACAGTGATAACAATCCCATTGCCCATTTTGCCCAGCCGGGAGAGTTATCTTCTTCAGCAGCAGTAGTAGTATGTACCTTTACGTCTTTTCCGGTGAGCTTTTCCGTAATTTGGTCTGTGATTTGATTGTAAGATGCACCATATTGTGATGCACTGCGAGAAAGTTCTTTAAAAGCTGTGTTAATATCTTTTTCAGCAGTTAATGTCCAAGCCGCAGATTTGTCGGTAATATATTGCTCAAAGGCTTTTTGCAGTGCAGTGTTAAATGCTTCTCGTTTCCCACTACTGAGAAAATCAAACAGATTTAATTCTGGCTGATAGCGTAAGAAGTCGTTTTCAAAGGTATTACCTAAGTTTAAAACGTAACTGCGGAAAGATTCAGAAATCGTTCTTGCTTGAGTGTCTCTGGTATTGATAATTTCTTTTTGGAATTCATCTCGGATACCTGTAAGTTTGTTAAACTCAGGTTCTACTGAATCAATCCGTTTTTTTAATTCATTTACATCTTGGTCAAGTAATGGTATGCGTCTAGCAACTGCTTCGCGGGTATGATTGCAAGCTTGTCTAGCTAAGGTTCTGACCTGACGGAGTTCTGCGATCGCACGTTCTCTGGTAAGAAAAGTATTAAGCGCTTCCATAAACTTCGGAAAGCCAGTCCCATCTAAATCAGCTTGAGGGTTCTTCAACCGTCGTCTGAGCGCTTGAATTGACGAAAGCTCAAACACTCGTTCGTCATAAATATTCTGACCTTCTACAGTACAATATTCTGCTAAATTCGCGTTAAATACTTGCCGCAATCTATTCTCCGATGCTTGTAATTCTTCAACATCATCAGGATCAATCAATGATTCCCGCACCTGATCCCAAGCGTTAACTAAAAAGAAAACTGTCAATCCCCGACCTTTGATATAATTTTCTAGGTAGCGACGCTCACCCAAGGTACAAGGTTGAGAAGCTCTCATCACAAACAAAATTGCATGGCAGTTATTTACATAACCCAAAGATAATTCGTTTCGCGCTTCTGTATCATTCAATCCTGGGCTATCGACAATTTCAATTCCCTTTTCTAGTAGCGTTAAGGGATACTCAACTACTGCATAATCGACATCAGGAAAGGCTTGTTTTTTCTCCTGCTCTAGTTTTTTAGCTTCAGCCGGGTCAATGGTATATTTATATTTAAAGTTCTGAAAATCTAGCTGTTGTGGACTTTTTCCATCATTAAAATGAATGGTGACTTTTTTTTCTGGCCCATAACGTAAAACTGTTAACACTGCTGTACAAGGGTTAACATCGCTTGGTAATAAGTTTTCACCAATTAAGGCGTTAAGAAAAGTACTTTTTCCCCGCTTCATATCGCCTAATACTAAAAGACGAAATACACCTTGACGAAGGTTTTTACTAGCTACTGTAATATCTTCAATATCTCGTTCTAAACTGAGCTTTCCTGATGAAGAATCTCCAGCTAACTCAGCTTGATTAATTGTTTCAGCCAGTTTACTCAAACATACAGACATCTCCGATCGCACTTGAGCAACCCGCTCTAAATCTTGGATAAATCTGTCAGTTGCTACCTGATTTATCATAAAAATTACACCTTTATTAAAGATTGGTTTTTTTAGATTCCAAAAATAATTTGTAAGATATCCATCCCAACGCCCCAACAATAATAAACCCAGCCAATACTGAGGCTATTCTGACTGCAACTAGCGCTACCACACCAAGAGCAAAAAGCTTTCCACCCAGAATCACTTTTTTCATCCAAGGTTTCTGGGTATTTTCTGGCTGATGCTTTACAGTTTGATGAAAAGCCGCATCGGTAGTATGGATGTTAGTTTCCATTTCCCGGAGTCGCAATTCAACTTCTCGTTCCCGTAATAAACGTTCCCGGTGTTCAAGTTCTTTTTGGCGATCGCTCTCAGATGTCATCAATATCCGCTCCGTCTAAGACCAAGAAAAGATGTCAGCATTTACTCACTAATAATGCTGTATCGTAACTCACCTAAATATTTAAAAACCCCAGTAAAATTACTATTTAAATTTTCATTACCTATTAAATTTATAGAGTTAGTTACCACAAAATGCACCTGCTTTCCAGAATCAAGGCGAAGTGCCTAACTACTAAGGTGCGATCGCATGATCGTATTAGACATCTCCAGAAATTAAATATGCGTTACCCAGAACCCATGTATAGACGTAGCATTGCTACGTCTATACATGGTTACGCCGTCTGTTTAGAAGTTGCTTTTAAGTCTGCGGTCGATTTTAACCGGGTGATGGTGGCTTTACGAATGCGATCGCTCTTGCGTACCCCGCCTGTCATCTCGTATTCCCGGCTATCTTTGCCATACTTCGACACCACACCACTAACTAAGCGTTCTGAGGTTTCGCAAATGCTCTTTTCAAGGGTTTCTATTTTTGCCTTTGCCGAATCAAGGGCAGTTAGCATCATATTATACTGGTCGATCTGGCTGCGGAGTTGTCCGGTTAACTGGATTAAATTGTTTAAACTGATAGAATCACCAAAGTCAAGGCTGGAATCAATCGATTTAAATCCGATTACTCGCTTTTCGGTTTTTTCTAGCACGGAAGAGCTTTTTTGTTTGCGTGGCATCAATTTATGCTTTTTACTAAACTTTATCTTTCTAGAGTGTCTCAATGGGACAATGTAGCGGTTCAGTAAAGCTTGCAAAAAGAGGTGTTTTTTTAAATAAGATTGGATTGCTAGCTCAGTAATTGCACGATGCTAGACAAGAAATCTTTGAGAATAGACTTGTGTTCTGACAGAATAGACTTGTGTTTTGACAGAAGGGACTTGTGTTCTAACAGAATGGACTTGTGTTCTGACAGAATGAACTTGTTTTCTGACAGAATGAATTTGTTTTCTGACAGAATAGACTTGTGTTCTGACAGAATGGACTTGTGTTTTGACAGAATGGACTTGTGTTCTGAACAAATATAACAATCAATACAGCCACATCCTTAACAACACCACAGATTTGCCCCCATCTATCCTGATTTTATAGTTGAACTGCGATCGCATCAATGCAGTATTTTCGCCAGTGACGCGATTAGTACCAGCTTATCGCCGATAATTTCGGGAAAAAGGTGATAATACGGTGAAGGTTACTCTGGAAACTCCTGCTGTCAGCCATGCCCCTAAACTTCACCTTCGCCCTCAGTCAACAGCAAACTTTTGAACTGCGCTGTGATTATGGCTCACGTCGCCTGGATAAAACGGAGTTGGCAGCGCTGATTGATTTGTGTGAGCAAAATTACTATGCTCAACAAAGAGATCATCTACCTTATCTCACCCAGTTGGGACGGCAACTTTATCAGTGACAACTCTCGCCGCTACACCGCTTGCGGTGTAGCGGGAGCATCTCAAATTCACATAAGAGACTTTCTGCTTCATAGGCTGACTACTGTCTAAGCCTCCACAGACAGGAATCGGTAGTCCAACCGACCCACGCTTTAAAAGATTCAATGCGCTGTTCCAGTCGCGGTCAATGACCAATCCACAAGAACAAGTATGAACACGGATTGCAAGGGTTTTTTCTACCCTCTCACCACAACTCGAACAATTAATACTTGTCCCTCTGGGGTCAACTCTTACTGTATGTTTGCCGCGTCTTACCGCTACTGCTTCCATAATTTGGAGGAATGCCGACCATGCAACATCTAGTATTGATTTAGCTAATAGTGTTCTTGCTAAACCTCTAATGTTCAAGTTTTCAAAAACAATTAAGTCATAGGATTTGACCAACCAATGAGCAACTTGATAATGAAACTCTTTTCTTTGTCTTGCAACGTGCAAATGATTCCTTGCAACCTTTTTGGCTTGTTTCTTGTAGTTCTTAGACCCATTAATTTTACGTGCAAGCTTGCGCTGCTGACGGGCTAATACAGACTGTGCCTTACGGTAATACTGCGGCACTTCAATACTTTGTCCATCAGCAGTAGTTAAAAACTTCTCTAACCCAACGTCTATGCCAGTAGCAGTTTTTATCTCATCAATCGGCAGCAATTCAGGTACAGTTTTATCCTCAAGAGAAAAACTGCAATACCACCCATCAGCTTTACTTAAAATTGTTGCTTGCTTAATCTCAAATTCTTCTGGAATTGGTCGATGCAAGATAACTTCAATCTCACCAATCTTGGACAGATTGAGAGTATTACCTACCAGATGTGCGCCAGCCTTGGGTGAATTAACACGAGGGAAAGTAAATGAACTTATATCGCCACGCTTTTTAAAACGTGGTTTACCTCCTGTTTTACCTTTCTTGTCAGGTATTAGCCACCGCTTCCACGCCTTGTCCAACCGCATTAAATTTTGTTGTTGGCAATCGGCATAAATGTTTTTGTAGTCAGGAAATAGCTCTTTGGTTCGCTTAAGGTCACTCGCTTGTGTATAGTAATCAGGTTTGTCTGGTATCCTCCCAATTGGCTCATAAACTAAGCTGCATCGGTCAATCTCCGACCTTGTACACCTTAGCCAGTCCAATCTTTCCCCTAGCGCGTAGTTCCAATGACGACGCAGCAACTCGCCCCAAGTCTCAAGAATGACAACTTGTTCGGAAGTAGGGTTGAGTTTGAACTGATAAGTTAGTAGCATATTAAGTATTGTACAGCATTATTCCGTACTTTTGTATGACTACTCGCATAGATATCAGACTTCCAGAACAAGAGCTAGAAATATTAAAAACCTACTGCCAAGAACAAGATAGAACCCAAACTGAGGTAATCCGTGAATTCATTCGTAGTCTTAGAAAGAAAATCAAAAACCAATGATTTGGCTTTTCCTTGGGTATCGAACCCAAGGAAAATCCCTCCTATCCCCCATCACCGCCAAGACGCTCGCAGACTCGCTAACGCTTCGCTATCGGAGTACCGATGTGGCGGGAGTACCCCGGAGGTTTAGATGGCTAGATGGGCGATGAACTAGAAGCTTTGCTAGGAACAACGGCGATTTTATTTTGCAAGCACCAAGGTGGAGGTTATCCCCAATTAGAAGAACTCCAAGAACGTAGTTTCAAGATGATATTAGGTGCGGCGGGTGTCCAAGGAATAGAGACGCAAGAAGCTTTTGATACTTGGCTTGTCTAGCAACGGCTAAACGATCCAGAATATTTCCTCCCGCGACTCAATCAACGTCTAGAGGAGATTGTCGGCGAAGGGTGGTTGTTTGACCGTAGTCAATTTGAGGTGGAGGAATAAGGAGAAATGCGATCGCGTTACTCTTAAATTAATTGACGACAATATAATCAGTTTATGCAATCCCTAAATATCACACTGCCAGATGCGATCGCTAATGCTCTCAGTGCTTACATCGGCGATCAAGAAGTTTCCTTACCTGCTAACGCTATTGTAGAAAATGCCCTCGAAGAATTCCTCAGCCAACGTGGTTATTTACCTCCACAAAAGCAAGGTTTACGCCTTACTCCTGCACCCAAGGGAAGCGGATTTAAAGATACGTCAGTAAATCACGATAAAATTCTAGCTGAACAAACGTTTTTGCAGTCATTGCCACCAAACACACCTTGAGAGCCGTAATTGCTGACACTGGGCCTTTATATGCTGCTGTAGATATAGACGACCAATATCATGAGCGCTCCCAAGCCGAACTACAACGTATAAATACAGAAAATTTAATAATCCTAGTTCCCTTTCCTGTTTACCTGGAAACATATAATCTTTTGCTATATCGTCTCGGAACTGAACAAGCGATTAGCTTTGCTAAACAATGTATAGGAGCAGTTCATTTCGTCAATCCTTCACAGGAACAATATATGGCAGCAGTTGAAAAAGCTGCAAGTTTTCCAGATCAACGGATTACCGTCTGCGATGCTGTCACTGCCGTTTTGTCAGAAGAAATGAAGCTACCAGTGTGGACGTATGACTTTCATTTTGATCTGATGCTGGCTCAGGTATGGCGGTAAACAACTATGATTATTGTTGGATTGCTCAGAGACAAAATGCGATCGCGTTAATCTTAAATTAGTTGCTGGCAATATAACCAGCTTAATGAAATCCTTAAATATCACACTGCCAGATGCGATATGGAACCTCAACTAATACAGAGTTCTCCTGAAATTCTTTCTGGTACACCCGTTTTCTATGGAACTCGCGTACCAGTACAAACATTGATTGATTATCTCAAAGCAGGCGAGAGTGCTTCGCATACGCTTCGCGATCGCCTTGATGACTTTCTAGAAGATTTTTCCACTGTGAGCCGCGCACAGGCAACAGCGTTTCTCAAGCTAGCCCTGAAAAAGGTATTATCTTCTTATGAAAGTGCTGCTTTATGAATGCCTGCCTAAGAAATTAAAGCGAGAAATCACAGGTCATGAGGTTGTGACTGTACCAGAGCAAGGATGGGCAAGTAAAAAGAATGGTGAGTTACTGGGATTAGCGAAGACGAAGTTTGATGTATTCATCACCATTGACCAAAATTTAACTGCCCAACAAAATTTGAATAATATTGACCTAGCTATTATCGTTCTCGCATCTCCCAGCAATCGTTTAGAAGTTCTGAAACCTCTGATGCCTAAAGTTCAAGAAGCTTTAGCAACGATTTAAGCAGGTGATGTGGTTACTATTACACTGTAAATTCCAAAAATTACTCTGCTGTAAAAACAAATACCGCCCTTAATACTTCTAAGGTAAGAGTCGAATAGTTTTCTAGCACTTGTTGTTCTGTCCATCCCGCAGCAAACAAACCCAATAAGAACTCTACAGGTAAACGAGTTCCTTTGACAGTCGGTTTACCCAGCAGAATTTTAGGATCTGAATGAATGTACTGTTGCCAGTCCATAGTTTTTACTCCGACTAAGCTACAGCTATTGTTGCACAGTATGATTTTTGTCGGCTTGCTCAGTGGATAAATGCGATCGCGTTAATCTTAAATTAATTGCTGACAATATAATCAGTTTATGCAATCCCTAAATATCACACTGCCAGATGCGATCGCTTAGGTAACTATGATTATTATTAGATTGCCGAGTGGGGAAATGCGATCGCTATAAGCCAAAATTTTTATAGATACTCACACAGGTATAGTCAAAATGGATATTAAAAATGGCTTCGTCGGCGCTGTTGGCAACACACCCCTGATTCGCTTAAACAGCTTCAGTGAAGAAACAGGGTGTGAAATCCTTGCAAAAGCTGAATTTCTCAATCCTGGCGGTTCCGTCAAAGACCGCGCCGCACTTTACATCATCGAAGATGCAGAAAAAAAAGGTTTACTCAAACCTGGTGGTACTGTTGTAGAAGGAACTGCTGGTAATACTGGCATTGGATTGGCGCATATTTGCAACGCCAAAGGCTACAAATGCCTAATTATTATTCCCGATACCCAATCACAAGAAAAAATAGACGCACTAATCGCATTAGGCGCAGAAGTCCGTCGTGTTCCTGCCGTACCCTATAAAGACCCAAATAACTACGTCAAGCTATCTGGCAGAGTCGCCACTGAGTTGGAAAATGCTATTTGGGCGAATCAGTTTGATAACCTAGCCAATCGCCACGCCCACTACGAAACCACAGGGCCGGAAATTTGGAAACAGACAGATGGTAAAATAGATGCATGGACAGCTTCAACTGGTACTGGCGGTACTTATGCTGGTGTGGCGTTGTACTTAAAAGAACAAAATCCAGCAGTTAAATGCGTTGTTGCCGATCCACTGGGTAGCGCACTTTATAGCTATGTGAAAACCGGCGAAATCAATATAGAAGGAAATTCCATCACCGAAGGTATCGGAAATGGTCGTGTCACAGCCAATATGGAAGGCGCACCTGCTGATGATGCCATCCAAATTGATGACAAAGAAGCTTTACGAGTAGTTTACCAACTGCTGAGGAAAGATGGGCTGTTAATGGGCGGCTCAACGGGGATTAATGTTGGCGCAGCTGTTGCTCTAGCGAAGCAGTTGGGGCCAGGACATACCATTGTCACCATCTTGTGTGATAGTGGTTCCCGGTATCAGTCGCGGATATTCAACCCTGAATGGCTAGCCTCCAAAGGACTTTCAATAGATTAGTCATTAGTCATTAGTCATTGGTCATTAGTCATTGGTCATTAGTTATTGGTCATTAGCAAAGGACAACTGACAAAGGACAACTGACAAAGGACGAATGACAAATGACATAGACGCGCCAGCGGCTTCCCGTAGGGTAGGACAAAGGACAAATGACAACTCAACCATCAAACTTCCCGACAATAGACCAACCCTCTTCTTCTAAATGTGTGCGGGTTTGTCAAAATCGCACCTGCAAAAAGCAAGGTGCAGCCAAGGTTTTTGCAGCTTTTACAGCTTTGCCGATTCCTGATGTAACGATAACGGCTAGCAGCTGTTTGGGGCAATGTGGCAATGGGCCAATGGTGCTAGTATTACCCGATATGGTCTGGTATAGCGGCGTTAAACCCCATGAAGTATCTCTACTGATAGAAAATCATTTGCTAGGTGGTCAAAGAGTCAAACAGATGCTCTATTATCGGTTTCATCCCCAGAAATAAAGCTAAATTTTCAATATCAGGGTCTGTAATCTTGTTGACTGAAGCGAGGCATCCAATGAATATCCAACAGCTGCGTCAATCCTTAAAACAAAACTGGCTGATTTACTACGAGCAAAATATTACCTGGCTAGTCAAAATGCGAATTTGGGGCACTTACGATGGTCTGCGCCGTCCTTTGTCCGGTTTTATTTTGGCAACACTGTCTGTTTTAGAACCCCAGTTTGATGAAATACTTGCTTTTATGCTGGATCTGAATAACGATCCAGATAAAATAGTTGCCGCTTTAGGTCTTAACTTCAATCCTGATGAAGAGTTACGTTTAATAAAATCAGAGCATTCTATGGCTATATGCCAAGCTGAAATCGAGTCGCCAGACGAGAAGCATTCTGAGGATAAACATCTGTCATCGGTTGTAACTGCTAGCAAAATTGTGCCTAGTTCTCTTGCCAAGACTTTAGACTCCAACTTGTCACGCGCCGATCGCCTTGCGCCATTATTTACGGCTACCACAGAGGTAGATCGCACCCGTAAACCTGAGTTAGTAGTTGCATTTGCTACTAAAATTGCTCCAGATACTCCGGTGAAAACGCCATCATCGGATTTCTTGAACGAATATCAATCAGTACGTAGCGACTTTGCAGCTTCTCGTCAGACATCGCCCCTTGAACGTTTTCCTTCAGGAACATCGCTGACAATGATTGCTGAAGCCAACAGCAAAGCCAAAACTATGCCATCTGTGGCGTTAGCTAGCGAGGTTAAAAGCAACGCGCCATCTGTCCGAATCCCTGTAGGGGCATTGCTGGCAATTACCACTGAGATTAACAGTAATGGTAAACCAGTGCGATCGCTAGCAATTACTACTGAGGTTAAAAGTAACGGCAAACAAGCGAATATTCAACCACAAAATGTTAAAAGCAAAGTGAATTTACCAACCACTAATGCCCGTAGTTTAGCTTCTTGGGTAGATGAATTTTGTTACGGCGCTAGAAATAAAGAAGAAGATATTTTGACTTGAATTACTTATGGGTACTCGTGAGAAACAAAGGGGATTTCTATGACTTCACCCTCAGTTTCTCCCACTTTAACTTTTAAGCCTACGCCACCAGCTTTGGTGCGAATATAACCTAGTCCAAAATAACCATCAGCCGTTTCTGTGTAACTGGTAAGTTTGCCGACCTTTTCATCTCCCACTGCGATC
Organism: Nostoc sp. LEGE 12447; assembly: GCF_015206985.1. Taxonomy (NCBI): domain Bacteria; kingdom Bacillati; phylum Cyanobacteriota; class Cyanophyceae; order Nostocales; family Nostocaceae; genus Nostoc; species Nostoc sp. LEGE 12447. The sequence goes on along the minus strand of NZ_JADEXT010000004.1, from coordinate 311,550 downwards.
GCACTTCCAACTGACGCAGGGGCACTGAGGCGGATACCCAAAAGGTGTTGTTTTACACCTTTATATGTATTTAACCGAGCAATGGTTTCTTGCCCAATATAGCAACCTTTAGTAAAAGAAATTGTTTGCCACAAACCAACTTCCAGAGGATTGTAATCATCTGTGAGTTCAGCATCTGGGGCGGGGCGGCCTTGTAAGATTCGCAAAGCATCCCAGGCGCGATCGCTCATCTCTACCGCCCCAGCTTCTAACAATTTGTTCCATACCGTTACTTTGTCAGTATAAGGGAAAGTTAAGGTGTATCCGGGAGCCGCTAACCCACTACCCACAGCAATCCGTACTCCCTCAGCCGGAGCGATCGTGTATACTTGGTGATTACCGTAAGGTTGCCCAATGAGTTCGCCAATACCCAATTTTTCTAAAACAGCGTCGCTTCCTGGGCCAATGAGGCTAAAGGTGTTGGTGTATTCTGTGATATCAGATAATTCCACCTTGTCGGCATAGAAAATATATTTATCCAGCCATTCCATGAGATATTGGCGGCGGTTAGGTGAAACTAGCAGGATTACCGCATCTTCTCTAACGTAGGCGGTTGCTAAATCAATTGTTCTGGCTGTAGAAGTGACGAAAACCGTATCACAACCTTGTCCTGGCTTGAGTATTTGGAAATTGTTAGTACTTTGGTTGTGTAAGAAATTGAGGCGATCGTCGCCAGATACTTTGATCCGTCCCCAGGCGGTGCGATCGCATATTGCAACCCCAACTCTGGCGGCTTGGATTGCTGCTGCGTCTTTATCGTCAATTGTAGATGTTGGCATGGTGATGATAAGTTGCCCTGTTTTAATGTTGTCGCACTGGAAATCTTAACAAATAAGCGTTTCCGGCTTCAATGGCGAAGGGATGAAAGGAATTATGCTGATAGCGATCGCTTAAATTACGGAAAGTACGTCTTCAGGCATTTATTCATCTGTTGCCGAAGTTAATTGATGCTGCTCCAATACAGTTCGGATAAGCATTTTTTACTTTCCTTGTGGTCTGGGTAAAGGTTAAGGGTTAAAGAGGAAAGGATGTATTCAAAACATGAGTCCCTTTCCCCTTTCCCCTTTAACCGAACCGTATTGAATGCTGCTCCAGAATAGACAAGAATTATCCATGCGTAACCTATGAACTGTAAACCAGAGGTTGATAATTAGATATACGGTGTTTGACAACAAGCTGTTCTGTACCTACGCATCCTCTAGAAATATACTTTTTCAGCAACTTACCCACAATCGAAATACCTTGCTCAATTTCCTCTGGCGAGAGACAAAAAGTTAGACGCATCGCCGGATAACCTTGCTTATCGGGGAAAAATGCCGAACCGCACGCCAGGTAGACATTTTCTGCAAAAGCTTCGTTACGAATTGTCCCAATCGGAATATCATCTGGTAACTGTACCCAGAGAAATAATCCTCCCGTGGGAACTGTCCACCGGATCTCTTCAGGGAAATAACGCTCCAAAGCTTGCAGCATGATATTACGACTTTGCAGATTATCTGTGCGAAGTCGGCTGAGGTGACGACGGTAATGTCCTGAAGCAAGATATTCGCTAACTATTGTTTGCGAAATACTGGATGTGTGCAAGTCATGGAGCAACTTCCGCTCAATCATGGCTTGATAATGCTTACCTGTAACGACCATATAGCCTACTCGTAAACCAGGCATTAAAGTTTTAGAAAAAGTGCTTAAATAAGTGACCAAATTATTTTTATCTAAAGCTTTAATAGGTGCTGGCACAGCATCAAAATTTATTCCTTCATAAGCATTATCTTCCAAAATATGGCACTCATATTTTTCTGCTAATGCTAGTAATTGTTGACGATGATTTTGTGTTGTCGTCAATCCTGTTGGATTGTGAAAAGTACTAATCGTATAAATTAATTTCGGGCGGTGGCTATGTAGATATTGCTCTAATAAATCTAAATTCATTCCCTCCGCAGTCATGGGAATACCAATAATCTTGGCTCCTAAGTTTTCTAAAATAGAAATTGCACCATAATAAGTGGGAGCTTCCACAATCACCCAATCACCAGATTGTACATAATAATTCATCGCTAATGACAACCCTTGCTGAGAGCCATTAGTAATAATTAAATCTTCTGGAAAAACCTCTAATCCTTGATGTACTAACATCTGAGCAATTTGTTTGCACAGAGTTAGTTGTCCTTGAGGCATCTCATGGGGAAAGAAAATCTCAGCATCGTCTTGTCTTAATGCTCGTCTGGCAATGAGGTTAATATCTTTTGGTGGACGAGGATAACCGTAGCCAAAATTAATTATTCCTGGCTGTGTTTGTGCTTGCACCAGTGGAGTGTACATATCATAAAAAGAACACTTTCCTGGTTTTGTAATTATGACATTTTGGGCTGGAGCAAATTTAGATTCTAGGTTAGTGCTTTTAAGAGGAATGCTACTGACAAAATATCCTGAACCTTGACGAGCAGAAACAATCCCATCTGCTTCTAAAACGTTATATGCTTCAATAACCGTGAGTTTATTAACTTGTAAACTTTCTGCCAGAGAGCGAATAGAAGGGAGGCGATCGCCACTTTTGAGTGCGCCAGATTTAATCAGATGACTGATGCGATTGTGTATCTGTAAATAAATCGGTTTAGATGATTGCCGTTCTAATAAAATGTTCATTTTGGCGCACTCGTCAATGACTAAATAATCATCAATACTGGCAATATAAACTATTTTTACCAACTTTACCTAGTACAGTTGAGGTTTTTTTTACTATACCAGTTGTAATGCGCCTTAACTGTACTAGATCAAATTGTCCAAAACTGTACCTTCTCAGTTGAAAAGTATTACGTGAAAGTAAAAGTAATAGTTCACTGTTTATTAGGTGCTTTCACTATGAATAAATTTAATGTTTTGTTAAATTTACAAAAATATTGGCAACATTTTGTCATTTGGATGGCTAGTGGATCTGACCTCCAAGTGTGGCACGAATCAGACTGGCGTGGTCATATTTCTTCTTGGCACGCCTACGATCCGATGACAGGACGCTCTGCCTGTTTTGGTTCTGAAGAAGAAATGCGAATTTGGATTGATAAATGTTATTACAGATAAAATCTTTTGCCAATCAATCTTATACTTTGCGTCCTTTGCGTCCTTTGCGTCCTTTGCGGTTCGTTCTCTTATCCCTCAAAATTAATGGGACAGACTACTAGGAGACTTTACCAAAACCGCCTCCTCCAGGAGTTTCTATCACAAAAACATCCCCAGGTTTCATCTCTACTGTTGCTGTGCTGTCTAAATTTTCTTCAATTCCATTTTGACGTTGTATCCAGTTGCGTCCAACAATTCCGGCTTGTCCACCATTTAATCCAAAAGGAGGAATAACTCGATGTCCAGAAAGAATATTAGCTGTCATGGGTTCTAAAAAACGGATGCGGCGGACAACTCCATTACCACCTGAATATTTTCCTTTACCACCGCTATCAGGACGGAGGCTAAAGCTTTCTAAAAGAACAGGATAGCGGGTTTCTAAAACTTCTGGATCGGTCAAACGGGAGTTCGTCATGTGAGAATGAACACCATCAGTTCCATCAAAATCAATTCCTGCTCCAGAGCCGCCGCAAATGGTTTCATAATATTGATATTGCTCATTACCAAAAGTAAAATTATTCATCGTTCCTTGAGAAGCAGCCATCACACCCAAAGCGCCATATAAAGCATCAACAATTGTTTGAGAAGTTTCTACATTACCCGCTACCACTGCTGCTGGATAGGTTGGATTCAGCATACAGCCGACTGGGATAATAATTTCTAGAGGGTTAAGACACCCAGCATTCAAAGGAATATTATCATCAACCAAAGTCCGAAAGACATACAATACTGCTGCTTGAGTTACAGCTTTCGGAGCATTGAAATTACTATTTAGTTGCTTAGAAGTTCCAGTAAAATCAATAGTAGCACTACGGCTTTCTTGATGAATTGTCACTTTTACTTGAATTCTTGCCCCATTATCCATCTCATAACTAAATGAGCCATCTTTGAGAAGGTTGATAGCCTTTCTGACTGACTCCTCAGCATTAGCTTGTACAAACTTCATATAAGCTTGAACAGTTTCAATTCCATATTGTAAAACCATTTTATAAAGTTCTTGTCCTCCTCGTTCATTTGCAGCAATTTGTGCCTTAAAATCAGCAATATTTTGGTCAGGGTTACGAGCAGGATAAATATGATTTGAAATATGCTGTCTTACTGCGGCTTCTCGGAAACTGCCATCTTCAACCAACAGAAAATTATCAAAAAGAATTCCTTCTTCTTCTACTGTGGTGCTGTGAGGAGGCATTGAACCGGGGGTAATTCCACCGATATCTGCTTGATGCCCACGAGAAGCAACAAAAAATAGGGGAGTGGCGAATGAAGTATTTTCACAATTCTCTAGAAAAACAGGGGTAATTGCAGTGACATCAGGAAGGTGGGTTCCGCCGTTATAAGGGTTATTAGATAGATAGACATTTCCTGGTTTTAGGGTGTCACCTTTATCGTTAATTAAACTGCGAACACTTTCACTCATAGAACCTAAATGTACGGGAATATGGGGAGCATTTGCCACTAACAATCCCGATGAGTCAAAAATAGCGCAGGAGAAATCTAGCCTTTCTTTGATATTCACAGATGTTGCTGTATTTTGGAGAACAATTCCCATTTGTTCGGCGATAAATTGATAGAGATTTTTGAATATTTCTAAGCGGACGGGATCTGGTTGCGTTGTTGTGTACATGTTTTATTCCTATTTTTTGCTAAAATTATCTACTAAAGTGATTAAAAGTAGTTCAATGAAGATTCGGTCTGCTACACCTGATGACATATTACTAATTTTTTCCTTTATCCAAAAAAAGTCTGAATTTGATAGAAACATTGGTGCTTATTCTGGTGTACTTCAAGTTACTGAGGAGAAAATACGAAAAACAATTTTTGGAACAGTACCTTTCTCTTACGTTTTATTTGCAGAAACCTCAAAGTGTGTGGTTGGGTTTGCTTTATATGGATTCAGATACTCATCTTTTGTAGGTCAACCGAGTATCTGGCTTGATGATTTGTATGTGGACAAAGGTATGAGAAGTCAGGGAGCAGGAACCGCGTTAATGAGTTATTTAGCTCAAGTTGCAAAGGACAATGACTGCACCCATCTTGCCTGGAATGCTGATGTTCGCAACAATCGCGGACTTAGTTTTTATGATAGGCTAGGTGCAAAAGTTACGGAGCAGAAAAGTAATCGCTGTTTTTTAACCTGGACACCACAAATACTTGCTGTATAAGCAGTTTATAGGCGCTGTAAAATTAGATGATTATATTCAGTTAATATTGCTTGCCAATGAGGTTCCACTACAATTGTGCTAATTTTTTCTACGATAATCGCAGGCCCATTAATACTATCTTCTGGTTGTAAATCTTCTCGTCGGTAAACAGGCGTATCATGCCATTTATCAGCAGTAAACATCCTTACTATCTCAACTGCTTCGGGGGCTTCAAATAGAGAACGTGTACGAGTAATTAAGGGTTCTTCAGGAGTATCCATTTTCTGAATTACTTCTACTGAGGTTGATTCAACAATTAAAGTTTTCTCTAATTGAATGAAACCATAACGTGATTTATGTTCATTCTCAAATTCTTGCCGCATCAATAGCACATCATCGGCAAAGTTAACGGTTAAATTAGAGTTAGTTCCTTCATATTTTAAGTTAACTTTTTGGACTATTTCTGTTTGAACATTACCTTCATTTATTTCATTGTTAGCTTGAGTTTCTAAATATTGCATTAACTGGTGTAATTTAGGAATTAATGCTTGAGTTAAAGGCTGTTCTACTCCCCCTTCTCTAATCGCCCGGACATCAGCTAATCCCATTCCATAAGCAGAAAGAACACCAGCATAAGGGTGAAGAAATATCTTTTGCATTCCCAAAGTATCGGCAATTAAACAAGCAACTTGCCCGCCTGCGCCGCCAAAACAACAAAGCACATATTGGGTGACATCATAACCTCGTTGTAGACTGATTTTTTTAATTGCGTTTGCCATATTTTCTACTGCGATCGCAATAAATCCAGCCGCTACCTGTTCGGGAGTACAATGATTTAATGTAGCGGCTTGAATATCTTGGGCTAATTGGGTAAATTGCTGAATGACAGTATCTTTATCTAAAGGTAAATTGCCATCAATTCCAAAAACCGAAGGAAAATATTGCGGGTGAATTTTGCCTAACATCACATTGGCATCAGTAACCGCTAATGGCCCGCCGCGTCGGTAACAAGCAGGGCCAGGATTTGAGCCAGCAGATTTAGGGCCAACACGATAACTAGAACCATCAAAAGAGAGAATTGAACCGCCTCCAGCCGCAATGGTATTAATTGCTAATACAGGAACTCGCATCCGCGCCCCAGCAATTTCTGAATCTAGTTGTCGTTCATACTCTCCTTTAAAGTGGGCGACATCTGTACTTGTCCCTCCCATATCAAAGGTGATAACTAACTCAAAACCTGCTCTTTTACTAGTTTGTACTGCACCGACAATACCGCCAGCCGGGCCACTCAAAATACTATCTTTGCCTTGAAATTGTTCGGCTGCAACTAAACCGCCGTCAGATTTCATAAACATCAATTTTACTCCAGGTAACTGACTCGCTATTTGGTTGACATAGCGACGTAGAATAGGAGTTAAATAAGCATCAACTACTGTTGTATCTCCTCGGCTGACTAATTTCATTAACGGACTAACTTGATGAGATACAGATATTTGTGTAAAGCCGATTTTTTGTGCGATTTGGGCTATTTGTTGTTCGTGTTCAGGATAGCGATCGCTGTGCATAAAAACAATAGCACAACTCTGAATTCCTGTGTTGTAAACTACTTGTAATTCGTTTTTGGCTTGTTCAATATTTATCGAGATTAATTCATTTCCATGAGCATCATAACGTTCGTTAATCTCAATCACCTGCTCATAAAGCATGGTTGGTAAAACGATATGACGAGCAAAGATGTTAGGACGGTTTTGGTAGGCAATACGCAGTGCATCTTTAAACCCTTTGGTAATGAGAAGAACAACTCTGTCTCCTTTCCGTTCTAAAAGTGCATTTGTTGCTACTGTTGTCCCCATTTTTATCACTTCTATCGCTTCAGTAGGAATGGGTTCGTTGCCAGAAATACCCATAATATCCCGTATACCTTGGATGGCTGCATCTTGATATTGTTCGGGATTTTCTGAAAGAAGTTTATAAACTATAATCCATTGGCCTTTAGGTAGGGAAACAATTAAAAAACGTTCAGGATACCTTGATAGTCTGTCTATAATTGCCTGATTATTAGTAACGGCAACAATATCTGTGAATGTACCACCGCGATCGGCAAAAACCTTTAACATAATTATGTTTACTCAACGCTATACAGGAAGCATAACAATAGGTTATAAAGTCTTTCTACTTCAGGTGTGGAATATTTTTCTACAGATGTAGAATCTTAGATTGTCCACTGCCATTTATGCTGTTTTTTATTCCATTTTACAGCTACTATTTCTGCTGGAGGATTGATGCGATCGCCATTTTTTTCAAATTGGATAATTCCTGTAACTCCTTTCACTTGTTTTTTGTCTTCTTTGAAATATTTGTTCATCTGTATCAATAAAGATTGGCTATCTATAATATGAAATTGCTCTAACATTCTCAGAATGATTAATACTGAATCGAAAGCTGTTGCACTACGCCATGTTAAGTTTTCTTCTCCCCATAATTGAGTGCCTAATTGACAAAATTTTTGCCCTAGTTGATTTTTGCTATTGCACCCATTTGTCTCACTTTGCCAATGCCAAGGAACACAAGCTATTGTTTGACACTCATTTTGATTCACCAAATTATACTGACTTTGCTCATGAATCCAATGAAGAACATTTTCATGGTAAAAAGTTGCTGAACCAGCTATTAAACAGTTATTGATTTTTAATCTACTAATCAATCCAGCATTATCAAGAGAATTAGGTTCAATTCCTCCATCAGGGATTATGATAATAATATCAACATCATTCTGTTTAATATCTTCTAGATAAGCTTGAATCTGATAATAGTTTTCGCTGATATAACTGCATTCTTTTAAGAAAGTAAGTTGTTCACTATATTGCTCTAGAGATTTCTTAATAGTATTTCTGTATGAAGTGCTATAGCTACTATTTTTGTTATAGATAATAGCTACTTTTTGATGAGTTTTACCAGACAATATTTCTGTCAAATAATGGGCTAATTGTGTGGCATTTATGCTATCTTGAGTAGTCAGTCTAAAAAAGGATAAACTTTCACCTCCAGATAAATGAGAAAGTTCATTAGAGGTACTACTAGAATTTACTAAAATTAGTCCATTTTGAGAATATAACTGTAGTGCCTTTTTAGTCATTTCACTTGAATAGTGACCAATGATAGAAATTAAGTTTAATTGTGGCGCTAAATTTGCTAAATTCTCTGCTGTTTGGCTATATGGCGCATATAAATTATTAGGATCATTGACAATTAAAATCCTCAAAGCTATCCGATTATCTGTATTATTTAGAGTAAAAATTTTTTCGGGTTTTATTTCATCTAAATCTATATCCTTTTCTAGCGAAATTCTCTCAAAGCTTTGAAGATTTACTTGGAGTTGAATTTGAGCGATTCCTCGTAAAATTTCAGCCGCAACATGACCTTGATTATGATAAAATGGCACAACTACAGCCAAATTATAAATATTAATTTTTTTCTCTTGTAAAAAAGATTGCTTGTATTCGATTAAACAGTTATTGATATAAATCAGGACTTCTGGATTACCTTGATCATAAACTTCTTTTTCTTTTTTCCAAGCCCAAATGAGGCACTTTAATGCTTGATAATAAAGTCCTTGTTGATAAAATTTATTACCTTGAATCTGTAACTCAACAATATCTTGATTTGGGGGAGAAAGAAAAATTTGTCTGCCAAAACTACCTTGAAAGTTATCATTGTTTAATTGAGGAGCAGTCTGCAATTTATATCCGTTATTGGGATGAAGTAATAAATTAAGAAGCTTAACCCACTTACCAGCTATCTGCTCTTGGTCAATTTGCATTAGTTCTGCTATTCTGGGATAAATATTATTACTCAGTCTGTCTCTAATTTGTTGGTCAGATAAATTGAAGATTTTAGCTATATCTTGTCGAGAATGTCCCAATAGAGATTGACAAATGATTTCCTTGTCAAGTTCACTGATTTGTCTTTTGTTTGAAGCTGTCTCTAATTTCTGAAAGAAAAGATCAATATTAATATTTAGCTGTTGTATAACCTGTTGACAGTTTGAACACACCATAATTATCTATCACCCTTTTTTCAAAATGATAGTCTAATTCCTAACTTAGATGATCCGATGGGTGTCGAACTAATTTCTATTTATGTTGACAATTAGGTAGCTTGCTGATTTAGCGGAATTACAACTACAAATTCTGTACCCTGTCCAGGAGTAGAAATACATTGTAATTGTCCCAGATGTTTTTGGGTGATAATCTGGTAACTAATAGATAAGCCTAATCCTGTGCCTTTGCCAACTGGTTTAGTGGTAAAGAATGGTTCAAATAAGTGTTTTTGGATGTTTTCTGGAATGCCTATACCATTATCCGCAATGCTAATAACTACCTGATTTTCACTATTAAGCTGAGTATGAATTTTAATTTTGGGAGTAGATATTGTTGCTTTCTTTACTTTCCACTCACCATTCTCCACAGCTTCTTCTAAAGCATCGATCGCATTTGCTAGAAGATTCATAAATACCTGATTCAGTTGTCCTGCATAACATTCTACTAATGGCAGATCGCCGTACTCTTTGATAATGTCAATTGTTAGAGAGTTAGATTTAGCCTTAAGTCGATGTTCTAGAATGAGCAATGTATTATCTATACCCTCATGGATATTTACAGCTTTCATCTCTGTTTCATCTAACCGAGAAAAGTTTCGCAGAGATAGGACAATTTCTGTGATTCTTTCGGCACCGACGGTCATAGAAGTTAACAACTTTGGCAAGTCTGCCATCAAGAAATCTAGGTCGATGGCTTCTGTTTCTTTTTGAATTTCCGTTACTGGATTAGGATAGTTTTGCTGATATAATTGCAGTAGTCTCAATAAATCTTGGATATATTGATTGGCATAGCTGACATTGCCATAAATAAAATTGATTGGGTTGTTGATTTCATGCGCTACACCTGCTACCAACTGCCCCAAACTGGACATTTTTTCGCTATGTATGAGTTGAGATGCTAACTGCTTTGCCTCTTGGCGCAATTGTGCTTCTGAGTATCGCAATATCTGCTCTGCTTGTTTGCGCTGGGTAATGTCGTGGAGAATGACGACATACTCCTGAAAATCCTGATGTGGCCTGTCTGAGATAGAAACTTCTAGGATTTTGTTTTTGGCATTGCGGAGTAAGGTTTGTTCGCTGCGTTTTGTCCACTCGTCTGGATAGTAGACTAATGCGGTTAGCCATTTGTTGAGGTGATTTCCCTCTAACTCAGATGGGTTGACACCAAAGAAAGATTCAGTGGCTGGATTCGCCTGCTGGATAATACCTTGATCGTCCACAACTAAAATACCATCTTGGGCAACAGTAAATAGGTGTTCGGCAGCTTCACGGGCTTCTGCGATCGCAACCACTTGCGGTAAACTTGTCCAACAAGCGATCGCTACTCCCACAAATGCCACCGTCATCAGCAGCACCACAAATAGGTTTTCACCCCCCGCACTTGTCACTTTATTAAGTTTTTCACCAAACAACCAGCCAACAGCCACTGCGCTGCATAGTAAAAAAATCAGGATGATCACCTGGAGAACTACCGAGTCCTTAATAATTACCTGAGAGCGTGTGCGATATCGCCGCATCCACCAACTGGGATGAAATGGAGGGAATTTCACCCGGCGAATAACTGCATCTATTCCCATAACGCCAATGGGAAATAATAGCCCAATTAGCAAGTTGAGCCAACCCCAGGCAAGTCCGCCCACCACTAGCACCACAACTTCTAACAGCAGAATCACCAGAGATATGCGAGGGAAAAAAACTTCCGAGCGATCGCGCCGCAGCCAAAGCCCCAAATGCAATAACATAAAGGAGACAAACCAGCCAACATTACCAACGGCTACGATTCGCGCGACATCTCCCCAAATCAAATAAATCAGGCACAACACCAGTGTTAATGTTAGTGCTGGCGCAAACACACCCCGACGTGAAACAACGGAAAATACAGGTGAGATGTGTTTGTCTAAAGCCAACTGATACAAAATCCGAGGGCAATTAGAAACAACCGTTGCCGAACCTAAAAGACAAGCAGCTACTAGCAAAAAGGAAACACTTATAGCTGCTGATTTTCCCCAGAAAGGTTGGGAAGCCGCCACAAGATTCATAAAAGCATTGTCTTTGAGGCTTGGATCGGTTGCTAACCGCATCATTACCCAAGATCCCCCCAAAAAGATCGGTGGCATCATCCAAGCCGCAACATCTAGAAAACGTAGCGTCTGGGTGGGTTGGCGGCTATCGGCGACAAAAGAAGAAGCCGTTTCACAACTGTAGGTGGCATAAGTGACGAAAAAGAACCACTTTGCCCAATCGACAAAACCCAGAGATGACCAATTGCTAGGAAAAAACCCAGGACTATCACCAGAGAAAGCTAACCAGCCAAGACCCTGTACACAGAAAGTGATTAGCAATCCAAAGGCTGGAATTACAAAAAATAAATGTAAAATACTTAGGGCGCGAGTTCCGCTAAACGCGACTATAAACGGCAACAGTGTAAAGCCAATATCTAAAAGTATTTCTGGACAGGCAATACCCAGCGCCTCCAAATTTACCTTAATTAAATCTTTGAGGACGATGGTATTAACTGACAGATAGGAAACCCAGTTGAGGAAGTATCCAATTGCTGCATAGCAAGCTATTCCTGGATAGTTTTGCAGCAACTTAGTAGCATAGTTAGGCGTTCCTCCAGCCACATTTATAAAATGCATACCCAAGCGTTTTACCTGGTAGTTGAGCAGCATTCCGAAAATCACCGCAGGTATCCAGACAAAAATAGCTTGGGGACCGAGAGCAGCATGAATTGCTGGAACCAATGCTGTCCAGGAAATATGAGCTGTTAAACCGAAGCCCCAACTTTCAACAGCACTTAAGCTTCTAGTCAAGCCAGGGTAAGAAGATTGGCCCAAAGTGGGATGAGCAGGATGGGACATCATTGGCTGTGTTGGGTGGGATACTGTAATTAAACTTATTAGCTAGAGTTCCCATCTTCTAAATGTTGTGAACAGAGACTTTTTGCTCGAAATCATAACATATTCACAACACCAGCATTTCTTTACACCATAATTTAGTCTTCCAGGTGTAGCTTATCTTTACTCCCACTCCATGCTTTCAGGAAGCTTCTTATTGAGAAAGCGATCCATGCACCGCTCCGCTAAAGCCGCGATGGTTAGCGATGGGTTAGTACAGGCAGTCGAACCAGGAATCAGAGAACCATCTACAACAAACAAATTAGAATAGCCGTGGACTTTACCATAAGTGTTGCATACAGCACCCATAGTTGCACCACCAAGGGGATGCGCTGTCGCACTAAAGTCAAGTGGTGCGCCAAAAGTTGTACCATTCGCTTGATTTAGCCGTTGGTAAGTATACTGATTAGCCTGGGTAATTTTCTGATTATTGGCTGAGTCTTTCGGCCAGAATAGATTAGCTGATTGCGTAGAAGTATTGTAAGTCAGATAGCCCTCTGGCTTGGCGATCGCTAGGCTAATAGGAGCTAAGACACCTTGGGGAACTATGGGAAAAGGAAGCTGCTCAATGACTAATGGCGCGATGGGATTGTCCAAGTCTTCAATTACTACCGATGCTGGCCCGCCTAGTGTGGCATTAGTTTGACCAGAGGTAACGATCGCACTCACCGCATCACCGTTAGTTCCCCACAATTTTCCGACTTGATTGTTCAGGCGACCCAATGTCCCATTATGCTTGGCACGTAAAAGCAATTCGGTGGTGCCAATGGAACCGGCTGCTAAAAACAGATAACGACAAATAAAAGATTTTTTAGACAGTACAACTCCCCGCTCATCGATTTGATTGCAGGTAACACGGTAACGCCCAGCATGGTATTCCTCGATCGTGTTGACTACGTGTAGGGGTCGAATTTCCACCTTTTTAGTAGCTTCTGCCCTGCTCAGATAATTTCGATCTAAGCTATTTTTCGCACCACTGTTAAGACCATAGTAAACTTGACCTGCGATCGCAGAAGGAACCTTCTTACCCGCAATTTCTTGGCGAACGATATCCCAATCAACAGCTACATCAAGTTTGCGGGCTTTTAAACCAGCTTTGGCTGCTTGCTCTAATAAAATACGGCTTGCTAAATAGTAGTCAGTTTTTAGAATATCATCCGGTATGGGAGATGGTTTGAGGACGGAACGCACCCTTGGATAGTAAACTTTATCCAGTTCCTCATATTTGATACTGCGTGGAAAGACTTGATAAAAAAGTTCTTTAGTTGGCTGATAACTGACAGCATTGTAAACTAGCGAACCGCCTCCCACCCCTGCTCCACGATAGGCAATGATGCCATCGCCTACCTTAACATCAAGAACACCAGTGTATACATCAATTGAAACCTCGTTGAATATAACTGTTTTCGGACTTAACCAAGTAGACCGACCATCTGGATTCTGATATGTGGAGAAAGTATTACCTGCGGCGGTGATTGGCCATCGTCGTCCCCGCTCCAATACTATGGTTTTAATTCCAGCTTCCCCAAGGCGCAATGCTGCAACTGCTCCACCAAAACCACTACCAATCACTAGCGCTTCTACACATTCTTCACCACGATAGGTTGCAGAAGCAATCTTAGACACGCCTATGCTTGCAGTTGCTGCCAGTGTTGCTCGAATAAATTGACGACGTTTAATTACGCCTGACATACTTGATTTCCTGTACGAATTAATTATGCACCGACACTTTGACATACCAGTTGAAATAACTAGCTGTAATTGATGTCTTTAAGGAATTACAGAAGTAACTTAAAAATCTCGACCACCTGGTTATGGCAACTTCTGTTACATTCGTTGCACAATCCCAAAAATATCAGTATCAAAAATAGTTGATCTGCCAAATTGCCAAAAACTTCTTTTTGTGTATTTAGAGACTGGTGAATTGCTGGGTAGTTGTCTCACCCGCCTGTAACACTTCACGCTATTCTTGATCAAACGTCAGCGAATAAGTTTATTGCAGCGAACTTTAAAAAGCATGGGTGGCAAATTAATTGTATTTGAAGGGGTGGAAGGCTGCGGCAAAACCAGCCAAATGCAGCTTTGTTCTCAGTGGTTGGAAAGTTTGGGTGTTTCTGTGGTGGTAACTCGTGAACCAGGGGGAACAGAGTTAGGCTTACATCTTCGCCGCTTACTACTAGAGAAGGCAGAGGATAAACCAGTTGCAGAAGTGACAGAACTTTTATTGTATGCTGCTGACCGATCGCAACACGTGGAACAAGAACTTAAACCAAATCTCGCAGCAGGGAAATATATTTTATGCGATCGCTACACTGACTCTACCATTGCCTACCAAGGATATGGTCGCGGTTTGAATATGAGTTTAATCAATCAGCTTAACTATATTGCCACTGCTGGCCTAGAGAGTGACTTAACTATTTGGCTAGATATCGATGTCGAAGTTGGACTAGCCCGCAAACGGGGAGATGGAGCCGGATTAGACCGCATTGAACAAGAAACAATCGCTTTTCATCGACGCGTTCAGCAAGGATACGCAGAGTTAGCAGCATCTTATCCTTCAAGAATTGTGCGGGTAGATGGCAGCTTGAGTAAAGAAGCTGTGCAACAAGTAATTCAAGGAATTCTATGTGTACACTTGAAGGGGTTGCCATAGGTATCGTCTCAAATTTTGAAGTGTTTACTTAACTGTCTTAACTGTCCTTGCATCCTTGCTTTAAGCCTGAGAATATAAAAGACGTGGCATTTTCCGATTCCACACCTGAATTTAAGACCATTGCATTGCTCACAAAAGCGTTGGCGCAGACAGCCGCAGGCATCGTTATCTTTAGGGGTCTAACAAACCCACTACACTGAAACAAAGCTTAATTTGCCATTTTTTATATATTTCAATAAAACCTTGGGAGGAAGAGTTTGTATGAAATTTAAGTCTGTTTCCATAGGTATTGGTTTAAGCATTCTCAGTTTTTCAGTTAGTTCATTCCCACGGACTATATTCAATTCACCACGAGTCCTTGCCCAAGAAGTTAGTTCTTCATGTCCTTTGCCATCTGACATTGCCGTTACCTTCCTAAATTCTAAATGTGAAGAAGTCAAACTAGAGGAGCCTAAGACTTTTTATCGTTACTATAGTAGCAGCGAGAATAGATATGGTAGGTATTTAACAACTGATAAATACGAAACAAATGTAGAAGTAATTAGGAATTTAGCTCTCAATCAATCATGGGGCAATAAAGCGACTATGATTCAACCAGTTACTTTGCCGGCAGGAACGACAGTTTATCAAGGCATTGTTGCCCCTCAAACCCCCACTCAATGCTATCCTGGCGGTGGTCAACAGACTTTTATTAAAGATACAAGAGATCCAAACATTAAGTGGTCTGAGGGACAAAATATCATCGAAAAAGATTTTAGTTGTCCGTAAAAATCATGGAAAACAAGACAGAAGAATTCATCAAATTGCTCGATAAAGCTCTTGAGATTGCCGAACAGATTCGTAGAGATAAACAACCAGAATTTAAACATTCAGAGCGTTTAAACAATCTGATCGGTGCCCTAGAATCTATTAAAAGTAAGACGCTGCTTGGTAAACTTGAAGCATCAGGAGGAATCTCAACCCTTGGGCTGGCCCGTGAAGTGGCTGATTGGATTGAGCCGTTAGATTCGCCATTATTAAAAGCTGTAGGTACGATAGAGGAATATTACCAAAAAAACCTCTAAACACTACAGGTTTATTAAGTAAAGCGGATCGCCCTTTAGCCCAATGTTAACTCAGCTATCGATATTCTTCATATCAAGCTCTCTTTTTAAAACCTCATATTCATCAATCAGAATGTAAAAAAAAGCGATCGCATCCTTAAACTAAGAAGAAGCGATCGCTAATTTTTTAACTACAAAATAGAGATTAAGCAGCCACAGGTTCTAACAATTTGATGTCAGAGAAGATAAATTCCTGAATAGATGTTTCTCCTGCTGTCTCGGTACGAATCTCCCGACGATTTAGGATAAAATAATCACCAACTTTTTCATATTCATCGACAAATTCGCTTCTACCGCCCTTTTGTTCCCCAGTTTTGGGGTCATGGTAAACAGAGTCATAGCGGTGGGACAAGTAGCCTTCTCCGGTGTCGTGGCTGCTGAAGGTGTCAATTGTCACGAAAGTACCGTGGATGAGACGGTGAACATGACACACTTCATTATTGCGGACTTTGTATTTATCGCCCTCAGCCTTACCACCCATTAAAAGCTCAACCGCACCAGTTTCGTCAGTTTTGCCATAGCTAAAGGTATTGGCGCTGTGAGTGTCTTCAAAGCTGCGGCGGACGCGGTGAATTGCTATCTCCCATGCTTGACCATGAATTGCTTTCTGGGCTGGTTCGTCATCTACACCCAAAACTTCGGCTTTCAGATTGGCAGTAATGATAACCTTGCCTGTAAAAACTTTATCATCTTGCTTAAAGGTAATATTTGCGGTATAACCGGGAAAATTCTTGTCCCAAGTATAGCGGTTCTCATAAGCAGCCCGGAAAAGTTCCTGAGCAGAGAGTTGTGTAACTGTCATGTGCTTCTCCTAGTCGCTACTGTAAATTAGCGTTTTAGTTTCGTTGGTATTAGCATAGAAGTAATTGTTGAGGCTTGGATAGTCCCCAACTGGGTACACTTATGCTTATGGTTAATTCTCTCCACGCCATATTTCATGCGATCGCCAATGTCCGAAATGAGCAAGAATTAAGGCTAGCTCTCACGGATAAAATTGGTGAGCATTTTGGTGTGCAAAATTGGGGTATTTATCTCCTAGATGATCGGCCAACAGCCCAAATCGATGTTCAGGGCATTCCAGCAGTATGCTTAGAAAGCAATCCAGTCGGGCGCTACGTGGTTGAGCGTCACGCTCCCGCCCATGAGCAGTTATTATTATCACCAGGAGACTGGAAGCATTTTTGCTCGCGTTCCGATCACGAACACGTAATGACTGGGCCAATTGTTTGCGATGGTCGTCTTGTAGGAACACTTAACTTGGCTCGTGATAAGGGAAATCCTGCTTTTAATGGCAACGATCTGGCTGATCTGAGTGCATTATGCATCCATTTATCAGCAAAAATGGCGACTCTACGGACGACAAAACCACAAATATCCAATTCCCTTTTAGTAAGTCCTCTAACAGCGCGTGAGTTAGAAATTGCCGAGTTAGTAGCGCAGGGGTTAACAAACTCAGAAATTGGGGAAAAACTTTGGATTACGCAAAATTCTGTCAAACAAGCTTTGAAGAGGATGTTTCGTAAATTGAAGGTTTCGGCGCGTGCAGAAATGGTGGCAAAACTGCAAGATATCAAAGTTTCTTAGAGGATGTTTGAAAAGTCTTCTTGTCGGTATCAAATAGTTTTAGATCCCCTAAATCCCTCTTAAAAAGGGGGACTTTGATTCTGTTTCTCCCCTTTTAAGCTACGGTGTACACATAAGCAGGAAATAGTAGTCTGTCAAGGAATAATTGAGGAGTACATTCTCTCTCAGAACGGCGATTTATAGCGTCTCTACATGAGGGCTTTCTGGTTTATCCCAAGCGTATTGGGATAAAACTAAAACTTGATCTGACTTGTGTGTACACCGTAGCCTTTTTAAAAGGGGGTTAGGGCTAGGCTGTTGACTCTGTACCCTTTAGCCAACAAGACTTCATGCAGAAATTGTGTTTTTTATTTTGGCGTAAAGATGGCTGTTGCGGGCGCTTTCACACAAGCAAAAACCAGCACAAATAATTTTTCGGTAATTCCCCAAAAAATAGCCAAAGTCAACAGCCTAGGTTAGGGCTGACAGGTGTAGGTTTTTTACAAGAGTGTGAGTATTCATTCACAAAGTCAGAAAATAAAAGCAGACTCAAAGAGTGAAACAGAGGCTCAAATGCTAAAAAATGAGTACCTCAAACAGTGGACAAGAATAGTGTCAGAGAAAATGCTAAATCTGTCGATACCGCAAGTGGTAGGACTGGCAACATGGAGTTTTGGCATGGTGATGACGAAATCAAGTAGCTTGAGCAAAGTGTCAAAATTCATTGCTAAGTTGAACTCAGAAAAGGCAAATACAGTCCGTCAACGATTAAAAGAATGGTATCAGGAAGCAAAAGCCAAAAAAGGTGAGTTGCGTCGCGCGTTGGATGTGAGCAGTTGTTTTGCAGCGTTGCTGTCATGGGTGATAAGTTTGCTGCCTGCTGAGAGCAAACGCATTGCCCTAGCCCTGGATGCCCCATGCCCAATGCCCAATTGTTAAATGTTGTAACGTTTCTACAAGGGTTTCAGGTAATCCTTCATTAATTTTTGGAGATATCTATTGATCGTTCATCAAAACCAGAAAGAGATAATTACCATGAAAAATGATAAATCCTCTCCTATTCGCCTGTTAATCGTTGACGATCAGAGCCTCATTCGTCAGGGACTGAAAGCAATGCTAGAACAGGAACCTGATTTGGAAGTGGTCGGTGATGCTGAGAATGGTAAAGTTGCTCTAGAGCTTGTTGCAGAACTTCAGCCCGATGTGGTGCTAATGGATATTCGGATGCCTGAAATGGATGGACGAACTGCAACAAAACTGATTATGCAAAGCTTTCCTAATATCAAAGTTCTCGTCTTGAGTACATTTGATGATGATTCTTATCTAACAGGGGCAATGCGTGCAGGTGCAAAAGGATATTTACTTAAAGATATGCCTTCAAGTGAGCTAGCAGATGCAATTCGCTTTGGGCATTCTGGCTATACTCAATTTGGGCCGGGGTTATTTGATAAATTATTGGTTACGGAAGCAGCTTCAGCTAACCAAAATTCCGCTTCATCAAAGCCATCGGAAATTACCGCACGAGAACAAGAGGTTTTATGTTTGATTGGTGTTGGTGCAACGAACCGCGAAATTGCCCAACAACTTTATATTACCGAAGGAACGGTAAAAACTCATGTGACGAGTATCTTAAACCGCCTCAATCTCAAAAATCGATCGCAACTGGCAATCTATGCAAATTCTGTTCTCAATCAAGAAAAGAAACTAGCCGGGAAACTACCAGAATAAACCAGAGGGCGATAAAACAATTCTAGGAATAGCCCTTTCAAAGTGGGTAAAAATTTTGGTCAAAAAATTCCTCTTCAATCTCTTGACTCTGTGTTCTCTGCGCGGCAGTCGCTCATGGGGGAAACCCCCTTCTCTACGAGACGCTCCGCGAAGGCGCTAGCCTCTCCCTTTGGGAGAAGACCGCGCTGCCTTGTCTCTGTGGTTAAATAAATTATTTTTAAACCGCAGAGGCACAGAGAAGCCAGTGCGTTGGGCGGGTTCCCCGACTTGTAGCAACTGGCGCAGCGCAGAGAGAAAAAAGAGATTTTACGAGTCACCTTGAAAGGGCTAGTTCAAAATTCTTATATAAAACATCTCAACAAGTGGATTTTTATCTTTTTTATTAATATTTATTGCTTAATTTTATAAAAGAGGTAATCAGCCGTATAATTTACACTAATTTCTCGATTTTCGGATGATTTCTCACACCCTTGAACAGGGGCTTTTCCACCAACTGTATTGATCCGTTGAATCCAATTTACTTGGCGGAAGATACCATTTCCTTCATGAGATTGTGCCTCTAATAATAGCCAGGGAATGGCATCGTCTTGTGGTGCATTTACCTTAGATTTCAATTTCCCTAAAACTTTGCTACCGTCTTTGGCTTCCCAAGTCGGGCCTGCATAATGCTTGCCCAAATCTTGCCCTTGCTCATTCAACAACACGGCATCGGGAGCCTTAAGCGTCCACTCATACTGCTCAGGAGATTCTGATTTCGGTTTGCAGATATAGATTTGTGAACCCTTGGCAGATGCTTTTAGAAGAAGTTGCTCACCATTTGGGACTTTTATAGTATCAGGGATCGGAGCTACATCCGCTATGCGTTGGGCAGGCTCCATAGTTCCGGCAATCGAAACACCCCACCCATTCAACATCAGTAGCGAAACAACGAGGCTGCAATTTATCTGAATAATTTTACAAAAAGTAGGTGACATAGTATACATCTCCTTCACTTATGATTTTAAAGCTTTTGTCGCGCCATCAGTTGGGCAAACAATCCTGGTTGATTGGCGAGTTGATCAAAACTACCTTCTTGGACTACACGACCACTCTCGAATACATAGATGCGATCGGCGTTGCGAATGGTACTTAGACGGTGAGCGATCGCAATTCGTGTCACCTTCAAACGCTCTAAACTTTGACTGACGATCGCTTGAGTGCGGTTATCTAAGGCACTGGTGGCTTCATCAAATAACAAGATTTTGGGTTTTAATACTAGCGATCGGGCAATCAATAATCGCTGGCGTTGCCCTCCAGAAATATTAGTTCCTCCTTCACTAATTACCGTGTGCATTCCCATTGGCATCGATTCGACATCTTCAGCAAAGCCAGCCATCCGCGCCGCTTCCCACGCTTCATCCATCGAGATCATTGCTCCACTGGCGATATTCTCAAAGATCGATGCAGATGTCAATCGGCTATTTTGCATCACAACTCCTAGTTGCCGACGTACTGCATGAATATCTAACCCGGTTAAATCTTGTCCGTCGTAATAAATCGTGCCAGATTCCGGGACATCAAACCCCAGTAATAATCGGAACAGGGTTGATTTTCCACTCCCCGAAGCTCCGACAAAAGCGATAAATTCCCCAGCTTCCGCATGAATGCTAACATCATCCAATGTCAAAGGCCCGTCATCTCGATACCGGAAAATTACATGATCCACAACCAATCGTCCAGAAAGCCGACCTGGATCGGTTTTTTCCGAGTCAACTTCCGGTTTGGATTCCAGAATCGGCTGCGCTCGTTCCCACAAAGGAACCACTTGCAAAACATCTATAATTGTGCTGCTGAGACTGGTAGCTCCACCGATAAATGTGCCAAATGCCGCATTAAATGCTAAAAATACACCTGTAGATAAACCACCTTCTGGGGAATTGGCTTGCTGAAGTAAACTGCTGGCGAACCAGAAGAGGATTGCTGTAGTCAATACAGGCAAGATTTTATTAATCACAGCCAGAGCATCTTCAATGCCTTGGGTACTCAGCATCCATTTGATTTGCTGACTATACTGTTTTCCCCAAAAAGCAAAGGCGCGAGCTTCTGCTCCTGCAACTCGCAATTTGCTAACGCCGTTGATTAACTGCACCATCACCCCTGAGAGTTGTCCTTGTAACTCTAGTAAGGGACGAACCTTCCGCAGAGTGTAAATTCCCGAAACCAGAGTAATAGTAATGTTGACAAAAGCAACAAGAGTGGCAATTAACGCTAGCGAACCGTTGTAGTAAAAAAGCAGTCCTAAATTCAGAAACGCAAACAAACTGGTGAAAATACTTCTAAGAACAGTGCTACTAAGCTTTTGGCGGATTTGGCTAATGGCGCTGACCCGTGAGTTCAAGTCTCCAGTTGAGTACTGACGGAAGAATGATGCTTTTAGATTCAATAACCGATCCCAGACTGCTGCTTGGGTGGAAGCATCGGCAAAGGTTTCCACGCGCATGATTGCAAAGCCTTGGGCAAGTTGAAACAAGGTGCTACCAAATGCAGTTGCTAGCAGCGCTAAGGCAATTTGCACTAATAAACCGCGATTGGCATCAGGAATGGCACTGTCAATCAAGATGGCCATAGCTTGGGGGACAATCATTCCTAATAAACTCGTCGCCATACCCGCAGCCAAGACAATCAACAATTCCTTGTAGTGTCCTTGGAGAGCAAATTTCAGTAAATCGATGGTGGTGAGGACTTTATCAGGTAATGGGCGATAGAAAGTATATCCCGTTAGCGCCAGTTTAATCGCACTTTTAGCATTAACTGGAGTGCGCGATCGCTTAATTGGATCAAAAATTTCATAGCGGGTATCAGACACAGGTAACAGCGCCACAGGATTGTTATCTTCTAGCGTGTAAGCCAGCATTGCACCGCAATCCTTCTTCCACCATTGACCTTGTAAAGCGATCGTTCGAGTTCGTAAACGAGAAGCACGAGCGATCGCTTGTAGCGGATCTTGAACTCGTTTTAGGTCTTCAGACTTGGCTGGCGGTCGAATCGTCACACCCAAAGTCCGCCCCACAGCACCCGCAGCGATGAGCAAAGCTTGGTCAAAATCATTGGCTTCAATTTGAGCAGAAGCGCCAATTTGCGGAGATTGCAGCAACGAGGACAACTCGCCCAGCGTCTCCTTCATCACGCGATCGTTGAGGTGTTGTCGTTCTTGAAATCGGTTTAATTCTACCGCTTTTTCCTCCTGTTCCAGAAGAAAAAGGCTCTGAAGAAAGTAGACTTGAATTTGGAAAATCCCCCTCAACAGAGTATTCCCATCCTCAATCTCAGACGTAGTTAGAATTTCTAGCTCGGTTGTATCTTCAGCTTGAAACCACATATCTGCACTCAAGGGCAACAATCCTGATTGAGGCATAACTAACAGTTGCTCAAACCCCATCCAAACTGCGTAACCACGCTGAATTTGTACCCAGGATACCAGCTCTCGCTGTGGTTGGAAAATCTGACCATTGCTGAGTGAGAAATAGCGAACCCCTTCTTCTTGAAACGGCAGTCCAGGTGGAGTAATAGAAGACAGCGCCAATCCTAGTTGCTCAATCCATCCCTCTATTAAAGTTACGGCTTCGCCATTGCGATCGGCAATAAATTCCCGAAAATCTTTCCTTGAAACTTTCATAAGTTCCGTTTCTTCAATCGACACCGCCAGAAGTTGATAGGGTATCGGCTGAGAATCACTAATGATGCCAAACATTGCCTGTTTAGTTCGGGTGGTAAATAAATAGCGGCGACTTCCCTCAGCAATTCCCTCTTTCACCGGAATCGCAAACACCGCCAATGAACCCGATTTTACGATCCAAATCGTCTTCGGGTCATTGAGAATAATTGGCTCATTGCCTTTGAAGTGATAGTACTCTCCCGGCAGGGTAGCGCTGCGAATTTGATCTAACATATATATTCCTGCTCCATAAAATTAATATAAAATCTAATAATTTTTGGCATTTAACGTGTATACTTACCTCTTGCCTCATCCGAGATAGGCTAAAAATTTCAGACAAATATTAATCAACACCAACTCTCTAAAATGAAAACAACAGATTTAACTCTGAGCTTTCCGCAATTTTTAATTTTTAATTTTTAATTTTTAATTGCAATCACTCCTCCTGAGCCGCTTCCCCTTCACTGCGAATCAACTGCAAATACTTACCTTCAACTTTCTGCAATTCCTCATGGCTACCGCGTTGCACCACCTTGCCGCGATCGAAGACAATAATTTCGTCACAATCGCGAATTGTGCTTAACCGATGCGCCACAATTACACAAGTACAGCCACGCTCCCGGAGTCTCTGATCGATCATTTTTTCTGCCTCGGAATCGAGCGCACTGGTCGCTTCATCCATCACCAAAATTGCCGGATTATTCACTAAAGTGCGGGCAATTTCTAATCTTTGTCGCTGCCCACCACTCAAATTAGATGCCCCTTCTGCGAGGTCAGCGTTGTAGCCTCCAGGCATGGAAAGCACTACATCCTGAATAGCAGCATCTTTACAAGCACGAACCAAGTTACTAAAAGGCACAGTCGAATCCCAAAGCGTAAGATTGTCGCGCACAGTGCCCGCAAATAGCGAAATATCTTGCTCAACTAGGGCAATTGAATTAGTCAGAATCGATCGCGGAATATGTTTTCTGGGTTTACCATCAAATAAAATCTCTCCCGCCCACTGTTCGTATAATCCACACACCAGCTTGGCAACGGTTGACTTACCCGAACCACTACCACCCACTAAAGCAACTCGTTGACCAGGTTTAAGTGAAAGACTGAAATTTTCAATTAAGGGAGGTGCAGAGCGGTTATAGCCAAAGGTGATGTTACGAAGTTCAATATAACCCTGAAGCCGAACATTTGCAGCAGGTAGTTGAGTTGGCGATATACTAAAGTCTCGCTCTACAGCAGGGTCAATCGGATTGCGTAACACATCATCTAACCGACCTAAATTGCCTTCCATTTCCTGGAGTTCACCCGCTAAACTCACCAGATTATTTACAGGCTCTAGAAATCTTTGCATCAAGGCTTGAAAGGCAATGAGCATCCCAATGCTGAGTACGCCATCCATTACCCGTAGCCCTCCTACCGCCAGCAAAAGCATGGATGTAATGGAGGTGAGAAATGACGGCAACACACCCAGGTTTTGATTAGTCGTATCCATTTCTTGGCGGGCATTAATTGCTTTAGCGTAATAACCTGCCCACCGCGAAAAAAATTCTGACTCTAGCCCCGATGCTTTGAGCGTTTCCATACTTTGCAGTCCAGAAATCGCTACCCCACTGACCTTGCCTTGTTCTTGCATTAATCGCAAGTTGGCATCGACTCGCTGCCGTGAAACCCATCGCCACACGCTGACATTCACGATTACAAAGGCAATGCCGATCGCAGTGAGAACGACATCATATTGCAACATGACTGCGGCATAAAAGATAACGGTAAAGGCTGAGATTACTGTCGTCGCTAATCTTCCTGAAAGCAGATTCGCCAAGCTATCGTTGAGGCGGACACGGCTGCTAATTTCACCGGCAAATCGTTGATCGTAAAAACTCACTGGTAGCCGCAGAATATGCCACAAAAATCGGCTAGACATCCCCACAGCTAGCTTAATTTTCATGCGTCGCAGAAATTGCAACTGAAGCAATGTTAAAAAACCATTCAATATGGCTGTGAGGATCATCCCTAAAATTAATGGTCGCAACCAATCACTTCTGCCTTCAATCAAGACATTATCAACAAAGGCTTGGGAGAACGCAGGGATGGCTAATCCGGGAATCACTAACAGTAAGCCGGCGATCACACAATAAACCAACGCTCCCAGAGAACTCTGCAATCGATCCCATAAGGATAATGTCAGGCTCGGTTTCCGTCCTCCTGGCTGGAATTCTGCACTCGGTTCACCAACTAGCACTACCCCGGTAAAAGACCGATCGAATTCTGGGAGTGAAACTGTGCGGGGCCCGGTGGCAGGATCGTTAAGATAAACTTTGTCTTTGGCAAATCCTTCGACGATTAGAAAATGGTTGAAATTCCAAAAGACAATATAAGGACATTGCAGTTTGCGTAACCCAGCCAAATCGACCTTAAAGCCTTTCGCCTGCAATCCGTAGCTGCGAGCCGCATTGAGAATATTAGATGCTTTACTACCATCTCGGGAAACACCACAAGCTTGACGGAGTTCTGCAAGGGGGACAATGCGATTATAGTATCCTAAAATAATTCCCAGTGCGGCTGCACCGCATTCTACTGCCTCCATTTGTAAGAGGGTGGGAGTCCGACGACGGCGATCGGGACGGCTGATGAGTCGTTGAAATTTTTTAAATCTAAGCCCAATTTGTGATTGAATTTGCCGCATAATCAATACATTCCACTCCACGATCGCAGAATCGGAAACACAAAGGAAATCGGGGATTGTTCATCCACTTTCACGCGCACTGAGGTGGTGGTTCCCGGTGTAATTTGGCTATTTGGCCCTTTAGAGGATGACCACCGAAAACGGCTTTTAGTCGAAGGATCTGGCTCAAGTTCCGCAAAAACTTGAATTTGTGCGCCTTCTGTGGTTAACCCTTGTAAAACTTCAAGACCACCGACAACACTTGATGCGCTTTCCTTACTAACCGGAAATGCAGAAATACTTGTGACTTTCCCGATAATACCACCAAAGCGTTCTCGTTTAACGGTCGAAGGAGTGACTTGCAACTCCATACCTTTTTGAATCTTTTTGCCTTCGCTGACTGGGAAGAATGCCACCCCAACTAACTTATTCCCAGAGTCTCTAGCTTCGATTGTGCCAATGCGAGCGCCCTTTTCCAGGGTTTGTCCAGGAACAGCAGAAAGTTCGAGAATTCGTCCATTGAAATTACTAGTTACCTGGCTGTTTGCTTTGATTTCTAATTTTAATTCTGCGATCGCTCGCTGGGTGTCTTGAATTTCTTTTCTGCGATTAGTAGAAATAGCTAAATCTTGTTCTGCTTGCCCAGCAAACTTACTATCTAGTACTGCTAACTGTGCTTGCAGTTCTTTAGTTGAATTGATATTTGCTAAGAATTCTCGTTCTGCATCCGCTTCTTTAACATTAAGTTGTTTTAGTTGCGATTCGATTTCATTGATTTTGGTTTTACTATTGAGAAATTCTTGTTGCGCTTGAAGAACGGTATCACTCGAAACTGCTCCTTCTTCACGTAACTTTTGGCGAATGTCAAATCTTTCCTTGAACGTGGGCATCAAATCTCGCGTTGTCTGCAACTGTTCCTGTAAGTTCTGACGCTCTTGCCGAATCGACTCCAGACCTTTACTTCTGAGAATTGGTGTTAGTGATTGGGTTGTCTTGAGAGTTTGCAGGAGTGCTTGACGTTGTTGCCCAATTGCACCCTTATCTAAAACCGTTCGCTGAAGTTGCAGAGTATTGGCATTTTGGTCTTGTTCCTGAAGTTGAGCAAGCTTGACTCGTGCAAGTTTCAACTTATCTTGAAGTTCAGTTTGGTCGATTGTCGCTAGTACCTGTCCTTTCTTCACCTCATCGCCTGTACGAACAAAAAGCATGAGAATCTGCCCGGAACTAGGAGACTGGAATCCAACGACTTTGCTAGGAAAAACGACTACGCCTTGTCCAGCTACAGTAATGGGAATGCGACCAAAAACACTCCAAACAAGTCCAACAACAATTAGAGATCCCATCGCAGTTAACGGAATCCACTTCTTTGGTTGAACCACCTGCATGAGTTGATCGAGCCGCTCCGGTGAGGATAAACGATCAAGTGCTTCTTTGCGGAATAGATTGCTTTTGTTGGTCGTTACCATACTGACTCCATTCAAGTTGTAGAAATTTGTATATTAGGGAATTGGGAATTGGGAATGGGGAATTGGGAATTGGATACTTTAAAATTAAAAGCTAAAGACAACAGAGATAGAGATTAGAGATAGAGATAAAGAGTAAATTTTTCCTAATACCCAATCCCCAATCCCTAGTCACCAGTCCCCAGTCCCCAGTTCAATTCCCGCGAATCTGCTTCAACATCCAATCAAATCGAGTCCCCGCCAGTGTCACTTGAGCCAAAAAGCTAGAACTCAGTTCATCTTCATAAGTCAAGCGTTCATCTAAAGATTTACCTGAGCTATAGTTAATCCTGCCGTAACCCAGACTATTGATAATTCCTTGCTGTTTATCTGCTAACAAAATCGCTAAGACTCGATAAAATCGGGCAGCAAAACCCACATCGTGTAGCAATTTGGCAGAAAGTCGCCATCTGGGAATCGATAACACAGTCGCATCCTCAACCGCCCGAATTGTCATCGCAGGTGGACTGGCTTCGACAAAGGGCGTTTCGCCAACTATGTCACCCCGCGATAATTGAGCAAACTCCCGTTCGATATGATCTGTCTGTTCTAAAGTTGAAAAGGCGCGGGTGAGAGGATTGCTTGTATCTTCAGCAATGGAAGCCACCATCTTGCCATCTAATAAAATATAGAGAGCATCAACGGGCCTTCCAGCTTGAAACAACACCGTTCCTGCAGGAAGTCTCATGGCATTGCCTGCAACAATCATCCAACCAATATCGCTATCATTTAATTCTGCAAATGTAAATAATATTTCTCGAATTTGGGGCTGAAAAAGCACGACTGTGCTTTGGCCAATTTGGCCCATCATCTGCTCTAATCGGTGAGAAAGTAGAACTGCGATCGCTCGATAAAAATGGGCTGCAAACGTCACATCTTCTTGCAATTTTTGAATCAACTGCTGCTGAGGAATCATCAACACTAGGGACTTTCTAGCAGCTTTGACTGTAGTTGAAGATTGGTAGGAGGCTAAAAAGGGCATTTCTCCTACAACTTCACCATTTGCCAGCAGTGCAACCTCTCGTCCAGATAGTTCGCCACCTTCAAGGGCGGCAAATGCCCGACCAATGGGATTATCGTCAGCCTGAGCGACAGAAACGCTTAATGCGCCATCAAGCAAAATATAGAGGGCATCAACAGGTGTTCCTTGGCGGATGAGGATCGTACCAGCAGTAATTTCTTCTCTTTGACCCGTTGCCAAGATCCAGTCAATATCGCTATTTGTCAGTTCCTTAAGTAGAACTTCTGTCATAATTTAACTTCCTTGTGTTCTGCTAACGGGAGAGAAATGGAGAGGGGTAATTCGTAATTCGTAATTTAATTTATGGTTCAGATATAGAAAAGCCTTAACTTAGACTTTCCGCAATTTTGAATTTTGAATTGTTCAACTCCCCATTGCGCGATTAACTAGGTTGATGAGTTGCTACAGGTTTTTAGCATCAATCACCGCGACCTTCATTCGGCTCAACGCTTATTGGTTTATTGTCATTCCAATAAGGAAGCTTTATATTCTCAAGCTTGTTTGCGATCGCTTCAGACAGATTGTTATATTTCTCGTCCGTAGGATACTCACCTGGATAATGCTCACCTACGGCAATACCACCCGAAATATTTGCGAGTTCTTGAGGCGATAGCTCTTGTGATTCATTTTGCTTTTTGTTTTCCATTGCCATTTTTTCCTTGTCATTTCATTTATTAATAAATTGACCTAAGTTTATGAAAGTGAAATTATTAATCACACAAGAATAATTTCAGAAAGCAGTTGGACAAGTTTTGCTCAACTGCAATTGATTGATTTGAGAAACTCCGTTTATGTAGAACCTTCGATCGCAGATATATCTCCAAACAATTCACCAAGAACCTTTAGATCCTCTGTTGTCGCGTCGGTGATGGAGAGGTGGAACACAGAAGAGTCTGTTGTCTCTGCATGAAAAGCCGACCGTTTTGAGTGAAACCCTCGTCCTCGTGATATTTGTTGGCTAAATCCCCTTGTCGATCTGTGAAATCGTGTAGATGTAAACTGCAAATTAAAACCACCAGCTACATCGTCTAACTCTTCATCTGATAGTTCGATCGCTTCATCATTCGGAGTAATTTCGTCACCTGACATAGAAGCTCCTTGACCCCACGTGTTAAAGTTAAATAAGGCGGAGGGAGTTAACCGATTGGCTGCTAGGCTCATGGTTAACAACCCCTCCTGCTCCCGAAATTCGTCAAACTGAGAAATCCAGCTCAAGCTTCAGGGCTAGAAATACCCGCTTCCTTAAACTCTCTAAGGTCTTGCTCAGAGAAAACGCTCACTTGAAAGGTAACGCTCTTAATGCCGCCTTCTTTAGGAATTTCCACAAAACCAAACTGAGAATCTATGGCATTTGCGTTTGTTCCAAAGACATCGCTAGTTGCGCCACCGGCAATATAATCAAGTTCTTGATTGGATAGTTCCAGTATTTCATTAGGCTGCACATTTTCCATGATCGTTGTCCTTCTCCTTATGGTGTTGATTATGAGCCTAGAAATAAATTACTAGGAATTCCGCTAGGAAATTCTTCTCCAGTGAATTTGATTTCGTGCAAATCTTGTTTAGATATAGTAGTTTCCTGACTGTTGAAGGATGCAATGCCGCCATCAGCACCGATAATCACTGCACTACTTTGCTTATCCGAAAAGTTGAAGTTGTGAGCATCGACAAAGCTAAAAGCACCACCAGCAACGTTATCTAGTTCTTCAGAAGATAATTCTACGGGCTTAATGTTATCAGACATGATGTTTTGTCCTTAATTTATGATGTGTATTGTTTATCAAGCAGAACGCTTTATTAAGTTCTGGTTAGTAACTTTCAAGAGTGGGAGGAATGACACCAGTTGCTTTGATTTCGTGCAAACTTTGATGAGATACAGCAGTTTGCTGAGTGTTCAAAGAACTAATACCACCATTAGCGCCGATAACAGTTGCACCCGCTTGCTGATCAATTGCGTTGTAGTTGTCAGCATCGACATAGCTAAAAGCACCACCAGCTACGTTGTCCAATTCTTCAGCAGATAATTCTACGGGTTGAATGTTGTCAGACATGATGTTTTCTCCTTAATGTGTAATGTGTTTAATGTGTGTTCTATCTGTGTTCAATAAAGCAGATTGCTTTATTGAGTTCTGCCCTGTGTAATTAGTTACTATTTTTCAAGAGTGGTAGGAAAGAAGCCAGTTGCTTTGATTTCGTGCAAATCTTGTTCAGATACAGCAGTTTGTTGAGCGGTGAAAGATCCAATACCGCCATTAGCACCAAGAACGGTTCCACCAGTTTGCTTATCCAATGCATTGAGGTTGTGAGCATCGACATAGCTAAAAGCACCACCAGCTACGTTGTCCAATTCTTCAGCAGATAATTCTACGGGCTTAATGTTGTCAGACATGATGTTTTCTCCTTAATGTGTAATGTGTGTGTTATCTCAAATAAAACTGTTACTAACTAGCAAGAGTAGAAGGGAACAAGCCAGTTGCTTTGATTTCGTGCAAACTTTGATGAGATACAGCAGTTTGCTGAGTGTTCAAAGAACTAATACCGCCATTAGCGCCGAGAACAGTTGCACCCGCTTGCTGATCAATTGCGTTGTAGTTGTCAGCATCGACGAAGCTAAAAGCACCACCAGCTACGTTGTCCAATTCTTCAGTAGATAATTCTACGGGTTGAATGTTGTCAGACATGATGTTTTCTCCTTAATGTGTAATGTGTGTGTTATCTCAAGCAGAACGCTTTATTGAGTTCTGCTCTGTGTAATTACTGCTCTGTTACTAACTCTCAAGAGTGGAAGGAAAGAAACCAGTTGCTTTGATTTCGTGCAAACTTTGATGAGATACAGCAGTTTGCTGAGTGTTCAAAGAACTAATACCGCCATTAGCGCCGATAACAGTTGCACCAGCTTGCTGATCAATTGCGTTGTAGTTGTCAGCATCGACGAAGCTAAAAGCACCACCAGCTACGTTGTCCAATTCTTCAGAAGATAATTCTATGGGTTGAATGTTGTCAGACATGATGTTTTCTCCTTAATGTGTAATGTGTTTAATGTGTGTTCTATCAAGCAGAACGCTTTATTGAATTCTGCTCTGTGTAATTAGTGTTCTGTTACTAATTCTCGAGAGTGGAAGGAAACAAGCCAGTTGCTTTGATTTCGTGCAAACTTTGATGAGATACAGCAGTTTGCTGAGTGTTCAAAGAACTAATACCGCCATTAGCACCGATAACAGTTGCACCACCTTGCTGATCAATTGCGTTGTAGTTGTCAGCATCGACAAAGCTAAAAGCACCACCAGCTACGTTGTCCAATTCTTCAGAAGATAATTCTATGGGTTGAATGTTGTCAGACATGATGTTTTCTCCTTAATGTGTAATGTGTTTAATGTGTGTTCTATCAAGCAGAACGCTTTATTGAATTCTGCTCTGTGTAATTAGTGTTCTGTTACTAATTCTCGAGAGTGGAAGGAAACAAGCCAGTTGCTTTGATTTCGTGCAAACTTTGATGAGATACAGCAGTTTGCTGAGTGTTCAAAGAACTAATACCGCCATTAGCACCGATAACAGTTGCACCACCTTGCTGATCAATTGCGTTGTAGTTGTCAGCATCGACGAAGCTAAAAGCACCACCAGCTACGTTGTCCAATTCTTCAGAAGATAATTCTATGGGTTGAATGTTGTCAGACATGATGTTTTTTCCTTAATGTGTAATGTGTGTTGTATCAAGCAGAAAGAGTGATTTGCTGGTTAGTCGCTTACCGCTTCCCTCGCTTGATGTCTCTAGAATACGAAATCAACTTAGTTATGTACATCTGAAAAACGTCTAGGATTTTACCTAAGCGAAGTAAGTAGATGTGGTCTGACTTTCGCTATATGGTATTGGGCAATAGGTAAGACTTTCGTCATAGGCTAACCAAGCTAGTTACTACAAAAGTCATGGATTTGCTTGCAGATGTGGCATTTCACTGCAATATCGTAGTATGACTAAACGTAGAAGCATGAATGCAAAACTAGGATTGATCCTAATAAATGAGAGTATTTTACATCCATCACTAACTCAAACTAAATTAAGAAATTATAGTTATCAGTTTCTAGCAATGTTGTAAATAAAAACTCAAACAACAATGTTTAATAGATTCAAATTAGCAACTAAATTTACTTTACTTTTATTACTGGTGTTCATCGGTGCGATCGCGGTTAGTGGTTTTGCTTTATCTCATGCACTTGAGCAAAAAGCAGAAGCCGAAATCGCTTATCGTAGCCAAGTTATTGCAGAAACTATGAACTCAGTGAGGAACTATACACACACGCGTATCAATCCTATTCTGACACCTATGCTGGACACTCAAGCCACATTTATCCCTGAAGTTGTTCCCAGCTTTGCAGTAAGAGAAGTGTTTGATAATCTTCGGAAAAACGAAGAGTTTAAAGATTTTTTATACAAAGATGCCAACCTAAACCCGACTAACTTACGAGATAAAGCAGATGTATTTGAAACGGAACTTATCGAACGATTTCGCAAGGAACCAGGGTTGAAAAACATATCCGGTTTTCATCAATCTTATGACGAGAAAATGTTTTATAACGCTCGTCCATTTTCCATTAATAATCCAACGTGTCTACGCTGTCATAGCACTCCTGAAGTTGCTCCCAAAAGTCAGATTGCTAGTTATGGTTCAGAAAATGGCTTTGGGTGGAAACTCAATGAAATTTTAGGCACACAAATTATTTATATTCCTGCCAAGCAAGTCTTTGAGGATGCTCATCGTGCTTTTGTTTTATTCATTAGCTTATTTATTACGATCTTCGCCATCATGATTTTGCTCATTAATTATTTGTTAAAGCGAAATGTACTACAACCGCTTAAACCAATGGCACAACTTGCTCAGAAAATTAGTATGAATGAAATTAGTGTCGAAGAAGCACAAGAGTACGATCGTGAAAAGCTAACATCGATTGTGCAACGTCATGATGAGTTAGGACAATTAGGACGAGTTTTTCAACGCATGGTGCATGAAATTTCTGCCCGTGAACAACAATTCAGACAACAGTTGCATACACTGCGTATAGAAGTTGATGAAGCTAAACGTGCGCGTGAAGTTGCAGAAATTGCTGAATCAAAAACATTCCAAAAATTGCAGGAGGAGGCAAAAGAAATCAGAAATAAACGAAATACTCCAAATTAATAATTAATAATTACGAATTAAAAATTAGTATTGAGGATTTATTATGTCTGAAATTATTTCCATTCACTCATTCCGAGGCGGAACTGGTAAGTCAAATGTCACGAGTAATCTTGCTGCTCTAATCGCTCGTTCTGGAAAGCGAGTTGGGATAGTTGATACAGATATCCAATCTCCGGGAATCCACGTTCTATTTGGTCTTGAACAAGAGCGAATTCGCTACACATTGAACGATTATCTCTGGGGTCGTTGTCAAATTGAAGAAGCCGTTTATGACGTTAGCGCCATTCTCAAACAAAAACAAACATTTTTTGGTCGCCAGGGAAGTGTTCATCTAATTCCTTCCAGCATTAAGATGAGTGACATTTCTCGAATCTTGCGCGAGGGCTATGACGCACGTCGACTGAATGATGGTTTACATAATCTAGTTCGCCGTTTAAAACTTGACTATCTGTTGATCGATACTCATCCTGGCATTAACGAAGAAACGTTACTATCTATTATTCTTTCTGATGTCCTGGTGCTGATTCTCCGTCCAGATAAACAGGATTATCAAGGTACAGCAGTAGCGATAGATGTTGCTCGTAAGCTAGAAGTACCTAAAATGCTAATAGTGATCAACAAAGCTCTGCCATCTTTAGATTTCAAAGAGTTAGGGAAACGAGTGGAGAATACCTACAAAACCCCTGTGGCTGGAATACTCCCTGTTTGTGAAGAGATGTTTGAATTAGGGAGTGGTGGAATCTTCTGTTTGCAGTATCCAGATCATTCATGGACTCAAAAAATTAGTGCGATCGCCAAACAAATCACTGGTTCTGGAGTTAGATTGTTTGCTAGATAAGTGTTAGTTATCAAGGGTGGGTACTAGGGTGACAGATTTGAAAACTGGAAGAGTGCATTAACTGGAGCAGTATTATTGCTCAGAGCTACCCTAATTAACGTGCAACCTTTACTGTCTTTACTGTATACTCGCCGATGAAAGTCAAAACTAATGCGTAATTTCTTATGTGTAAGCTTGCACCTACGTAATTAAGTTTTGACCATAATAACTGTGCAATTACTCTTGCGAGAAATATTTTCTGCAATATTTCCTTGAATTACCTGTTGTAGTAGACTTTCACGGCTAGCTCCCAAAACAATAGCATCACTATTGTCTTGCTGGGCGCATTCAAGTACAGCCTCAGAAACAGAATTGGCTTGGACTGGAGTCGCCACCACTTTACCTTTAACTCGGCGTTGGAGAAAGTGAACAGATTTATCTAGTAATGTTGTGTCAGGTAGAGACTTAGTAGGCTGGAATATTTGACATAGATTGATTTGGGGGGATTTACTTAAGGAAGCAAGAGCAGGTAATAACCGAATTGCTTGGCTGGAGTTAGGACCACCTGCCATTGGCAGCAACCAACGGTCAAAAGCTCTTTTATCATCCAATTTAGCCAAGACAACATCACAACCTGCCTGTCGAATTATGGTATCTACCACTCGGCTGAAAACTCTACCAGGAGTTGATGTAGTACCTTTCCATCCCATTAATATCAAATCAATATGTCGATCTTTGACAGTCTCCAAAATTGCTCCAGCGACATTATGGGTAACTCGAATCTGGGTGTGAACGGGAATCCGCCACTTCTCTCCTAACAGTATTGCTTTCTGTAAAAGCTCAAGGCTTTTGGTAATTTGTACTGGTGTTTCAGATGGGATACGGTTAGATGGAACAATAATTACTTGTAGGCATTCTATTTCGTAATTGTTAGCTCTAGCGATCGCCCCAGCCATTTCCAATAAAGTCTCGGCTGTCTGTGGATGCGAAAGTGGTACTAGTAACCTTCCTTTGCCTGTAGCTGGAGCGCGAGTTTGGTAAATCACATAAGAAGGTGCTGATTTCGATTCTATCTGTTGGGTATTACCACTCAACCTCTCTGCTTCTACACGGATAATATCACTACGAGTAATAATTCCTACTAGCTTCCGACCTTCTGTAACAGGCAAGCAACTTAGGTGATAACGATTAAGTATATGCAGCACATAAGCCAGCGTCGCTGTGGGACTCGCTGTTACTGGCTCTGGTGTCATAATCTTGCTGATAGTTGTATTTCCACTTAACTGTTGCGAGGCAAGATTAACTAAATCTTTCTGAGTGATAATGCCAACAACTTTACCTTTTTCTAAAATTGGGAAGTTGCGATGGTGAGAGTCGGAAAATGCCTGCACTGCCTCATCAATACTCATCTGGCTAGATAGGGTTTCGACACGTCGCTGCATCACATCTGCGGCAGTTATTTGTGCTAAAATTCCCTCTGTGCCTGGCTCTTTTGTAATGTGAATCCCTTTCCACTCTAGTAGAAGGTCATAGAGCGATCGCGGGTCAATTTTTTCTGCTACTAAATAAGCAATCACAGATACAATCATTAACGGTAGCACCAGATTGAAATCTGTCGTCATCTCAAACACAATGACGACTGCTGTAATCGGCACTTTAGAGACGGCGCTAAAAAGTGCAGCCATCCCCACATGAGCGTAGGTTGTTGCAGCACTCATTCCCAGCAAACTCTGTTCGACAGCACCAACCAAATAGCCAAGGGCAGCACCCAAGACCAATGTGGGAACCAGCAAACCCCCTGGCGCTCCTGAGCCGTAGGTTAAAATAATTAGGGTAAATTGGACTAAAAGAGCGATCGCTGCAAATAGCCAATTACCACTACTACCTACAAGCAAAATTTCTCTCAGCCCAGCATTATTGCGAAAGGTGACAGGTAACAGAGCGATCGCAACACCAGTCACTAACCCCACAATTCCAATTCGCCAGGGTAAACTCAGGTTGAGGAAACGCCGATTAATTGCCAGACTTGCAAGAATACTTTTATTAAACAGAATGCCTATTAGCCCAGCCAGCACCCCTAAAATCAAGTAGAAAGGGATTTCCTGAGCGAAGAAAGTGGTATGTGAAAATCCTAAATCCAGATGATTCAGATCCAAGCTGTGACTACCATACAGTCTGGAGATGACTGAAGCGATGAAAGAAGCCAAAATCGCAGGGGGCAGGGGGCAGGGAGCAAGGGAGATGGTTTGTAGCTTTTATTACCTGAAAATGATGCAATTTAAATGACGATTAGCTTAGCACTTTTACTATTCAATTACCCTTAGATGTCACACCAATTTCCCAATTTAAATTGCTGTATCGTCGCCAGCCTAAATTTAAATAAAATTTTCTTACCAAACTTTACTCATATTCAAAAAAAACCCAGGCAATACCGACTCGCCGCTTACAGTGGCAGGATTATCTAAACATTCCTCTGACAATCCAGGACGATAAATATAGACTTTATGCTGCTTACGGTCAATCAACCAGCCTAACTGTATTCCTGGCTCATTCATATATTCTTCCATTTTTTCTTTCAAAGTCTGGAGGTTGTCGCTGGGAGATTTGAGTTCAACTACAAAATCTGGACAAATAGGTACAAACTTTTCTTGTTGTTTTGGAGACAGAGAATTCCACCGTTCTAGCTTAATCCAAGAAGCATCTGGCGATCTGTTTGCACCTGTTGATAGTTTAAATCCAGTACTAGAGTCAAAAGTTATACCTGTACTATCTTGTTCCGACCACACCCACAATTGTCCAAAGATGTTGCCTCCACGGTTGCCTGTTGTACCACCTATAGGCGGTATAATTGATATCTCTCCAAATTTATTTCGCTCAATGCGTAAGTCTCGATTCATCTGACAGAAATCAAAAAATTGTTCGTCTGTCATTTGCATTGATGACGGAATTTGCAAAACCAAAGGAGATGAAAACATCGGGATTTCCTCCAGGTTCGGATGCCTAGCCCACTGACTATATTCTCACCCAAATAAACAAAGACGCAAAGTTATATCTTTGCGTCTTTGCTTTTTATCCGAAATCATTCTCAGATTTACTTGTTAGGCTGAGGAGTCATCCGCAAATAGGGTTTGATTTCCTCGTAACCTTTGGGGAATTTCTCTTTGAGTACTTCTGGATCTTTGAGTGAGGGGACAATTACAACATCCTCTCCATCTTTCCAGTCAGCTGGTGTCGCCACGCTGTAATTATCAGTCAATTGCAGAGAATCAATTACCCGCAAAAGTTCATCAAAGTTGCGTCCGGTGCTGGGAGGATAGGTGAAACTTAGGCGGAGTTTTTTATTGGGGTCAATCACGAACACCGATCGCACTGTCACTGACGCATTAGCATTGGGGTGGATCATGTCGTAAAGCTCAGAAACTTTGCGATCTGCATCCGCCAAAATTGGGTAGTTAAGGGTGGTGCTTTGAGTTTCTTCAATGTCTCCCACCCAGCCTTTGTGAGATTCTACGTCATCAACGCTGAGTGCGATCGCTTTGACATTGCGCTTGTCAAATTCTGGTTTTAGCTTGGCAACTGTGCCAAGTTCTGTTGTACAAACAGGTGTAAAATCAGCAGGGTGAGAGAACAGCACAACCCAGCTGTCACCTGCCCATTGGTAAAAATCGATGTCGCCGTGTGTTGAGGCTTGCGTAAAGTTGGGTACTGTGTCACCTAGACGGAGAGCCATGTGAGATTCCCTGTAGTTAGAAAGGCATATATATTCTAGTATGTCATCATGACATAAAACCCCGATTTCCCAATCGGACTTTAGCAGTTTGAAACAAAATTTTAGGTTGTCAGCGCTCTCAGATCAGTGATTAAAAGGAGGTAAAAACTATTGACTAAAGTACACATATATGCTTTAGTTTATTATCTTTTCCCTATAGGTTTTTATTTACATAGAAGATTGCAAATATCAGGGTGATAGCTAACTATAAGCTATTGCACGTCTGGCTTATTGAGTTACAACATTTCCACATTATTGCAAAATTCCGATAATTTTTCTTCGCATCGATGCAATATTATGAGAAATTTATAAGCTATGACAAATTTAATTGTCACAAAACAAGTAATGAGAATAAAGATTAAAAATATATTTATTATTTTTTAATTTTGAATTAATGATGATAGTAATCCTTTTGGTTATTGGTGTTATCCTTAGCACAACTGCAAGTTTTGTTTTTGGACTTCCTTGGTTGATGCCGATTTTAGGTACTGCTGTTCCCTATCCCATTTTCTTGTTACAAATACGTCGTCAACAATATAAAAGTGCTTTTTGGTGGATGTTACTGTGGGGAGTGTTGCAGAGTATTGCTGTAATTGTAGCAACTGCGATCGCACCAGAAACAGCAGCAAAAGTCATCCTTCGTGGACAGTCATACACTACAGAGATGTTTCACTGGATTCGCACGGGAGAAGGTATGGAAGGTTCACTCAATTTATTTTTACCAAACCATTTATTGCACTACGGGATTTTTTGTATTCTCTGCGTTGCCACTATTAGTAGCGTGGCATTAATATTCGGTACTTGGATGCTGAACTACATGAATTTTTATGTTGCAGAATTAGTGAAAGTTAGTGCTAAACCTTGGTTAGCAGCTATTTTAGGCTGGTATCCGTGGTCAATTTTGCGGATAATCGGGTTTATCGCTACTGGGGTGGCTTTAGCTGCATTAGGATTAAATTTATTAACTCGCATCAGAGGCGAAGTTTCGAAGTCTCCCTTTCCGAAAACTTATATGTTAATTGGAATTGGTTTTGTAATTGCGGATATCGTTGTCAAAGCAATTCTCGCACCTATTTGGCAAAAATTGCTGTTGTCTGCGTTGGGTTAAATTGCCAGAATTTTTTGGTAGGCTTGGATTGTTTGCCTTGCGATCGCATCCCAGCTAAAATTTTCTAAGGCGTACTTTTGGGCATTTAATCCTCGGCGTTGGCGTTCTGCGGGATTTTCCAAAGCCTCTTGCAGTAACTCTAACAGTGCTTGGACATCTGTTGCGCCTACCCAACCCGACTCACTATCACGTATTTGTTGACAAATATGCACTTGGTCAGAAATGACTACGGGTACACCTGCAACCATCGCTTCAGCTACAGCAATCCCAAAATTTTCGTAGTAAGAAGGCAAGACAAATAAATCAGCAGCTTGTAGTAAACTGACTTTGAGTTCACCAGTGACAAAGCCTGTAATTGTAGCGTGCGATCGCAGTGGTGAATTTTGAATTTGGGATATTATCTTTTGTTCGTAATCTGGATCTTGAGGATTAGTACCAGCTAAGACAAAATGAAACTTATAACCAACCGCTAACAGCTTCTCTAGCGCCGGAATCAACAAATTTAACCCTTTTTTGGGGTCAATTCGTGACATAAACAGCACCAAAGGCACATCCTTTGGTATTTCTAGCTGATTACATACATTTTTAATAGACGATTGACGGGGAATCACACCCAAGGGAATCACCAAATCTGGTGTAGATACTCCAAATCTTTCTGATATTTTAGCTTCTTGCTCGCTAGTAAAATGAATAGCTGCCGCACCAGCTAAATTTTGGCGTTCTATAATTGCAACATAAAGCTGTTTTAATTGCTTTTTCTTCTGTAAATCAGCCGGATCGAGAGTACCCAAAGGGCGGAAAATATAAGGTAGTTTTTTCTGACGACACACAATAGCAGCAGCGCTAATTATTGGGGAGAATAGAGCATGGATATGTGCTATGTCAAACTCGTGAGCATGAAGTTTTAGCCAGTTTAATAAATCTAGAGAAAATTTGTAGCGGCGAAACGGCGCACAACGAAAGTAAATTATTTCATAACCATCTTGTTTAATTGGACGATTTAAAGGAACATCTAAAGGTGTTTGACCATTATCGCCATTACTATCAGTTGTGATAATTGTAACTTCTACTCCCTCTTTTACTAACGCTGGAGCTAGCCCTAGTACCATTTGACTCGGCCCACCGTAAATTAGAGAAATTGAGGGAACAATTTGTAATATTTTCATTTTTTTGTCATTTGTCATTTATCTTTTATCCTTTATTCTTCACTAATGACCAATGACTACTGACTAATGACCAACTCTTGATAAAACTCTAATTGCTGTTTAGCCAAAGCTTTATTGGTATATTGAATCATTGCTTTTTGATAACCCATTTCACCGAGAGTATGAGCAAAATTTGGTTTATCCATTAATTGAACTAAGCAATTAGCCAGAGCTTGAACATCACCTTCAGGAAATACTAAGCCAGCATCGCCAATAACATAGGGAATTTCCCCAGAATCAGAACCAATCACAGGAACTTGGCAAGCCATCGCTTCAATTAGCACATGACCAAATTGCTCTTTCCAACCAGTAGAAGTTAAGGTTTTAAACTTGTAAGTTGTTTCTGAAGGTAATACTAAAGTACTCATTAAATTGATATAACTTGCAACCTCATCATGAGGAACACTTTCGATTAAAATTAACCGTTCTTTAATATTGTTTTCTGCTGCGATTTTGAGTAATTCACTTTGCAACTCTCCTCGCCCCAGTAGTAGTAATTTCCAAGGTTTATTTTTCAATACAATTAAGGCTTGCAAAAGCGTTAATAAACCCTTTTCTTGGACAAATCGCCCTACAAAACCTACCACAAAATCCTCTTTTTCAATGCCCAACTTTGCTGCTAACTCTGGTTGAGCTTTGGGAGTAAATAAACTTTCATCTACGCCCAGTTGCGGCATGACTTTAATTGCTTCTTTATATCCCCTCTGTCGCAAAACTTCTGCTCCATCCTGATTGCCAGAAATAATGCCGTGGCTGTGGTTGAGGTTATATTTTTCTAATAAAGAAATTGGTAGTTTCAGTTGGTAAGGAAGATTCCACCAAGTAAAAAACACATTTTTTGCCTTGAGTCCTAATAGCTGATTTAAGGC
Organism: Nostoc sp. LEGE 12447; assembly: GCF_015206985.1. Taxonomy (NCBI): domain Bacteria; kingdom Bacillati; phylum Cyanobacteriota; class Cyanophyceae; order Nostocales; family Nostocaceae; genus Nostoc; species Nostoc sp. LEGE 12447. Next base: position 270,398 of record NZ_JADEXT010000004.1, on the reverse strand, counting down.
AATCATCTGAGTATAAGCCAAAGCTCTAGAACCTTGTTCAACTTGGATGATTTGCGGGCGAAATTGTTTTAATAAAGATATCAAATCAGCGCCAAAAGTAAGAAGCCCCTGATGATTTTGACTAAAATTAGAAACTGGAACTATTCTAAATTTGCCTTCATCACGGTATTCAGTTTCAATAATTCTGTTTTGTACACCGCCTGGTTTCCAACGCTTTGGCACTACAACTGTCACTTCAATGTCAGGTTCTAGCTGAGATAAAGCGCGTAATTTCTCACAGTTGAGGTCTACGATATAAGTATGACTAGCAACTAAGATTTTCATTGATATTTATTAATTATTATTCACCAATTCCCAATTCCCAATTCCCAATAACTAAACTTGTTTATCCAATCGACTGTAAATTTGACCATCATTCCATAGTGATTGGATGACAGTACCCAAGGCTTTGAAAAAACCCAAAATGTAGAAAATACCGCGAGTGGCAATTTTGATGGGGGAACCACTTTTATGGCAAGGTGGTCGTCCCAGAACATGACAGTCAAATAAACGACCGTATAGGCGTAAAGCTTGAGTCGCAGTCAGGTTTTTCAGCCCTAGTAGGAAATGGTTGTGATAAAAGGTGAGTTGATATTTTAGCGATCGCATACTAATATCATGACAACCCCCTGTTTCTTCGCCTAAATGCACCAAATGGGCTTCTGGGTCGTACCAAATCTTATACCCCGTCTGTCTCACCCGCAAACAAAAATCTGACTCTTCGCGCACTGCACTACCGCGAAACCTCTCATCAAACCTCAATCCGTACTTAGTAAATATTTCGCGGCGAAATGACATATTACAACCCCTGGCTGTCAGTACTTGCTGAGGTTTGGTGGTATGTACTAAATCAATATGATACCAAGCAATTCCTGGGTCCATAGCTTCGGGAGGCAGATATTCAATCTGTAAATCTCCTCCAGAATCACCTAATTTCATTCTGTCAAACACCCGTCCGGCGACAGCCCCCACTTCTGGATTTTGCAAATAATTTTTCGCATGGGCTGCTAACAATTCTGGGGTTAGCTGAACATCATCATCAATAAATAATATTATTTCACCACAAGACCGTCGCACAGCATAATTTCGCGCTCCTGGTAAACTTGCCCAATCTAATCGCAACCATTTAATTTTACCTACATCTGCCATCTCTTCTAGGTAGGCTTGAATTTCTGGCTGGTGCGTTGGAGTTTGGTCTATTACTAAAACTTCAAAATTGGGATAATCCTGTTTCAGGACATCTACAATGCTATCTCGTAAAGCTTCCTCTCTACCATAAGTCGGGATAACTACAGAAATTAAAGGATAATTATCCATGATTTTTATTAAGTAATTTTTCTATTTTGATAATAACCTGATAAAAATTAATTTTCATTAACTTTACTAAGCTACTGTTGCCTTAATTTACAGTCAGTCAATAACCGAATAACTGATTAAGATTGCTTTTAATTTTTTATATTCCCACCGCCGCAGCCGCATAGAGATTATCAAATAACTCATTTTGCTTTTCGGAGTTATGTACAAGTTGCGCTTGAGCTAATGCTCCTGCACTTAAAAATTCGTAATGTTCTCGTTTATCACTTCTATCAAGAAATTGCATGATTTGTTGCAATGCTTGTTCTGCTAAATAGTCATAAGTGCTATCGACAATCTCCCAATATTCATCAGTTTTAGTTTTCTCTCCATGTAGCCAATTGCTCCAGTGCCTAATTTCATTAATTGGCAACTCTAAAATATAGCCATTTTCACCATTACGAACAAACTCTGGTAAGGCGCATACATTTGTCGTAATTGCAGGAGTTGCAACAGAAAAACCTTCGATGATACTAAAGCCATAAGTATCATGTAATGTCGCCATTAATTGAAAATGACTTTGCGATAATAACTCAATAACTTTGTCATTAGGAATATTTCTATGAAAGACAACGTTATTTAATTTAAGTAACTTTAAATCCTCTACATATTTACTGCGATCGGGGAAATCAGTTGGAACTCCTGAACCATGTTCCAGTCCCGATATTATATGTACAGTAATGGGCAAACCTAGTTTTTCAGCTTTTTGGGCTAGTCTTAAAGCAACAACTCCGCCTTTACGGGCAATGTGATTTCCAATAAATACAAGCTGGAGATTTTGCTGTTCCTGATAAAGTTTCGATTGCTTAACTTTTATTGGGAAGTTGGGATGAATAACATCCACTTTCTTACTTACTTTTTCTTCTATTTCCCAACCTTCTATCCGCTTGATTAATCTCAACTTGGCATAATCAGAAATTGCAATAATTTTTTGACAATTGTCTAGTGCTAATCGATTATTTAATAATTCATAAATTGCTGCTTCAACTTGATTATGAGGATTTCTATATAAAATACGATGATCCTCAAAAGTAAGAAACCAAGGTTTATTTGTATATAAAATTCTGTTGAAAGAATGAATTGCTTGGTATCTTTGCCATACAGGTTGCCAAGCCATAAAACTGGCTAAAGGATACCAAATTTTTTCTATAGGATATCTGCCTGCGGGGAAAGGCTTGGGGTAGATGAGTGTATGCCGAGAATTTCGAGGTAAGTTGGGAATGCTGAGGTGTTTTTGACCTCCTATGATAACTTTTGCCATTTTTATTTCATTTAAATTGTTTTTAGACGTTTTCTCTTGTTTTTTTGCTCAGGATCGGCATCTTCCTTATCTTGTTTCTCTAGTTCTGGCAGTTTAAAAAGAACTCCCGCAAAAAACCAATAATAGACAGCAACCGGGTCAACATCTAGAGGATAGTAGTAGGTGTTGTAGCTAATAAACAATATAAACACCCATAAAGCTGCTCCGTAACTGCGGAAATTACGGTTCTTTATGGAGCGATAGGTTTTAAAGCCCATAATTGTTAAACTTGTTACCAAACCCAAAAAAGCCAGTACTCCAATAATTCCAACTTCAAAAAGGACTTTGGGGTAGTAGGTTTCTACCAGTTTAGTTTTACCCATTGCGCGGGCAGAGTTAGTTGCTCGACCTAAGCCACTTCCTAACGGCCCATCTACATTTTTCCAATTCTCTTCAAATTGCTGGACGATAAAATCTTGAGGTGGTGAAGCGTCCCAGCGACTGGTAAAACTCTCGGTTCTCTCTTGGACGACGGTAGGGTTACTTACCATCACAATTCCTAAAACTATAGCCAGTCCTATACCTATGGGGATAAATTTTTTAAGGTTGCCAATTTGACCAGTCAGCAATAGCAAAATCCCGAAGCATATTGGTACTAAGGCTAAGGCAATTCTTTGTCCAGAAATTACAGCATTGATAAAGACTGTCACTAAAGAACCTAAACCGACTATCCGCCAAATAAAAGAGGGATCGGTGAAGCCGGTGGCAAAGGTAAAAAAGGTGCTGGAAATTAAGAACCACGCCCATTGCCAAGGGGCTACAAATGTTCCTGGCAGACGAATTACCCCTTCTTCGGGACTATATAAAAGCGCTCCACCAAAATAACACCGGGCTTCTAATGATGTGACAAATAGGGCATTTCCTTCAAGACCTCTAGTGCCTTGACATATACCAGTTAGTAGTAAGAGGTATTGGATACATCCCAACACACAACAAAACAGTATGAGAACAATTTGGAGGCGCGATAAAAAGAGAAAATCCCGCTTATCCCGAATTAGATAGTAAGCACAACCAATTAGAGGGACATAGCCTAAAAATACTTTTAGCCCCAAAATTCCCATACCTAAAGGTATTTCTTTCTCTACTTTTTCTAATAGTCCGACGCTAGGCGGGTTAAACTGCTGTCCACCATTGACAAATAATAGTGTTAGTACACTGCAAGCCAAAACGATATAAAGCGGAATTTTAATGCCTTGGGGAATAATTAAAGGTAATCCCTGCTTTCGACAAGTTTGCCAAAGTCCAATTAGCGCTGGAACATAAAAGGCATCTTTAGCTAATTGGAGTATGGGACTACTGCCTAAATAGTAGGTGATAGTACCCCCAATAGGTACGTAAATGATGAAGGCATATAGCGCTTGGCGTGGGTATTTGTAAGAAAGGGACATGATGATTATCCCTAAAACACCGGGGACTGCTGCTTTAATTCCACCTACGAAAAAAAGCACAACGCCAACGAATAAACCGCCAAAAATGGCGGTGGTGAGTAAACTAATGAGTTCTTTACGTGCTAGGGCTGCTTTGCGTTTTTGGGCTAACTGTTCTTTGAGACTAAGAGTAGAAGTTTCCTTAGAAGTCTGCTTTTTCGATTTTTTAGATGTCTTGGATTTTGACTTTATTTTCGGCATAGTAGCGCTGTAGCCTATCAGCATCAAAGTAATACATTATACTTGACAAATTTTTTGAGATTGCTGTAAGTTGTACAATCCAAATTCGTCCTTAACTGATTGATTTAATAATTTGCGATTAAAAATGTTAAATTTTAATCTTTTGGAATTATCAAAAAGGTTTTCTCCTGTGTCTAGGATATAAACTGCTCCTAGAAATGGTAATGATTTAATAGCTTTTCCTTTATTCTCTAAAATATCCCTAACTTTGCCGTGATCTATATAATATCTATAGTATCCGTAGCCACGATTATACTCTGCGCTTTCGGGCAAATAGTTCAGATCGTAGCGAATAATGTTACAACTACCGCACATTTTATAAAAATTCCTTCTTTTAATATATACATATTTACTACCTTCCTGATATTTATAACCTTTGTTAATAACCCATCCATCCGAATCAGGATGTTGTTGAATAAATTGGGCTAATTTTTTGCTGACACAATCATCAGCATCAATTGCCATAGTGTGAGTTGGAGAAAATTGTTGAGCATAAATCAATCCTTTCAGGATTTTACGCCCTTTATCTGTGTCTCCTTTCGCTACAGGGTTAGTCTCGTTGGGAGGAGAAAAATCAACTGTAACGTATGTAATATGAGAATGATTGAATTCTATTTTTGGCTTTTCGTGACAAACAACAATAACGTGAAAGTTAGGTGAGGTTTGATTGCAAACTGATTTAATGCATCTTTCAAATAATTGGGTAACACGTTCCCAGGAATTGGAAACTTTTGCACTTTTAAGTGGGATAACAAAAACAAGCATGATATTATTTTTAGATCAAGTATAGGAATCTGCTTTGAGTTTTCAAGTTAATTCGCTTAAGAGGCAATAGTAAAAGAAGCATTTTTGAGTATTGCTAAGTTTGTTCAAAAATCAAATATGAGTTTTATAGGAAAGAATCTCGAAGTAAATAATAACACGTTCAGACTGATGTGATGACGTGGTGAGTTTTATGATAATTAATTAATCGGACATTATATAACAATATAAATACAAATGTCACAGCTTCTACAGATAACCAAGGCTGGTTAATTTGTAGAAGCTGTGACGGAAAATTGGCGTTTGTTAAAAGCTGAGATAATAGCTAAGTTAGTCCATCAGATGTTGCTGGACTTTTGAAACTAATTCATTTGTCCAGTAGTTGGTAAGTTCGGCATTGGCGGCTTCTACCATGACTCTGATTACTGGTTCTGTACCAGAGGCGCGAACCAAGATTCTACCAGAATCACCCATTGCCGCTTCGGCAAGGGCGATCGCTTGTTGTACTGGTTCGCAATCTTGCCACCCCAAACGGCGATCGCGATCTACAACTCGCACGTTCCGCAATATTTGCGGATATGTCTGGAAGCTTTGATCTACTAATTCTGCTAGGGAAACACCCGCTTCTTTCACCAAAGCTGCTATATGCAAGGCTGTTAATAAGCCATCTCCAGTTACAGCATAATGACGGCAAAGAATATGACCTGATTGTTCGCCGCCTAACATTGCCCCAGTTCGCTGCATTTCGGCTTGTACGTATTGATCGCCGACTGCGGTACGAATTAATTTACCACCAATTTGTTGCCAAGCTTTTTCAAAGCCCAAGTTGGCCATGACTGTAGATACAATCAGGTTATCTGGTAGTTGTTGTTTTTTTTGTAAATGCCGTCCCCACAGGTAGAGAATATAATCGCCGTTCACTTGCCTGCCAGTATTGTCTACTGCTAAGACGCGATCGGCATCGCCATCGAAGGCAAAGCCGATATCGGCGTTGTGTTCTTGGACTGTGGCGGCAAGAATATCTAAATGAGTGGAACCGCAGTTAACATTAATGCGATCGCCATCTGCTTCGTTATGCAAGCAGATCACCTCTGCCCCCATTTCTGTAAATACTGATGGCGCTAACCCGACTGCTGCACCCCACGCCAAATCTAAAACAATCTTCATTCCCTGAAGATTGAGGGCACTGTTTAAAGGTTTTTTTAACGCCTCGCCATAATGTCCCACTAACTCAAAACGTGAGTAATGCCGTCCGCAATTACTAACTTTAGCAATGGGTGATATTTTCCCACGCAGCCCCGCTTCTATTTCTGCCTGTAATATTTGCGGTAACTTGCCACCATTTCCAGCAAAAACCTTAATTCCATTATCCTCTGGGGGATTGTGGCTAGCAGAAATCATTACTCCACCGATCGCATCACTGATGCTGGTGAGATAGGCAATGCAAGGAGTGGGACATAATCCCAAATACCAAACTTCTAATCCTGCTGCTGTTAACCCTGCACTCAAAGCCATTGCTAGCATATCGCTGGAGTTTCTAGAGTCCTGTCCGAGAATGACTGGCCCTATTTGAGTAGCATGGTTACGTAAAACAATCCCCGTCCAAAAACCAACTTGTAAAGCTAAGGGCGCACTCAGCAATTCTCCGACTCGCCCGCGAATCCCATCGGTACCAAATAAAGGATTTGCCGGTAGTGGGATTAAATTCAGTCCAAAACTGCTTTCGATCCCTTTGCCCAATCCTTCAGCTTCGGAAGGAGAATCTCCAGGAATGCCTGGTATCCGAGTTATAGATGAAACCATATATTTAAACACTCCACACAATCACACTGAAAAATAGCACTTAAGACTTTATTCAGCAATTTTGACATGCTTTTTCTCTTTAGAAATTCATTCTAAATTCAGCCATTTTTACGTAATTATACTGAATTACAGGCTTTAGAATTGTAAATATTTCATGAAGCCAGTATTGGTTTTTACATTATTAGTAAAGTCTCCACATTTTAGCTAATTATTCCTTTTATGCCATGCACTTTAGTCTTGATTTTTATCTATATTTAGTTCACATTTTGCAATGCTATTAACAAGAAATAGAATGTAAGGAATATTACCTAGATTTCATCATGAATATTTTTTAGGAAAACTAAGAATGAAAGCGAAAGTTAGCTTATAACAACAGAAAATCAAAACATCGGAATGTAAAGTTATATTACCGTAGTTTTATTGCTGTGTAAAAAACTACAAAATTATCACAGCTTAAAAAATTTTAATATAAATTCTCATCAAATAGTTTTAAGGTAACGTTTTAATGGCTTTTTTAGCCGTTAGTGAATTAAAACTCCGGCAGTTAACTTTTTAAAGTTGAGAAATTTAGCATGAGCAGCAATTTAGCAACCAAATTACGTGTAGGCACTAAGAAAGCCCACACAATGGCAGAAAATGTAGGTTTTGTCAAGTGCTTTTTAAAAGGAGTAGTCGAAAAAAACTCTTACCGGAAACTAGTTGCTAACTTCTACTTCGTCTACTCAGCGATGGAAGAAGAAATGGAAAAGCATCGCCAGCACCCAATTCTTTCTAAAATCAACTTTCCCCAGCTAAACCGCAAGTATACCTTAGAGCAAGACCTGAGTTATTACTTTGGTGCTAACTGGAGAGAGCAAATCAAACTATCTCCCGCAGGTGAAGCTTATGTAAAGCGCATCCGAGAAATCTCTGCCACAGAACCGGAACTGTTAATCGCTCATTCATATACTCGTTACTTGGGCGACTTATCTGGGGGACAAATTCTCAAAAACATTGCTGTAACGGCGATGAATTTGTCTGATGGGCAAGGAACAGCTTTTTATGAGTTTCCAGAAATTCCTGATGAGAAGGGATTTAAAGCGAAATATCGCCAAATTCTGGATGAATTACCCCTTGACGATGCGGCAACCGATCGCATTGTTGATGAAGCAAACGCCGCCTTTGGCACGAACATGAAGATGTTCCAAGAATTGGAAGGCAATTTGATTAAAGCGATCGGTGTAATGGTGTTCAACAGCATTACACGGCGACGGACACGTGGTAGTACTGAACTCGTTACTGCTGAGTAACGGTATTGACATTGCGGAGTATGGTGTGTGGAGTCTAAGTCCAGACAGCCTGATGCAAGATAATTTACAGGTATTTCTGGAACAAGAGCGATTAACGCTCAAATATTTAGGGGCAATAGCCCTGTGACTGTTTTCTATTTGTGAAAGCAAGCATGGGGAGATTGCCCCTCAATTGTGATTAAAGGAGTGAGGAGCCATTCCAATACTTTTCGGATAAACCCAACAATCTCTCTTTTGATCTGGGGAAAGGTTAAAGGGGAAGGGGTAAAGGGTTTGAATTTACCTTTACCCCTTCCCCTTTAACCCTTAACCGAAAAGTATTGGGAGTCATTCAATTTTAGATTTAGTTTTTAAGGTTTTCTTTCAATCCGCAATTGAAAATTAGGTAGTTTCTGGGCGCTCTTCATCCTAAACTGGATATTGCTGTGCGATCGCTATCTTCATCTTGTAGCGGTAAATCATATCTATCATACAGAACTTTTATATGTCGGCTAAATTGCTCCTCGACAAAATAGCTGCTAGAAAATTCACTTGCAAAAAAACTTGATGAAAGCGATAATCTAGATTTAGTAGATTGTAAACAAGCCTTAAAAAATAATCATCGATCTAGAAATCTACATCAAATAGTGAAATCCCATATTTTCCTTCCAACCTCCGATTTAAAGTTTTTAGTAACCAAGACCATTGAGGTTTGAGGGTGGGATCAATACGGTTCCCAAATACAGGATTAAAAAGTTGATTTACTTGAGTTGTTCTCACATCAATCACTTTATTTAGTAAATCTGCTGCCTTGATTGGAGATGAATTAAATCAATAGTTAGCAACTACTAAATCATGTAAATAAGCAACTACAATTTTAGGGTTTTCTTTAATGAACTGTGAGCGGCAAACAATTCCTCTGATTGATGTAATTTTTAAACTAAACTACTTGTTTGAGATAAATGCAGCTTTCTCCCTCAGTTTAAATCGCGAAGGACGTTAGAATAATTCGTAATTCGTAATTTAATTATTAACTACGAATTCCAAAATCTGCATTTTTATCTCAAGCAGAGGCACAGAGAAAAATAGTAAAAGTGCGAGCTAAATAAATGCAAATGGGAACATCTCTGCGTGAAAAAAAATTATTTTTCAATCAGCAACGCCAAAAATTTTAACGTTGCTGATATCATTTCTTTGTAAGACTGTGCCAAATTTTATTAGCGTCTTTCTTTGTGTCTACACAAGTAGATTAAAATATTTTTTTCTTTTTGAATCTCAACTAAATATTTTTTATATTGCACTAATAATCTATAGCTTTATCAAAATTAATTTGATTTAAACTTGTCTTTTTAGTTAAAATGTGCAATCATATTTCTATTAGTACGGTAGTTATATCAAAACACTGTAGATTAAAAATTTTCCAGCCAAACTTATAGTTGCTCCTCACAGAACGTTAGCAGGAGAAGTTGCAAGATATGCAATTAATCGAAACTGAAGAATCTCAAAATTATCTTGATTTAGCTAAGTCTTTAGCAAAAGAATTTGCCGAAACTGCTGTAGAGCGGGATGCTCAAGGGGGAACACCAAAACATGAACGCGATCGCTTGCGCCAAAGCAACTTACTGAAACTGATCGTACCCACAGAATACGATGGTTTAGGGCAAAGCTGGATTACTGTTCTGCAAATTACCCGCGAGTTTGCCAAAGTTGATAGCTCTATTGCTCACGTTTTTTCTTACCACCATCTAGGTGTCGTTATTCCTCATATCTTTGGTTCAGCACAACAAAAACAGCGATATTACTCAGAAACTATTCACAACAATTGGTTTTGGTGCAATGCCCTCAACCCTTTAGATAAAAGAACTACTCTGACACCAGAAAATGATTATTTCCGTCTCAACGGCATTAAAAGCTTTTGCTCTGGCTCTCAAGACTCGGATATATTGCCGATTACTGCCACTCATCAAGAAACTGGTGAATTGAATATTCTGGTAATTCCCACCCAACGGCAAGGCGTTACAGTTCATGATGATTGGGATAATATGGGGCAACGCCAAACAGACAGTGGTAGTGTTACTTTTGAAAATGTGTTGGTATACCCTGAAGAAATTATTGGTAGTAGAGACAAAGCCAATCAACCCTTCAATACTATTCGCGCCTGCTTAACTCAATTGAATCTTGCTAATATCTACCTGGGAATTGCACAGGGAGCATTTGAAGCGGCTAAAACATATACTTCCACTAATACCAAACCTTGGCTGACATCAGGTGTAGAGAGTGCAACCCAAGATCCTTACATCCTTCAGCACTATGGCAAAATCTGGGTTGATCTCCAAGCAGCCATGTATCTTACTGAGCAGGCGGGAGAATTACTACAAGCAGCTTGGGAGCGGGAATGGTCACTGACTGGCGAACAACGGGCAGAATGTGCGCTCTTAGTTGCTACTGCCAAAGTCTTCGCAACTAAAGTTGGTTTAGACATTACCAACCGAATATTTGAAGTTATGGGCGCACGCGCTACTAGTGCCAAATATGGCTTTGACCGTTATTGGCGTAATCTCCGCACATTCACTCTGCACGATCCTGTAGATTACAAAATCCAAGAGATCGGAAAGTGGGCATTAAATGATGAACTGCCAAAACCCAACTTTTATTCATAGTTACAGGGATTGTTTCATCAAGCTAAAGGCGCTTATGTTGCCCACTCCACAAGATTGGATAGTTTATTATGAAGCGATTAAGTTCTTGAGGGCATCTTGAGCATCAGTGTTTTCTGGATCTATTTGCAGCACTTCTCGAAAAACTGCTGCCGCCTCTTGTTTTGAGCCATCACCAGATTCACCATAAGAAATCTCTCTACCAAGTTTGATGTAAAGTTCTGCCATTTGGCGACGTGGTATTAAATTCGCCAACGGCTGATAAAATTCCATGACAGCAGGAAAGCCTTTTTGCTTGTAAAGTGGCAAGCTAATATTTGAGCAGGTGTCATAACTGCCTTCACCAATTCTTACCACCTTCTGGCAGTTTGCCAAGGCTTCATCTAGGTTTCCGTGTTGAGCTAGTGCTTCATTTAATTTACTGTAATAATAATCAGTGGGTTTTGTGGCAACGGCTTGGCGGTAAAGAGCGATCGCTTCTTGGTGTTTTTCTTGTGTCATCAGCACATCACCAAGTTCTACATACCTTGAAGCTTCAGGCTCGATTTTAATTAATTGGCGGTAGGCTGCGATCGCTTCATTTACAAAACCGCGCTTTAATGAGAGTTCAGCTAACTTTTCGTAATAAACTTCATTTTTTGGGTCATTTTTACTCGCTTGACGATAGATTGCGACTGCTTCTGAATATTCGAGAATATCACCCAAACTGTTGTATGCTTGATAGCTCTTTGGGTTAATTTTTAGGGCTTCTCGGTAAGCGGCGATCGCTTCTTCTCGTTTGCCTATTTTGAAGAGGGTATCGGCTAAATTGTTGTAATTATCGTCATCAGGCTCGATTTTAATGGCTTGACGATAAGCTACTACTGCTTCCTCTGGATTGCCCATTGCTATCAAATTCATCGCTAAAATGATGGAAGCTGTATCACTTTTAGCATCGAGTTTGACAGCTTGACGGAAAGCAGCGATCGCTTCTGCGGTTCGTCCCTTTTCAACCAGAAAATTACCTAATTTGAGGTAAATCGCTGCATCAGGAGTTAATTGCAACCCTTGACGATAAGCAGCAATCGTCTCTGCAATCTTTCCTTGGGAAGATAGAATGTCTGCTAGCTTGATGTAGGCATAGCTGTTTTTGGAATCGCGTTCAATCAAACTCCGCCAGATATTAGCAGCTTCTTGATAATTTTTCACTTCTTCGGCAGATGTCGCTTTTTGTTCCAACTCCTCTACCGTTTGCGCCACAGTGATTTGAGGAATCAAAACCAAACCTAAACTCAATAAAAACGGCAATATTTTCCAGCTAACCATAGACTTTCAGCTTAAAATAACTAAGTCAATCTTCGAACCAAGCTTAATCTCAGTATTTAAGTTTGTAACCCGTAAAACTTCTCATACTGAGGAAATCAGGCAAAAATATGGCAACGAAAATTCCTGTCACAGTAATTACAGGCTTCTTAGGTAGTGGAAAAACCAGCCTAATTCGCCACCTGCTACAAAACAACCAAGGCCGCCGCATTGCCGTTTTAGTCAATGAATTTGGCGAACTCGGTATTGATGGGGAATTATTAAAATCCTGTCAAATTTGCCCCGAAGATGGTGAGGGCGACACTAATATCTTTGAATTAACCAACGGCTGCTTATGTTGCACCGTGCAGGAAGAGTTTTACCCGACGATGCAAGAGTTAATCAAGCGGCGAGATAGCATCGACTGCATTTTGATTGAAACCTCTGGTTTAGCCTTACCAAAACCATTGGTGAAGGCTTTTCGCTGGCAAGAAATTCGCAACGCCGCCACCGTGGATGCGGTGATTACCGTGGTAGATTGCGCGGCGGTAGCAGCAGGGACATTTGCTAGCGATCCAGATGCGATCGCAGCCCAACGACAAGCAGATGATAGTCTAGAACATGAAACACCCTTGCAAGAACTGTTTGAAGACCAACTTGCTTGTGCAGACTTAGTGGTGTTGAATAAAATTGACTTGGTGGATGCTGAGACAAAAGCGAGGGTTGAGGAATTAATTAAGCAAGAGTTGCCCAGAGTGGTGAAGATTGTCGAGAGCGATCGTTCCCAACTAGACGCATCTATATTATTAGGATTCCAAGCCGCAGTTGAAGATAATTTAGATTCTCGTCCCAGTCACCACGATACCGAAGAAGACCACAACCACGATGAAGAAATTACTTCAACTAATTTAGTTTTGGATCGTACCTTTGATCCAGAAAAGCTGCAACAGCAGTTAGAGAAATTAGCACAACAACAAGAAATTTACCGGATAAAAGGCTTTGTTGCAGTGCCAAATAAATCTATGCGTTTGGTGATGCAAGGGGTAGGAACGCGATTTGATAAATTTTACGATCGCCCCTGGAAACCCGAAGAGGCTAGGCAAACCCGTTTAGTTTTTATCGGACGTGATTTGAAGTCTTCAGAAATCGAATCGCAACTTGTAGCTTTATAAGTATACCCAGATCCCCGACTTCTTAAAGAAGTCGGGGATCTATATCCAGTTAATTCAAAATAAATAATAGCTGAAAATTCTTCACTTTACAAAAATATGACGATCTCTCAACTTTTTAACGTCGCCAACCTTTTCGTTTTGCCATTTTGGGCGTTGATGATTTTATTGCCAAACTGGAAAGTTACACGGCAAATAATGTCATCATATTTGCCCTTTGTGTTGTTGGCTGGGGCATATTTGTATTTGTTTATCAGCAGTATTACGCCAGAAAATGCCCAAGCTTTATCAAATCCTCAATTAGCTGATATCGCTAAGTTTTTTACAGATGAAACGGCTGCTGCAACAGGTTGGATTCATTTTCTAGTCATGGATTTATTTGTCGGTCGTTGGATTTATTGGGAAGGGCAAAAAACAGGTATTTGGACAATTCACTCTCTTGCACTGTGTTTGTTTGCTGGCCCTCTGGGATTACTGTCTCACATCTTGACTTACTGGATTGTTAAGACATTTTTCCCGAAATTTCAGCAGAATGAAACGGTAAAGGCAGAAGAAAAAGCTGCGTTATAATTTGGCACTTATTAGGGTAGCATGGCTATGCCACCCTAATATTAATTATTAAGCATTGTCGTGCCGATAGTCGGCATCTAACCAACAGCGTGGTAGAACTTCACCCGAAGGAAAAACGAGATTTTCTTTTTTAAAAGTATCAAGTTGCTGTTCTTCTTGACCTTCTTGGTCTTTTGCGTGAACAACATCATTATTCGGGTCAATTAATTCCTGAATTTCAACAATCTTGACTAATTCGCCACTATCTTTAACTTGTAAAAGCATAGAAATTGCCTCAATGAGTTTGCATGAAAGTTCAAAGCGAGTCTCAATATAAACTCGCTCAAATCTAAACTGATTTTGAACGCGGATATTCCTTAATTATTAAAGGAAATTTTTATCAGAAATCCACACAGAAATTAAACGAGATTCATCTGTGTGTATCTCTAGAGTTAATTTTTATAAAATAGACACAGCAAACGTATACCTAATTCAGGAACTAAAATCGAATTAGGAAATGCTGATTAATAAAATTGTCAAACTAAGCTAATCTTGGTTCTAGCGATTAGAATTCGCGTTGATATTTTTCCAAAATATCAACTAAAGTAACCTGGCATTGCAGTGGCAGTAAATTGATTAAAGGAATTTCACTTCTACCGCCGCCAATTTTTACTGAAATGGATTCCAAGACTTTTAAAACTTGGTCTTCATTTACACTGTTGGAAGTAATTAAAGGATAGAGTCGTTCCGCAACAAGGGTATGCAGTTTGGCATTGGATAGATAAAGATGCCATTTGGCAATGTCTATGTAGACATTTTCGCCAATTTCAGCTGCTAGGGCTTCTAGTAATTCCGTGGTGTTAGTCTTAGCCATAAAAATAACCCTACATTAAGAAAAAGTGCGAAATCTCAGGCTTTTTTACATTATCACTCAATTAAAAGGCTGATTCCACTACCACAGGTTACAATCGCCCTAGCATTAGTAGTCCGTCTTCAGGTGGATTTGGGTGGAGTTTCGGTGTAGTTAGCGATCGCACTAATATAAATCAGATGCGCTAACACTATTCCTGTCCAACTTAAAGTTACCCAGGGCAGCCACTCCCAGGTAGTGCCTTTCAAAATGTGGAAAAACCACAAGCCAGAGTTAATCGTAGCAGCGATCGCTACATGGGTGGCAAAATTCATCCGGTCATCGATCTTACGATAATCAGCGTCTTTGCGATCGGGTTTGCGAGGCCAACGAGGAGGCATAAATATTTGTTACAGATTTAAATACACCCTATTTATTCTAAGGTTTTTGTGGCAGTGGTTGCTATTAGACCCTTACAACCGGAAGAAGCAGGGGGCAAGGGAGCAGGGGACAAGGGGACAAGAGGTGAGAACTTGAAACAAGTCTTTCCCCTTGTCCCCTTGTCCTCTTCCCAATTCTCCATTCCCCATTCTCCATTCCCCATTCCCCATTCCCCATTCCCCATTCCCCATTCCCCATTCCCCATTCTCCATTCTCCATTCCCAATGCCCTATACATAATTCATCAACCTAGTGGATGACCTTTTAAGTTATCTCAGTTAAAAATGATTCATCTGTTTGATAGAGGGAGCAAATATATCCACTTGTGAATATGGAAAGAACCTTTAGAGGTGGATAAAAATGGCTAAGGCAAACCCAGTTGAAATGCAAAAACACTTAAAAGGTGTTGACTACCCTGCTGGAAAGAAAGACTTGATTAAGCACGCTAAAAAGCAAGGGGCAGATAAGGAGATTATTTCTCTGTTAGAGAAACTGCCAGATGATGAAGAGTTTGATAGCCCAGCCGATCTCAACAAAACTATAGGTGAGATAATCTAGGTTCTTGCTCTGGCGGGGAATAATCTCCTGATTTCCCGCCACTCTTACTTATTAAACGAATCGATTCAATTTGAATCGACTTCTCTAAGGCTTTTGCCATATCGTATAAAGTCAGCGCAGCCACAGAAACAGCAGTTAAGGCTTCCATCTCTACACCAGTTTCAGCTTTTGTTTTGACTGTGGCTTGAATTTGATAACCAGGTAGTTGCGGGTCGGGTATAATTTCGACCGCTATTTTTTGCAAAGGCAACGGATGACATAGAGGAATTAAAGCGGCTGTTTGCTTGGCTGCCATAATCCCAGCCAATCTTGCAGTTGCTAACACATCACCTTTTGGGACATTTCCGGCTTGAATAGCAGCAAAGGTTGTTGGTAGCATTCGCACATTGGCAGCAGCTACTGCTTGGCGGATGGTGGGTGCTTTATCAGACACATCTACCATCTGTGCCTGTCCGTGTTGATCTAGATGAGTTAAGCTGGCAAAATTAGATAGAAAATTATCTTGCGTCATTTAGTTGAACGTGTTAATATAGATTGTCGGTGAGGGCGTGTAGCTCAGTGGACTAGAGCACGTGGCTACGGACCACGGTGTCGGGGGTTCGAATCCCTCCTCGCCCGTTTTATCAGGCTAAGAGTTAGGAGTGAGGAATTAAATTTCTTCACTCCTAACTTTTAAGTTTTTCAAGGCATAAGCATCTGGAGCTAGACCTAGTGCAAAGCGCAGGGAGTTGGATAGGTTTTTGCTCGACTGGGTGACGAAGATGATAAGTGCAACAGAAGTGATCGCAGCACCGTAGCCAAACATATCGCGGTAGCCGACTTGTTCTGCGATGATGCCCAAAAGAGGAGCAGCGATCGCAATTCCCAGGTCAAGTCCAGCTATGCATAGAGCAAAAATTTGCCCCCGTTCTTCTGGCAGTGAGCGGTCTGCCATCATCACGATCATCATCGAGATTAGTGTACCACCACCAGCACCTTCAGCGATCGCAGCCAATAAGAAAACCATCGGGCTGTAAGCCTGCCACAGCAGTATTAACGCTAAAACATAACAAAAAATACCAAAGGTAATAAACAAACCACGACCAAAGCGATCACTTGCCTTACCAGCAAATATCCTGATACTAAAACTAGAAATTGCCGAAGCTGTAAAAAACAGTCCGCCATTGAAGTCTACCTGACTGGATTTGAGGAACAACGAGACAAAGGTATGTACAGCACCAATAGACAAACCAACCAGCAACATAACTATAGTTGGAACTTTCACCTGTGGACTGCTCAAAATTTGCCAATAATTTCGTAGGCGTAGCCCGTCGTAGACATCCTCTGCCTCCGTTTGCTCTTGTGTCTGCACTGGCGGATTTATGACTTGTACAATTCCCAAGAGAGCGAAAAAACCCAATTCCGCAGATACCAGAAATAATATTCCGTAACCACTTGTAGCTTCTAAATACCCACCCAAGGCAGGGCCAATTGCTAAACCAAGGGGAGTTCCTAGTGTCATGTAACCAATGATTTCGCCACGAGTTTCTGCGGGAGCTAAATCTGCGATTAGGGCACTGTAGCCAGTTGTAAAAGCAGCAACGCTAATACCGTGAAAAATCCGCACCAGGATCAACAGCCCAATTGATTGAGTTGCCAAGTAACCAAAAGGTGCGATCGCAGCTACGATCGTACCAATCAACAAGACAATTTTTCGACCACGTTCATCGGCTAACCGTCCCAGCATCGGGCGAAATAGCAATAACCCAATGGCAAAACTGCCCATCACAATCCCAATTTCTTGCTTACTTGCGCCCACATCATCGATGTAAAGCGGTAAGGTTGGTAAGAGCGAAGACAAACTCGACCAGAATAATAAACCTGCTGTAAATAAAACCAGCAGGTTGCGCCGTAGTTCGGTGTCAAAAGTATTAAGTGCTTTCAAGGTAGATGCAATTTAATGAGTTGTTTGTCATTTGTCCTTTGTCCTTTGTTATTTGACCAATGACTAATGACCAATGACCAATGACTAATCATTATTATTGTTACGTTACTTAATATTTTTTGCCACCACTTCTCGCACGCGATAGATAGGCCGCCCTTGAGATTCATGATATGTACGCATGAGCAATTCTGCTAAAAGACCGAAGCAAAATAACTGCACCCCAGTTACCAGCAGAAGAACAGCTAAACTTAGCAAGGGGCGATTGCCAATCATCTCACCTAAAGCTAATTTGACAAAAGTCAAGTAAATTCCGATCGCTGTGCCTGAAACCATTGAAATTAAGCCCAATAGCCCAAAAACGTGCATCGGCCGGGTGAGGAATTTTTTCATAAATAGAATGGTTAACAAATCCATCAATACCCGGAATGTCCGCCAAATCCCATATTTACTGTGACCAAAACGACGGGCGTGATGACGCACGGGTACTTCAGTAATTCTAGCTCCTTCTATGTACGCCAAAGCGGGTAAAAATCGGTGTAGTTCACCGTAGAGGTTCATATCTGCCAACAGTTCTGCACGATAAGCTTTCAGCGAACAGCCATAATCATGAATATTCACGCTAGTGGTGCGACGAATTAGCCAGTTAGCAATTTTGGAAGGAAGTAACCGATTTACAGCACCATCTTGGCGTTTTTGCCGCCAACCACTTACCAAATCGTAACCCTCATCCAGCTTTGCTAATAACATAGGGATATCAGCTGGATCATTTTGGAGATCGGCATCTAAAGTAACGATCGCTTTCCCGACTGCATAATAAAATCCAGCAGCCATCGCCGCAGTTTGCCCGTAATTGCGACGCAAAATTACCGCCTTTAAATCAGTGCGGTTTTGCG
This sequence comes from Nostoc sp. LEGE 12447, assembly GCF_015206985.1. Taxonomy (NCBI): domain Bacteria; kingdom Bacillati; phylum Cyanobacteriota; class Cyanophyceae; order Nostocales; family Nostocaceae; genus Nostoc; species Nostoc sp. LEGE 12447. The sequence continues at coordinate 251,885 of NZ_JADEXT010000004.1, read as the reverse complement.
CCTCTTTTTTCAGAAAATCCCCGGAACCATCTGTAGAACCATCATCCACACAGATGATTTCATAATTTACCTGACTAGAAGATAAAGTTGATGCGATCGCTTCTAGTAAAAGCGGCAAACTTTCCACCTCATCATGTATAGGCACCACCACCGAAACATCTGGGACAATAGCCGAAATCGCCCCATTCTCCTCACTCAACCCTTGATAAACCTTCCCACTCCTCATATACCCCTGCGTCCTCAGCGTCTCTGTGGTTCGTAACTCTTAAAAACTCTACCAGCACCTCGCAGCTGCTGATAATACGACAGACTAACAGCATCTCCCTGTTCCGAGAGAATATCAATCCCAATTCCATCCCGTCCCTGATCTTTCCCAGAACTATGGATGTAATAACCATCGGCCAAATAAAGTGCGACATGGGTTGCTTTTTGGTTAGTTCCAAAAAATACCAGATCCCCGGCTGCTAGTTCTGCAATCGTAATTGGTTGGGTGAATCCTTCCTGTTGATAGGCATCTCTAGGTAGCCAAATCCCTACTGAAGCAAACGCCGCCTGCATCAATCCAGAACAGTCATAATTTGGCCCAACCGTACCACCCCAAAGGTAATAATTTGATTGTTGCATCGCTTTTTGGGTAAAAGCGATGACCTCTGCGAGGAGTTTCTTAATTTCAGATTCAGAAAATGTTGCAGCCTGATAAGGTACAGTAGCAGGTTGTAATGAATCAAAATCTGAAAGAGATAACCATCCCGGATAGTCATCTTCACACAAATACACCTCAACCGCTAAATTTTGACGATTTGATGTTACCCACAAATGCCTCCCAGATGCAGATTGAGTTGCTAAACGTGTACATTCAGGAGAATCATATAAATTTAGGTCAGCTAAACACTGATACTCCCCTAATTTTGGATTTTGGATTTCGGATTTTAGATTAAAGGGCATTATTAGAGAATGATTTTTTTTAATAAAGACGAACAACTCGAAAATATTGGTAATGGCATTTTAGATGCAACTTGGGCAGCATTTCCGACTTTAGCCAGGAATCAAATTGCCTTGACTTGGGTTGTTTACGATCCACCAGTGCTAGTAAATACTGGTGGGGCGCTGACTCCCAACGCTTTTTGGGATCATCCAGTCCGTGGTTTTACTTATCGCGGTGTTGAACGGATTTATCCCGCCAGTGTAGTCAAGCTATTTTACCTGGTGGCGGTAAATGAATGGCTAGAAAAAGGCATGAGTCAAACTTCCAAGGAGTTGGAACGCGCCTTGCGGGATATGATTGTCGATTCTAGTAACGATGCTACCAGCTTGGTTGTGGATATTTTAAGTGGTACTACATCCGGGCCAGAATTACCAACCGGGCCCTTTGAAACCTGGAAATATCAGCGTAATATCGTTAACCGCTATTATCAATCTTTGGGTTGGGAAGAAATGGAGACGATTAACGTCTGTCAAAAAACCTGGGGTGATGGGCCTTATGGACGAGAACGGGCGTTTGCGGGAGAGTTACTAGAAAATCGCAATATGTTGACAACAAATGCGGTCGCTAGATTATTGCATAGTATTGTAGGTGGCGTGGCGGTTTCAAGTGCGCGATCGCAAGCAATGATGGCTTTACTGAAACGTCCTCTCAACGATTTACCCACTGACACCGAGGAAAATCAAGTAACAGGCTTCTTGGGTGGTGGAATTCCTAAAAATGCTCAAATTTGGTCAAAAGCAGGCTGGACAAGTCAAGTTCGCCATGATGCAGCGTATATTGAGTTACCAGAACAGCGCCCTTATCTCTTAGTGGTATTTACTGAAGGTAAAGTACAGGCTAAGAGTCAGGCTATTTTGCCCTTTGTTTCTGGGCTAGTTGCCGAAGCGATCGCTAGTCTATGATCTTCAGGTTAAACCCACCTCCGTGGGTTCCAATACGCTTGGTTAAGGGTTATCGGTGTAAATGATTGGTCTTTCAAGACGCGATAAATCGCGTCTCTACATCAGGGTTTTGTTGCTCATTATGAACTGTATAACCCTGGGTTCAACACCTCAATTTTTTCTTAGTCCGCGGAGGCGGACTTTGTTTGTGTAGCCGCGAATTCCATTCGCCCCGGCTATTTCTATTTCAACTGAAATTCATCAAACTTCACTACTTCCGAATCAGATTTGCGAGTGTCAAAGCGATAACTACTTATTGTCCCCGCCCCCGTATCAAAAATACTAAAAACCGTAATATTATTACTCGAAATATAAGGTATCGGCTTTCCATCTTCACCCAACAAAGGGGCAATTGTGGGCACTATTGGTTCCAAACCATTGGGATCGCCAAGCTTAACATAATCCTCTTGATATCCAATTGGCACTTCTCGCTTTCTGTCACCCCAAGCAGCGCCGTAAGTATTGCCCACATTAGATGTTTCTAAAAAGTGCATTCCACTGGAACTAACAAAGCGATTCCACAAATGAGAATGCCCATAGAATACCAATTGCACATTAGCCGCTTCTAATAAAGGCACAACATCGCGGATAATATAATCTGCATCTTTCGGGTATTCGTAACGCACGGTTTTAATATTATTACCATCCCGTTCAATTATTTGAACAGGTTCTGTATAAGCAGGAACAATATTATCACCCAGAGTATGGGGTGGATGATGGAACATCACAACTTTGTATTTTGCTTGTTTAAATTCAGGGCTGTTGAGTTCTGCTTCTAGCCAATCATACTGCTTGCTACCTTTAGCAATTGGCTCATAAATTAGCTGCCCATAACCCCAATTTTCAGGATTATCTAAATCCTTTTCAGCTTCCTGATATCTCCCTCTGCGCTTTCTATCTAAGTTGGGAGTTCGCCACATATTCGTAGCGTACAATACTACTAAACGCACATCCCCAAAACTGACTGCATAATACCTTTTTCCACCCTCTTTACTTTTTGGTAAAGAGAAAATCTCTTCGTAGGTATTAGTATTAAAAGAATTATCTATTAAAGATTTGTCTTGATAGATTTTTTGAGCAATGACGCGGGGAATCGTATCATCAAATTCATCATTTAAACTTCCCATCCTGCCAAATCGTCCCATCACCTCATGATTACCAATGCAAGTAAACATGGGTGCGTGTTGAATTATTTGTCCACCAGTGTAGGTTGTCTTAATGTCGTTGTGCGTCATTTCATAAGTAGCACGACCTTGTAAACCGGGAAACAACGCACCACCACTATTATCATCAAACCATTCTGAGGCGCGATCGCTAATATTAACTAAATCACCAGCAAACCACACCCCATCAACTCGTCCAACTGTTTCTACCACTTTTTGCAGATTTGCTGCTGTCATCGGCTTTAATTGATGATCTGAGGTAAGTAAAATTTTTAGTGGTGTATCTGGTTTGGGAGTAGCTGCAAGGGTAAAAACATCACTGTTAATACTCTCATCGTCTTCTCGCACACTCGTAACCCGATAGTTTAAGCGCACGCCAGGAGTTAACCCACCTACCTCAGCCTCATGTCGCCAAATGTCGCGCTGGACTGGTTTTTGATAAACTTCGCCGTCTTTGGTTTGGTTTCCAACTCTTGATTGCTGGTCTTCACGAGTGCGACTGAGTTTAGTAGTATTTGCCTTAGCAGTTTGTTTAAGATTTTCACCATAAGTTACTGTGTGGTTAACACCAGCAAACTCAGTAAACCAAACTACTTGCACTGAGGTTTCAGTTGGCAGTTGTAAAAATGGATCGGTGAGCAGTTGGGGTGCTGATGTCATAATTGTTTGCCCAAATGAACGCACGCTTACCAGAGTAAGGCATATCACAAGCGCAAGCATAGCCACTAAGGAAATTTTACGGCTGTGTAAGCGTCTGTTCATGAGCAAGCAACATCCCAAATTTTTGGCGACTGAACGCAAGCTTCGTTCATTTTGATAATAAGCCGTGGAGAAATGAAGTCATTAGTACCAATGACCAATGACTATTAACTAAACGGTTTCCAACCTGCTAGCAAATTTGGGTAATCTACAGGTGTGGGGAAAATTTTCTGGAAGCCAATTTGACGCTCTTGTGGCTTTTCTTTGCCCATATTCCAGAGGGATTCATAGAAAAAGAAAGAGACTCCAGCAAAATTGCGATCGCGGATTTTTTGCACTTGTGTCTGAATCTGTTGCATCGGCACAGATCGGTTTTTTAACCCAGCCAAAATGCCCACACTCACTGGAATATGCCTTTTTGCCGCTTTCACTTCTGGATATTCTAATTCGTTAACAAAAACATTCAAATCATCACGATATATCTGCAAAACTAAGTCTTCAATGATTCCCAACCGTTCCCACTTTTGCCAGTCGGCTAAAAAGAACTCGTAAGAAAAACGTTGAGGATTGGGTGCAATGGAAACTAGGCAATCTTTTTTAGTAGCTTTGATAGTTTTGAATACCCGTTTCATAAACTCGGTGATTTTGCTAGCTCTCCAACGCACCCATTCTGGATCTTTAAAATTTTTGGAGGGAGCTTTACCACGGTGTTCTTTTTTGTAAAGTGCCACTGTGTAAGCATCGTAACCTAATTCTGATGGTAGACCAAAATGGTCATCAAATTGAATGCCGTCAATATTGTAGTTTCTGACAATTTCAACGATTAAATCTTGGATAAATTGTTGTACTTCTGGGCGAAAGGGATTTAGCCAAACACGGTTATGCGTGCCTTCTTTGACAATCCGAGTCCGGTCGCTGCGGCTAGTAAGCCATTGGGGACGATTTTTAGCTAAGAGAGAGTCGGCTGGTGCCATGAAGCCAAATTCAAACCAGGGAATCACTGTTAGCCCTTTTTGATGTCCCACATCGACAATTTCTTTGAGGATATCTCGCCCTTGTAATCCCGGTGTGGGATCGAGCGATCGCCCAATTACTTTTTGGGCAACTTTACTGGGATACAATGTATATCCCCAATTCCAAACCGCCGGATAGATGGTGTTAAAATTGAGTTCATCAAGGCGTTGCAAAGATCCCTTAAGGCGATCGCGCTCAAATAACACATCACTATCAATATTCGTTAACCACACCCCCCTTAACTCGGATGCAGGCTTTGGCGGCAGATTAATTTGAGCGTTCAATGGGAACGATAGCATCACCGTAGCTACCACACTCAAGGTAACGATAACGGCAAATAACCCCGACTTTCTGCTTTGGCGAATATTCCACCAAGAATGAAACTCAACACACCACTTGAGAAACCTTTTCATCATTTGCTAGAGATATCATCAAATTATGAACAATCAGCATGAATAGCGATCGTTTCGATTGTAAGCGTTAAAACAATCGCTATTTCCCATTGCTGAGATTTATCATTTATTGGGCGCTGGCTACGAGTTGATTCCAGGCTTTGACTGCTGCTTGTAAATTCGTTGGCAGGTTATTTTGAGAAATATCGTTGTACTGAACTGTACCCTTTTGGCTAGTAAGAGTGTAGGTGATATAATCAGCAGCACCACTGGGGGCTGGGTAACTTAAATTTTGGAATCTACTAAATTTAGAGCGTTCCAAATATCTCTGAAATTGTTGCACCTGTTGCACAGAAACGCTGCGAACACTACGTTCTGAATCATTGGCATCACCAATCCGCACCCGAATCAATCGCCCATCTTTGAGTAAGACAGTCTGGTAGGTTCTGCCAGCAAAACCACCACTGGAAATTTGCCGAAATACTATATCTCGATCTAACGGTGGTGGTAACTCGCTGGCTGGAATTTGCACAGGGGCAAGTGTACCTTCGTTAGCTTTTTGATTCAGTCTGACTGCGGAACCTGTTTGATTAGTATGATAAACCAAGGTTTGGTCAACCGCACCAACAACTACTCGCCAGCCTGATACCAAAGCTTGGGTACAGAATTCATCAGTATTAGCTAATTCTAAACAGCTATTTCTCCAAGTTTGCGATTGAGCTTGAATGATGGTTAGTTGAGAAATTGGCTGTTGCAAACGTCTGGATGCAACTTGCAAAACAGCATTTTTTACAGACGCAGGTAATTTACCTGGCAGATTGTCTGAGGGAGTATTTGCCGAAGCTAAACGTAGCGATCGCCCATTGTTATTGGTATGATAAACCCAGTTTTTTTTGCCATTAGATACCACAATCCGCCAACCAGGAACTAATGCTTGGGTGCAGATTTCATCCGATTGGGGCAGTTCCAAGCAACCATTGCGCCAAGTCTGTTGACTATAATCAATAATTTGCAGTTGGCTAGTAAAAATTCCCTGTTTGCGGGCTAAATCTCGCAGTACCGCCTTAGCTACTGGACGTGGCAAGCGATTTGATTTAATATTATCTTTGATGACTTCATTGTTTGTTTCTAACGAGAAGTTAGCAGAAGCTCCCGTCGCATCTTTGATAAGCGTTAAACTGCTAGTTACAGACAAAATTCCAGTCAAAATCAAAGCAGTGAAAATTCGTCCTTGATTGATGTTAAGGTATTTTTTCAGCATGGTTTTCATCGTAATATAGCGATGTTACTCAATAGTTATAGAACTGGGAAATAGTATCCAACCACGTGTAGGCAATAAAATATATAATTCCAGTACTTCACCAGTTGGAATTAATTTAGTATATTTGTCCTGAAACAGATATAAATACAGACGCTGATGTACTAATTGTTTGTTCCTTATACAAATTCTGGATGAAAATTGCACTCAATCAAAACGCCATATATCCCAATACGCTTGGGTTAAGCGCTATTTGTACAAAATCGTAAGTTTTGAGACGCGATAAATCGCCGTCTCTACAAGTGTTTTGGTCTTATCTGAACTGTATTGCGCTATATCCTACGGCAATCTAGCAATAACTCAGAAGCGTTGCATTGGATAAAAAGTTTGTTGTGGATTCTCTTCCACGTCCCTATCTGGGAAAATAGCTTGTTTCGTTCCGATGTAGAGGATGAGAACGAGTAAAAGCTTATGAAGCTAGATTTTTAGGACTTATGTGTAAACTATATCCTCGCATCACAGAAAAATGGAAGCAAGGTTTTCCATATCCCATGAGAAGTTAGGTTAAATAAAAGTAATTTTATAAATAATTGAACAGAACCGTAGTTTAGATTTTGCTCGGCTCAACCTAGCATCTACAAATATTTTGAGTAATCTCAGCCAATATTAGGCGCTAATGGCTCGTTGTTCAGATCCAACGAACTGATTGTGAGATACATCAAATCTAATAGTACTTGCTGCCCAGTCTTTGAAATCTGGTGCTAACCAGACTAGCTTGCGTAGAATTTCATCATTAACCCACAACACCAAGGGAAACCGAAACTGTTTCCGAAACTCATTTCGCATGATGTTGGTACTGATGATTAGTTGGTTAATTTCTACTACGGATTCTAAACCCCATACCATCAAAGCTTCGGGTTGGGTAGCACCAATTACACTTGTAATAGCTGTATACAATGTGTCAGCCGCAGGTGAGAGCAAGATTTTGTGGATATCTGTTGATGAAAATTCTGTTAACAGATTCAGCACTTGCTGCTGTCTTTCAACACTGTTACAACAAGCTAATATCAGTGAGAACTCCCCATCAGAAACCATCATCGCTCTTGCAAGCCTCTTGGTGGATGCTGTGCTGTTAACTGTGTCTTTTTCTGAATTATTTAAGCTGAACATTAAAAAATCCTGCTTTTAATTTTAAAAATATCTGAGCAATATTCAGTTATTCTACCCTATGTATTTTTATGCAAAAGTGTTAAGCGGGTAATTTATGATAAGTTTTTCTCTAAAATAGACTATGATACTACGGATTGCCTAAAAAAAGAGGATATTCTGTATTATCCCACAATTATACTTAAGGAATAATGTAAAGGTAGTATTAAAATCACGTAAGCAAAAGATAACGCAAGTAAAAGGAAGTTAGGAAAAAATTAACAATTTAATTACACTGTATTTTTAGAGATTTTGGCATCTACCATTGGTTAAGTAATTAATTCTTATATTAAGTTAAAAAAATATTCAGTATTAGTTTAACAACAAATATTGACAACTGGGAAAAAGCTCAATTCATCCTTTTGATAGAACTGTGGCTCAAAGATTTCTCGTTATTCAGAGGATACGGAATTTTTAGCTTTATTAAGATTAGTTAAGAATACCTGAAATATAACAATTCATGAATTCAGACAAATGTGAAAGGGATAATATAACACGCTGAGTTTATTACGCATCATCAACAACAGGCGATGTCTACGACAAGCTACGCTAACGCACACCCTTGAGATGAATAAGACTGAGAATCTTCTACCCACCAAATAAACGCCCCCAAAAACCCTTCTTCTTATTTCTATAAATCTCTAAGTTGTTACGAAAAAGAGTGCTAGTAGGGTTAAGGCGAACAGCTATTTCCAGTTCGGCGATCCCTTCTTCCAACTTCCCTTGATCGGACAGCGCAATCCCCAGGTTATTGTGAGCGCTTGCAAGGTTAGGGTCAATTTGCAGAGCTTCTTGGTAGGCGGCGATCGCTTCTTCCAACTTCCCTTGATCGGACAGCGCAATCCCCAGGTTATTGTGAGCGATTGCATCGTTAGGGTCAATAAGCAAAGCTCTTTGGTAGGCGGCGATCGCTTTTTCCAACTTCCCTTGACCGTACAGCGCAATCCCCAGGTTATTGTGAGCGATTGCATCGTTAGGGTCAATAAGCAAAGCTCTTTGGTAGGCGGCGATCGCTTCTGACAACTTCCCTTGATCGGACAGCGCATTCCCCAGGCTATTGTGAGCGATTATAGAGTTCGGGTCAAGACGGAGGGCTGCTTTGTACTTGACGGCTGCTTCCTCGAACTTTTTAGCTTCGTGCAAACTATCCGCTTCGTTTATCAAGCTTGTAACTTGATATTGATGTTCTTCCAGTTCTTGTGTTGTCTGTTTTGGTGGTGAGGAATTCGAGTTAGCAACTGATCGCGCCGCCTCTCGAATTCCTTTAACAACCTCCAAGAATGCCTCATCTCGATCACTCCAGCCTTTTATCGGTTTGCGATTACTTGGCAGTGGGGACAATTGATTAATGGGAGGAGTTTCCCAATCCGTATAGCGTAGCAAGATTGGGATAACACGAGCCTTTTTAGTTGCATTCTGTTCTAAGGCTCTTGTAACTTCAATTGTTCAGTGATAATCAGAATTCATGAAATCAGGGCTAATTAGCAATAAGATCAGCCCAGCCTGGTTTAAATGCTGATCAATTTCGCCTTTGATTTCTTGCCCAGCGACGATTTTGCGATCGTTCCAACTTGTAATAATGTTTTCTCGACGCAAAGACGCTAAATGCTTCTCTAACTCTTGGCGTAGCGTCTCATCTTCCTGGTGGTAAGAAATAAAAACTTCAATAGATTTCATAAAGGATGTGGCAGGCTGGTTTAAAAGACAACTACAATATTTTTTGCTCGATTTCCTCAAGCTGTCGATCTAATCTATTTTGTTCTGTTTTGGTTTCCTGAATTTGCACTTCTAGCTTCAGCTTTGTAGATACATCCGTTTCAATGGCGTATGCTTTACCCAGCAGTCCCAATTTTTTGCTCACGAGGTCATACTGTTCTTGCACTGAATCCCGTTCTTGCTCCCATCGCCGACGCTGGCGCTCAGTTAATACACCACTTGTTCCAGAAGGGTTGGAAGTTGCAGGTGTAGTATTTTTAGCAGGAGTTGAGGAAGAAGTGTTTGATTTCGCCATTTCTTCAACTACTCTGCGAATCCCTTGAGCGACATTTAAAAAAGCCTCATCTTGATCTTGCCAGGTTGTGACAGGTTTAGCATTTTTAGGGAGTGCTTGCAGTTTACCAAAAGGTGCGCCATTCCAATCCGCCGGCTTCAAAATAATCGGAATTACACGAGCTTCCCGTGTTTCATGTCGCTCCATTGCCCGCTTCATTTCTTTGTCATAGCAGTAATCTGAAGCCAGAAAGTTAGCACTCACTAGCAGCAGAATGATATCTGCAATATCAAGATTATCATCTATCTCATTAGCCCATTCTCTACCAGCACTGATTTCGCGATCGTGCCAAGCTTCGATAACTCCCTGACGTTTCATCATGCTCAGATGAGTTGCCAACTCGTCACGCAAGGCTTCATCTTTGTGGGAGTAGGAAAAGAATACTTTAACTGTGTTAGACATATTATTGGTTCAATATCATCACATTACTGTACATGAATATATAGTTGAACTTTTCAACGATAAAAGCCCAAACAAAGAATTTTGAATAATACCCTGTAATTAAATTCACAGAACCCCGACTTCTCAAAAAAGTCGGGGTTCTTATCTCTCACGAATTATTAAGTAGGACTGATCAAAGCAAATGATTTTGCGATCGCTATTCACCAATTTTCAAAGCAAACAAAGCGATCGCCAAGCTATATGTATAACTGAGATTACACAATCTAAAATTTCGAATAGTGTTGCAATGCCAACCTTGCTGCACCCACGATCCCAGCAAAATTGCCTAACTCTGCTGGCAAAATCTGTAAACCATCTCGTGATAAAGGCTGCACTCGCTTCTCAATTTCTACCTTCACTGCTGGTAAGAAAAACTCAAAGCTGCCACTTATACCGCCACCAATGACGATCGCTTGCGGTGTGAGTACATAAATCAAACTCGTCAAGCCAATTCCTAAATTCCTACCATATTCTTGCCAAAAAGTCAATGCTGCGGCTTCTCCTTGTTGAGCAAGAACACCCAATTCAATGGGTTCCTTGAGAGTGCGGCGGCGAATAGCAGTAGCAGAGGCATATTGTTCTAGAGAGCCTTGATTACCACTATTACAAATTGGCCCATCAGGATTTAATGAAATTAAACCCAATTCCCCAGCAGCTCCCTGATGTCCAACAAATAGTTTGCCATCGAGGATAATCGCACCACCAACCCCAGTTCCTAAAGTTAGGAGAATCAGATTTTGAAATTGGCGACCGGCTCCCAGCCAAGCTTCTCCCAAAAGAGCGCAGTTGGCATCATTAGCGATCGCAGTAGGTTTGCCAGTTTTAGCTTCTAACCAGTCTGCTAAAGGGACATCGATCCATCCAGGTAAGTTAATGGCGATTTTAGCGATGCGTCCTGCTGCATCGGAAGGGCCAGGAGTCCCAACACCAATAGCAAAAGTTTCATTATTTGGATCAATTTGCGCGATCGCATCTACCAGCACCGCCAGCACGACCTCCGGCGTTGTCGGCTGGGGAGCCGCCATAGTCAAAGATTGCAGACAAGTTCCATCGGCTGTAAACCGCCCCAGCTTAATTGCTGTTCCCCCCACATCAATGCCAATTACTTGAATTTTGTCATTTGTCATTTGTCATTTGTCATTGGTAATTGGTGAACAGCTATTCCCTATTCCCTATTATTGGGTGCGAGTAGTTTTCATCCGCGATCTATTCGCGTAGCATCTTTACCTGGAAGAAGACGCGAAGCTTTCAACTCCGATTTCTGTAAATTAGCAAAAGTCGTGGTGCGGAAACTCGATTGCTCTTGCCAAGCTGTAACTGGCGCACCTCTTAAAATGCCAGCAAGGGCAATAGAAAGGAGAAACCCGCCAGTAGCGGCGGCAATTAATGTCAGATTATCTTTCACACAAATCTCTCCAGTTATCAATTACTAGTTATTAATGATTAGCCCGTTGACTGATAAGTGTCCACTGTTTACTAATTATTTTCGGATTCTATTTTCTCTCCGTAATCGGGGATTGACAAATTCGTTTAACCCTTCACCAAGTAGTGATAACCCTACCACCATGAATGTCATGGTTAAACCAGGGAAAAGTGTAGTCCACCAAATGCCAGTAGGTAGAGCTTCTAGGGCTTGTTTTAAATCATGTCCCCATTCTGGCACTTCTTCGGGAAGTCCTAGCCCCAAAAAGCCCAAACCGCCCAACACCAAAATTGCATCAGCAGCGTTGAGTGTAAAGAGGACGGGTACGCTTTGAATGACGTTGAAAAATAGATAACGAGAAAGCACAACCCAAGTGGAAGCACCCATTGCTTGAGCAGCTTCGATGAAAACTTCAGTTTTCACGCTAACAGTGTGGTTGCGAACAACGCGATAATATTGGGGGATGTAGGCAATGCTAATAGCGATCGCTGCATTTAATATCCCACGCCCCACCACAAACGCTAGTGTCACAGACAGCAGTAGCCCCGGTAAAGTGTAGATGCTATCCATCAAAAACAGCAACACTTTATCCAATTTACCGCCGAGATAACCACTCAGCATCCCCAGAGGTACACCGATAATCATACTCAGCGCTGTTGCCAAAATCACCACCTGCAAAGCAGCTTGAGCGCCGAACAATGTCCGGGAGAAGACATCATAACCCAGGCGACTAGTGCCAAACCAATGTTTAGCTGAGGGTGGCTCGTGAATTGGATTAGAGAGAAAATCTTTCGGGTTTTGCAGCCATCCCCAAGCCTGGAATAGGGGAGCGAAAAATGCCAGGAAGATAAAAAATAGGGTGATGGCTAACCCAACGAGCATGAGTTTTTGGGAAAGATTGGAACTTTTGCCAAACTGTAAAAATGTCGGTAGTCGCCGTTTTGTAATGGCCATAAAGCGATCGCCTGGATCAAAGCTTGATACGCTGACCATTTTACATATTAGGGAGTGGGTATTGGGAACTGGGGACTGGGTATTTGGTAAAAATGTCCCATAAAATTGAGGGACTTTAGCTTGGGATGATATGCAAGATAGAGGCTTTGAGTCTTTAGACTTCTACCAAGATAGCCTCAAGCTGCTAAAAGCGGCTTATCGACTAGCAGATAGTTTGCCTAATTGTGAGCGTTACAATTTAAGCGATCAATTACGAAGAGCAGTTTGCAGTGTTTTACTGAACATAGCTGAGGGCTATGGACGCTATCACTACTTAGATAGACTGCGTTTTATGTACATTGCTCGGGGTTCATTGACTGAAACCAAAAGCGCTTTCATTATTGCCGAGAGCTTGGGCTACTGCAATACAGAACAATTAAACTGGGTTAGTCAGCTTAAAGACCGGATTGAAAAAGGTCTTAACGGTTACTGTCGTTTTATTCGTTCTCAACAGCAGGGTAAGGAAGAGTACGGTACTCGACTGAGTGATTAGTGATTAGTGATTGGGGATTGGGGATTGGGTATTGGGTATTAGCAGTTAAAAGAATTATTTCCTAGTCGCTAGTCCCCAGTCCCTAGTCCCCAGTCCCCAGTCCCTAAAGATTACTCTCAATTAACTGGCGATATTCAGTTTTTTGTTTCACGCCTTTAACTTCCTTCACCAGTTCCTTGTTTTTGAACAATTGAACCGTTGGAGTTCCTGTTACACCAGCATTTTCAGCAATATCTCGGTCTTTGTCGATGTCAATTTCTACAAAGTGAATTTTGCTGTCAAATTCATCCACCACTTTATTTAAAATTGGCTTCAGGGTATGACAAGGGCCGCAACCAGGTGAGACGTACTTAACTAGGAGTAAGCGATCGCTTTCATGGAACAATTTCCGTAGAGCATAACCTCCCTCATGGCGCGTTTCATTCAAATTAAATCCAGCTTCTTCCTCGGCTTCAGTCTTTTTAGCTGGCTGATTTTCTAATTCATTGTCTGCTATTTCTGGCTGTTGATGGAATTCTTGAATCAAGTCACTGGATGACAACCAGCGTTCTGCTAACATCGCCGCCATACAGCCAGTACCCGCAGCTGTAATCGCTTGGCGAAACTCATGATCTTGCACGTCGCCGGCTGCAAAAACGCCTTCTACGCTAGTTTCTACAGAACCGGGTTTAGTGACAACGTAACCTACCTCATCCAATTCTAGTTGCCCCTTAAATAAAGAGGTATTAGGACTATGACCAACGGCGTAGAATAAACCCTTAGCGTGCAGTTGGCTTTCTTCACCAGTTTTAGTATTGCGGATTTTCACCCCTTCCATGTGACCATTACCGAAGATATCCACGGCTTCTGTGTTCCAATGCACCTGGATTTTTGGGTTGCTCAAAACACGGTCTTGCATGGCTTTAGAAGCCCGCATTTTATCGGTACGTACTAACATATTTACCTTAGAACCGTATTTGGTGAGGTAAATAGACTCTTCCGCCGCCGAGTCGCCAGCACCAATTACAGCCAATTCTGCGCCGTGAAAAATTGGTGTTGCACCATCGCAAATTGCACAAGCGGAAATACCTCGACTCCAAAATTCATGTTCGCTAGGTAAACCCAAACGCTTTGCTGTCGCACCCGTAGCAATGACGATGCTATTGGTTTTAATTTCCCTTTCTTGCGATCGCACTGTAAATGGACGCTGACTCAAGTCAACTGATATAACATCTTCAGTATATAGTTCCGCTCCCCAGCGCTCCGCCTGCGCCTTCATCTGATCCATCAGTTCCGGCCCGGTAATCCCTTTGGGAAACCCTGGAAAGTTCTCGACTTCCGTTGTTGTCATTAATTGCCCACCAGGTAAACCCCCGGCTTGGAAACCTTCAAAGACAACGGGTTTCAGGTTAGCACGTCCGGCATAGATGGCAGCTGTGTACCCTGCTGGCCCAGAACCGATAATTACTAAATTTTCTACTGTGGGGTTAGTCATGACCATATATAAACTCATAACGACTACGCTTAATATAGCATAACAAATTGTGATTGGCTATGCCAGATGGTAAGCAATCGCAAAATGCCTACAGTACTCATCCTTTTAACCGCTAGGGCTGTTGTTGGAGGTATTTCTTGATTCCAGTAATTCTGCTATTTCTTGAATGCTCATAACTTTTTCAATGCCAGGGGGTTAGTGATGTTTGCGTCATTTGGTATACAAGAATTCTGGATTGTGTAACCGAATCTCCCCAAACTTTTTTTCAGAAGGTGATAGGAAAGCGATCGCAGTTGGGTAAGTTATATCTAGAACACACAAGCACTTCCTACCCCAGGGAAAACACTTATGAAAACCGAACTAAAAGCAAAATTTCTTCAACACATCCTTGACAAAAAGAAGGGAGAAGAGGGTTTTACACTCATTGAATTACTAGTAGTAATTATTATCATCGGTATTTTGTCTGCGATCGCACTACCTTCTTTCTTGAACCAAGCTAACAAAGCCAAGCAGTCAGAAGCTAAAACTTATACAGGTTCTATGAACCGCGCGCAGCAAGCTTTTTACTTGGAACAAAATCAATTTGCAGCCCAAGCTGACTTTGGTAAATTAGGTCTTGGGATAGCAACACAAACCACGAATTACATATATAAAATTACTGGCGGTGGTAGTACTACCCCTAGCCTAGTAACCAACCAAGCAAAAACAGTAATTGATACTGCACCTCTCAAAAGTTATGTTGGTGGTGTAAGTGTAGCAACACAAGCTGCTACCAGCGAAGCTACTACCATAGCTATTTTGTGTGAAGCAGACAAAGCAAGAGTTAACTCGGGTGCAGATGTAGCAGATGCTACTGCTGGCGTAAGCGGACCTAGTTGCCCCGCCAACTTTACTCCTTTGAGATAAGTAGAAACATGATTTACTACGTGAGAATATAGTTCGATTAAGCCACTTCATCGCAAAACTAATTCTTTATGTAGTTTTCATTTAACTAAATTATGTATTTTTTAAAGTGGGTAGATTTTTCTATCCACTTTATTTCCATAATGTGAGTTATTCACAATATCTTACCCATACACTTTTCCCCAACAATCACAATGATTACTAATACATATAATTGGCAAAACCAGGCTGAAGAATACTTTATACAGGAAAATTATCTGCAATCGTCAAAATTATATGAGCAGGCAATTGCCATAGAACCAAATGCTGCCTCATATTATTGGCATTTAGGATTGATATTATTATTACAAGGTCAAGAGGCAGAAGCTCAAATGACTTGGATGCTGCCAATGACAGAGGCAGATGAGGAGCAGTTAGAAATTTGGACGATTGAACTGTTTGAATTTTTGCAAATAGAAGCGGAAAGACGCGAAAATCTGAGGCAATACTCCATAGCCTGGTTAATTCGTCAGCACATGCGGGAAATTAATCCTAGTGACATCAATAATTTGCTCGAGATTTTATTGCTTTGTCTCAAACTCGAAAAATTTGAAGATATTGAGGAGTTGCGTGAGTGGGGATTAATTAAAATTTTAAATGAAAAGCAAAGTGTAAATATCAATACCGAACTATTAACACAAGTTTTACAAGAAGTTTTAAGTACTATTCCTTTACATCCAATAAATTTAGATTTAGCAGAAGCTTGTTTACCTTACTTTTCTGATATTTATCAATGCTTCGATATACTGCTTACGGCTGCTCTGCAAATTGGTCATACTTTATTACAGCCTGTACTAGCATCATCTCTTCTAAAATTACATTTACGATTGGAGCCAGAAAATGTAGAAATTTTGCGGCACTTAGCGACTTTTTATCAAGATGCTCGTAATTATTCTCAGGGAATAGAGACAGCTAAGTTGTGTTATTCCTTATCTGAAGGATTGGCTGATAAAATTTTTGCACTCCATTTGCTGTTAAGGGGTCTAATGTCAGCAGGGGGATATTGGCAAGAGATATGTACAACTTGCCAAGAATTAGAAACTGTGTTTCAACAGTTTATTAAAGATCAACCAATTTCTTTAGAAAAAGGAAGAATATTACGTTTACTTACGCCATCTTTTGCAATACCTCACATTAAAGATACTCCTGCTGAATTCCGAGCTATTCATAATAAAGTAGCTGAAATTTTTAATAATGCTCTTCAATCTCTTGCCAAATCAGAAGGAAAAAACTACGAGCGCCAAATTATTAATTATTCCTCTTTAACTGGTTCTTCAAAAAAACTAAAAATTGGTTATGTATCTTACGCTTTAAGAAATCATTCTGTTGGTTGGTTAGCTCGCTGGCTATTTCAGCATCATAATCGAGATAAATTTGATATTCATACTTATTTTGTTAACTATAAATTAGTAAACGATTATCTCCAGGAATGGTATTTAAGTCAGGCAGGAAAAGCCCGTCAATTAGGTATGAATGGTCTAGAAATTGCTGACCAGATATATCAAGATGAAATTGATATTTTAATTGACCTTGATAGTATCACTCTAGATGTTACTAGTGAAGTGATGGCACTCAAGCCAGCGCCCATTCAAGTTACTTGGCTGGGGTGGGATGCATCAGGTATACCAGCAATTGATTATTTTATTGCAGATCCTTATGTACTACCAAGTGATGCACAAGATTACTATACAGAAAAAATCTGGCGATTACCTCAAACTTATATAGCAGTAGATGGTTTTGAAGTTGGTGTACCAACTCTCCGCCGCGATGATTTGGATATTCCTATGGATGCTGTTGTATATCTCAGCGCCCAAAGAGGATATAAACGTCATCCAGAAACGATAAAATGGCAAATGCAAATTCTCAAACAAGTACCTAATAGCTACTTTTTGATTAAAGGACTTGCTGAACAGGAAACAATTAAACGCTTCTTTTACCAAATTGCCGAAGAAGAAGGTGTAGATTGTTCTCGGTTACGATTTTTACCACAAGTTCATTCAGAGTCAGTTCATCGTGCTAATTTAGGCATTGCTGATATTGTATTAGATACATTTCCCTACAACGGAGCGACAACAACCTTAGAAACATTGTGGATGGGTATCCCTTTAGTGACGCGAGTCGGTGAACAGTTTGCGGCGCGTAATAGCTACACTATGATGATGAATGCAGGAATTACAGAAGGCATCGCCTGGACTGATGAAGAATATATTGAGTGGGGTGTGCGCTTGGGGAAAGATGAGGCTTTACGCCAGCAGGTGGCTTTGAAATTGAAAGCATCCCGGCAAACAGCACCGTTGTGGAATGGTAAACAGTTTACCCGTGAAATGGAAAAGGCTTACGAGCAGATGTGGCAGAAGTATATTGAGGAAAAATAAGCTAATAGTGAGCGCTCAAGCGCTCAAAATAAACTCCAAGAGGATGTTTTAAAAATTGTTTGTGATGTATCAAAGACTTGTAGATCCTCCTGACTCCCTTAAAAAGGGGGACTTTGATTCCGGTTCCCCCTTTTTTAAAGATAGGAGGGATCTTTATACAACTTGATACTTTTCAAACAATCTCTTATAGCAATTTCTAGATAAATGAATCACGTATTACCGTAACCTTAAGGCAGCTTATATTTATTCATGAGGAAGTTTATAGAATATGCAGTGGGTTAGACCATTTCTTAGAAAGCAGGCATCATCTCTAACTTCGATGCGATCAAGCTATCTACATCAGACGATGGAAGTGTTTCTGCTTTTGCTTGTGTGATCGCAGATTGATTATCTGTTGCTAAAGCAATTCGAGTATGAATTCTAGGCAAAAGAGTTTTCCATTGTGTATGGCTCATTTTCCCTAGCAGAGAAATTTCTGGCCCCTCAGTTATATCTACATCATCTTCCATAAGCAAATTCATGGTCAAAGACGATAAAAGCATATCTGCTTCTTCGTCAGAAATATTTTGAGTATCTATCAAGAGAGTTAAGCAGGTTTTATCTGGGTGAGTCGTGAGACTAGAAATCACACTTGCTAAATCTTGATATAGTAGGTCTTCTGACTGTAACCAGTCTGGGAAAATAATTAGGTTAATATCTCCTAAGCGGAAATTTTGACTCAGAGTATCTGCAAGATATTTACTAAATAGTTCTTGGAAGAGACTACCTATCTTAGCTGAGTAAGAGCGACTATCAAGAAAACTAGGATTAGCTTGCATTTTTTCCTTGATTTGACTGCTCTTTTGTTGACGCAATTTAGGGTTATTGCCAAGTGCGATCGCTAACTGTATATAAGAATCTTCACTATCGGCAACTAAATCAGGTATATCTAATGCTTGCACCATTGCAGCACCCATTGCAGAACGAAAACTAGTTCCCCGTCTAGCAATTACTGGTAAATTAACCTGTAATGGTTCTATCAAAGAAGTTGTTCCAGCAAATGGAAAAGAATCTAGATAAACATCGGCAATTTTGAAGTATTCTTTAACTTCTTGGCGGTTTGGCACCGGCTGAGGATCTAAGACTATCAATTGGTCTGCTGGTATTCCATACTTTGAAAATATTTTATTTAAGTAATTTACAAAAGCTTTCTTAGGATAACTGTTTGACCAATTTGGACCAAATGGTAGAAGTACTAAAACAGAGTTTGGAACTCCAGAAATTATTTTTGCCCAAGTATTAATTAGTTCCGGGATGATTTTAAAGAAGTTAGCACCAGAGATAAAAATAACTGTTTCTTTGGATATACCCAAACTTTCTCGATCGACTTTGACAGTTATATTTTCTTCTTCATTACCATAACTAAAGCAATGAGCAGACCCTTCAAGTTTCACCAACTTTTCTTGATATTGCTGTTCTGCCGTTGGCGATGGATCGGTTAGCGTACCAGAAATGTAATAATCTATATGCCGCATTCCTGTTGTTACCACAGATCCGCCACTTGTGATTTGTATTCTAGCTAACCGATGCATTGATAAGAAACAGATTTGATTCGTTACTGCTGTCACATTGGTAGCAATAAATAATATATCGAGATTATCAGCACGAATAATATTTACCTGTTCTACTAAATCTTGTGGCAGTAGTTTAAAAGAGTTGGCGCAGCTTTGGCAATATTGTTCTAGTTGATGACCAGTTTGGTTAAGAGAGTACAAGATTACTTCAAAATCTCTACTGATATACTCATAAACAGGAAGGTAAGCAAATGTTTCAGAACCAGGTAGAAAATGTGCAGCCAAGATACCCAAACGAATTTTTTTTCTGCTTATAGGTCTATCAGCAAACTCGTAATCTACCTCATAACCCTTAACTTTTAGTAAGAACTCTATGATTTCTGCACGTTTAACATAGATATCTTTAAGATTATGCTCATTAAAATATAGGGGAATAAAATTAGCAATGGACACAAAATTATTAAATATATCATCCCACAGATGAGAATCATAATTTTGCAATATCGATGTGTGTAAGTAATCAATCCACCCCTGCATATAGTAATAGTAATTATTTGCATCACCCGGTTCTTGAAAATGAACTGGGGAAGAAAATAGGAATTGTAAATAGTCTTTAAGTAACCAACTAGGTATGCGAGATAGGTCATGCTGTAATGGTAACTGGTCAGCACGGTGATACAGCATAGCTACTAGTAAATGCTGAATTGCTTTTGGTTGATTGAAACCTTGAGATATACTTTTAACGATATCATTAGTAAAAATCTGCTCTTCATCAGTCAGGCTTTCATATTTGATGCTACTATTCACTAACATCTTATGTGTTTTACCTAACAGACCCATATACATATCTGTTATCTGCTCATCTGAAGCATTCAGGCATTCTTGTGCTATTTGTTTTCGCAACTCCTGAAATTGTGCATTTTGTTCACTCAAACTCAAAACTGCGTATCTATAAAGAGCTTGTTGTCTCGTGGCTTCAGGATATCGTGTATCACTGTAAATTGTCTTAAAAAGTTTTTGGTAGTCTAATAAAATAGCATCTTTTAAAGCAACATTCCGACGAGTTTGTTGTTGCGGATGTATTCTAAAGTGAGATAAAACGTGATCAACAAAACCAACTTTATATTGACTCATAATTCTGAGCCACATTTCCAAATCTACAAGTTGACAAAACTCAGAATTAAATAATCCTACTTTTTCAAAAACATCTTTTCTAATAAGGACTGTGCTTGGCTCTCCAATTTTATTAATTGGATTGTCAAGTATATTAGGATCTAGCAAAAGTTGCTGTCCTGATTGAATTGCCTTTAATGCTGACCAAGCTTTGTGTACATCTTTAGCTTCATGATGCATTAAAAAGTTGGAATCATAAACGGTATGACCAGTATTAGTGAAGAGTCTTCGGGGCGAAAAAACTAAACCTATCTCTTCATCCTGTTCAGCCATATTAACCATTTCTTCAATAGCCGTTGGCTCTAGTAAATCATCTTGAAATAAAAACTTTATATATTTACCTTTAGCTTGAGAAATACAAAAATTCCAATTTTTAGCTAGTCCATATCTTTCATGTTTAACAGCTGTAAAAATAGCGGTGGTTTTCTCTAGAATTAGCTTGATGAGTTTTAGAGTTTGATCGCTAGAATCATCATCAGAAATAATAATCTCTATATAAGGATAAGTTTGAGATATTACGCTAGCAATAGCTTCTAATATAAAAGATTCTCCATTAAAAGTTGGAATACAAATACTAACTAAAGGTGATTCTTTCTTTTTAAGTAAAATACTTTTCTTTTGATTTAATTCGCTTGAATTAGAAATATTATCTTTTCGTAATGTGCTATCAAATATAACTTTGCGAGATACAGAAATAATCCTGGATTTCGTTTGATCCCTAAACAGAAGTTCAGCATCAATTAATTCCTGACTAAGTTCTGAACTTGATTTAAAATTATTCGCACCAAGGTAATAATCAACGATCGCCATCTGTGCTGGTGTAGTCTGAGGTTGAGGCTCGGCGAAAAGCGACTTTAAAGCTAATTCTCTATCAGGAGGTGTGTATGCAATGTCATGCTTTAGTAGAGCTTCACTTTCTGCTGTGTAAGTACTCTCAATTGAATTTAGGTGGAAGTAAGAACAACCAGATTTGATGGAATAAAATATGTGTGTTCCTAGCTCATTGCCACAAGCATAGCGATACATGGAACAAAGATGATAAAAACGGAATAAAAAATTGGGGTCAAAAACATGTCCAGCAGAAACTATTTGTATTCCTCTTTTTTGAAATGGAATATGCCTACCTAAGTTAAAATCTTTCCAGTACAGACATACTGTCACAGGTTGATATTCATCATCAAGATGTATTAGTTTTTCTGCAAGGGCTTCAAAGTCCATTTGAACTGTAACATAACCAGTAGAGTGAGAAGGAAAAAATATAGTTCCACTTCGCTTAGGTTTTGGTTCTTTTTTCAGAATTTCTGTTGCATATAAAAATGGTGATGCTGCTGGGATAATCTTTTTTGTAGTTTCACAGTTTTTAACTGCGTTAATATATACATCTTCTCGATAACTTGGATAACAATATATATTAAGCAAAGGAGATTCTATCTCTGCTTGCCATAGATGGTTGTTGCTCAGATCCGGTCCATGTACCAATAAAACTTTTAGTGGATATTTTTCAGAAAAATTTACATATTTCTTAATAGTAAAGTCCATACCATAGAAAGAATTTCCGAAAAATACTTCATGAGTTTGTAATGGTCTTTCAGCACATAGCCGATTTAGGTCTTTTTGACTGGCAAGTACATCTTCTATAGTTAACATTTTAAACTTCCGTATTTTAGTATTCAATTAATTGAAAAAGTCCTAGTTTGCTAATATATATAAAAAAGTTTTGTTCTCATATTTACAACAAAGTAGGGCAATTTTCCTAGCTTATAACTAACTTACCCAATCCCATCTGGCTGGTGTTCCCTTTTTGACATCTTGTTTGATTTGTTTGCCAAGGAGAAAGTCATAATACTTTGGTGGTAAACCAAGACCAGGACGTATTGCTTTCAGATTCTCCGAGGTAAATATATCTCCCTTCTTCATGTCTTGGGTAATGTAGAGTGATCGCCTAAAAGCCAAAGATGCTTTCTCAGCTTCCGTCGGCCCGTAATTTATCTTGCCCAGCGCTTGCCAGGCTTTTTCAGTTTCAACAACTAATTGATGCATTTCTTCTGGCTCCATTGAAAAAGCAGAATCAACGCCACCATCAGCCCGACAAAGGGTAAAGTGTTTTTCAATGAATGTAGCTCCTAAAGCAACACCCGCAACAGCAACACCAATCCCCATTGTGTGATCCGATAACCCCACCTGTAGATTGAACAAATCGCGTAGATGGGGGATGGTCAGCAAGTTAGTATCCTTTGGTATAGCTGGATAAGTACTGGTGCATTTGAGTAGTATCAAATCCTGACAACCAGCTTCCCGTGCTGTACGCACTGTTTCGTCTAACTCTGAAATTGTCGCCATACCAGTAGAAATAATCATCGGTTTACCAGTGCTGGCAACTTTGCGAATTAGAGGTAAATCAGTATTTTCAAAAGAAGCAATTTTATAACAAGGTACTTCTAGAGATTCGAGAAAATCTACAGCAGTAGTATCAAAAGGAGTACTAAAACCAATTATTCCCAATTCTTTACAGCGAGCAAATATAGGTTTATGCCATTCCCAAGGTGTATGAGCTTCTTGGTATAACTGATATAGTGATTTCCCAAGCCATAAACTCTGAGGATCTTTAATATAAAATTCACCCTCGTCTATATCTAAAGTCATTGTGTCGGCAGTATAAGTCTGGATTTTTAGACCATCTACCCCAGCTTTTGCCGCTGCTTCAACAATTTTTAGAGCTACTTCTAATGATTGGTTGTGATTTCCAGACATTTCTGCAATCACAAAGGGTAGATGGTTAGCACCGACTTTTTTCCCTGCAATGTTAATTTCTCGCATTTTATTTTGCAACTGGAGTTTTATTTGTATTTGACTAAATCAACTACCTCATGTTCTCCTAATTTGGTTTTTCCCATATTTTTAAAACCAGCTTTTAAAAAAGCTTTTATTGATATTTTATTATCAAGTTTAGTATAAGCATGAATTACATTAGTCTCTGAATCTAAAAATAATTTTTCACATCCTAGATTAATTAGGTAGATACCATATCCTTGATAACGAAATTTTCTATCAATACTAATGGAAATAATGGCTTTATCGCCCTCTAGTTCATATCGAATTTGACCAATAGGCACATCATTTCTATCAAGGCCGATGTAGACAATAGAAGTAGGAGAGTACAGTCGTGATTGGAACCATTGAGCATGATGTTCCCAAGGTATAAGTTCTGTAGAAAAGGAAACAGCCCGTACTTCTGGGTCATTTGACCATTCCCACAACAAACGACAATCTTCTTGGTACGCCAAGCGTAATTTTAACAACTTGGCCTCTAGATGCTTTAATACGCGCTTACTTCCTTCGCCATCTACTAACTCTTGACCGCATCTAGTCATTTTTACTCGTGTATGTACAGCTCTTAATAAATGAGCAACCGCCGACGCTATTTCAGCAGCAGAAACATCCTCATGCCAACCAAGATGAATAGATACCCCCATTTCATTTAATTTTTGTGCGATCGCTCGTTGGTTTTCAGCTAAAATTAAAATCAAACTGGGTAAACCCATAAAAGCCAGTTCCCAACAAGTGCTACCACCAGCAGTTACCGCCAAATCAGCCCAAGCCATTAACTCAGGCATATTTGTAACATTTCTTTCTATCTGAATTGGAAACTGCAATGCTTGTGATGCTAATTTCAGTTGTTCATAATGGGGATTATTTCCTCCGACAACAACCACAACCTCCAGCTCTTTAACTGATAGTAGCTGTAAGCCTTCAATCACTTTGAAAGTTACATTATCTGAGTCAGCACCTCCCATTGTAATTAATAGCTTACTGGCTATAGTTGGGTTTATTCGTTGCCATCCTTGCCACTGCCAAAACTCCTGCCGTAATAATGTGTAACACGTGCCAAGTAATAATTGGGTATAAGGTTCTCGATTTATATACAAACTCTCATGAGCAGAAATATTTTGATTTAAGACAATATCAGCATAGTAATGTTTTGCTTGTCCATAATCATCAATAAATAATAAATTCAAACCATAGTATTTAATAATACGTTGATATTCCGCGTTAAAGTGATAGCCATCTATTACAATCCATTGACAATTAAACTGCTGTGCCAGATTTGATACTTTGTGAGCATCTTCATTACTTCCCGGCAAGGAATTTAAGTAAACAACTTGTATGGATTGTGATATTAATCGAGACGCTAAAACTGATGCTTGATCATTTATATAGAAAACAACTTGCCCTTGATTTTTTTGCCAGGACTGAGCTAAAGCAAAACAGCGCATTAAATGACCTGTACCAATTTCACTTGAAGCATCTGTACGAATTACCAAATTCATTTAAGGCTTCCTTGCTACCAGCAACATATTCGATGAAAGTTGATTTTCTGATAAAAAGTTCTGGAAAGCTTCGCCTTTGCTTTCCCACTCATCTATTAATATTTGTTGTAAAAAAGGTTGATTAGTTACATCAAACTCACCAGAAATAATTTTGTTGCGTACTAATTCAGCATCCAGCTGACCTGGAGTTTGTTTCTCAATAACTTCAAAACCATAAGATTCTAACAAAATAGTTAAAGATTGAAGATTGAACAAATTAATATGTTCATTATCTATAGCACTAGAGATATTGCCTAAAGTTGCTATATCAAAACCCTTGACATTTGGACAAGTTAAAATAAATATTCCTCCTTCAACTAGAAATTCATAACACTTCAATACAAATTCTTTAGGCGAGAATAGATGCTCGATTACTTCAAAATTAACAATTACATTAATTCGATTATTCCCAAAATCAATTTGTTCTATGGGTTTTTCAATTACCTCTATACCACGGTGACGACAAGTTTCAGCTAGATCCGGAGTAGGTTCTACTCCTAACACTCTTTGGAAAACACCAGTTTTTTTCATCTCTTCGCAAAAAATACCAAATCCTGTCCCAACCTCTAATATCGTGTCTGTTAATACATTAAATCTGTGGCAAATATCAATAACTTTTTGTACTCTTGGCTTGAAAATTCTTTCTCTTCTTGTTACTTCAGAAGCTGGAAATATATATTTATTCCAATAAGCATAATTTTTTGAGTATTTATAATACTCCTCTAGATGTTCCGGTCTAGGTCTTGGATTAGCGTAAACTGTTTCACATTCTCGGCAAGTCACAAACTGAATACCGTACTTTTCATAAATGCGATCGCTGTTTATTGAACAGCAAGCAGGACAAGTGACAGAGATAAAATCATTTTTGTGTTTTAGTAAAAGATTTATATCATGAGCTAATAGTTCAGCTTGTCCTGCTAATAATTCTTTTGGGCGAATGTCTGCTTCTTTAAACATAACTATTTAACTTTATTAATTAAGCAAGTATTAGTCCGTTATCTTTAACTAATTTAAAAAAATCTTCTTGATATTGATAATCTTTCAAATAGTAATATGTTGGTCGGCTATAAATAAATTTTTTGTAACTAAGAACATGCTCATTATTGGTACTACAAGCAATAAAAATTGCAAATTTCTGCTTTGAATCTGGTATTGAATCTACAGCACATTTGGTTGGTAAAGAGGCTTTATGGTTAATACGAAAATCAAATAAAACCAAATCACCAGCCTTACTTGGAATTGAATGAATATAAGGCGGTGGCGTGATTTTTGACCAAAAATCATGCGCTGTACTATTTGTTGATAGATCAGGATATAAATGAGAACCTGGAATAACATCAAGTCCACCACCATACTCATCATTATCTTGAAGATATATGGCTGCTTCTAACATTAAGTAATTAGGTTCCCATTGAAACTGAAGTCCTTGAGCTTCTTGTGATGTTGTATCTTTATGCCAAGTTGAATAAAATGATTTTTGCGCTGCAATTTCAGGAAGATAAACGAAGTTTGTTCCTAATAAAGACTTTAAAGCAGAGACTATAGATTGATGTATAAGTAGCCATCTAAATTCTTGATATCTATTACAAATATCATTGCGTACATTATTGTTATCTCCTTCAAACTTGATTTTCGAGTTAAACAATTTGATCAGAGAAGTTCTTAATTCCCTTACTTGCTCTTCTTTTAAAACAGATGGTATGAGTAGAAATCCATCGTTATGAAACTGTTCTATCTGACTGTTATTAAGCATATTTAACTTTGTATACCCTGTATATAAGTAATCACTATTTTTTACACGCTTTTTTTAGAGTTTTTAACTCTGATGAACAGGCTCATAAGCTGATGGTTCTCCCCAAATATTATCTTTTACCCACTGTCCGTTTTCAATGCGCCACACACGGCGATCGCGGAAGGTATCACAAATCTGGTCAAATTCTTCTTCAGTCATATTCACATATTTCAGCCACCTCTCTAAGTCTCGATATGGCTTAACACGATCGTATTTACGTACCATTTCAATACCTTGTTCACGAGTCATAAGGCCTGCTCTGATATCCTTGCAAGCATGATCAGAACCACGTCCGTAGCCAAACTTAATGAATTTTAGGTAATCATGAATACCGTTTTCATGCATATCATCCAGGTTGGAGATTGTTCGATATGTACGCTCAAAAGGCTGCTGTGCTGAACGCCATCCATAAAATTCCATAACTGTTTTGGTGTGTTCGTTTGCCTCCCAGTTGACGAAGTTACTGAGATAAATACCCCGTGCACCTACTTCATCAATCTCTTCATCCGATGGATATTTTGCCCACAATAAGTCTTTGCCTCTTAAACCTTCTTTTAGTTCTGGATGCCCAAGCTTTTCCAAACCTTCATCTGTGAAATCATACCAGTCATACCCCCGCAAGGCGTGCTCTAAGCGAAACTTTGCTGTAAATTCCACAAGATCATTGTAAGAATACATCCCTCCTAAATCCATGAAGCCATGCTCACCCCACAAAATTAATGGCACTTTATAGCGAACTGCTACTTGAATAGGTACTGTAAAAATGCCGCAGTGCCCATGCCAATTCATATCACCCTGTAGCTTAAAACCAATTCGATTCATTTTAATCAGAGTATCTACACTGGGGCGAACAATTATGTGATCGCAATCAAATACCTCCCGCATACGGTAAAGATTGTATTCACCTTCAGGTAAATAATTGTTGCCGTGATAAGTTACTAAAAGCGGCTTTAGACCTAATTCCTTAACAGCAATGTGAGTCTGAAAGTAACTATCTTTGCCTCCACTAACTGGGATAACAATGTCATAGTTACTATCACTACGATACTCATTAGTAAGTTCTTTTAACCATTGCCAGCGTTGCTCCCAATCTATACTCTTTTTCTGATCGTGGACACGACATCCAGAACAAACACCATATTCATCAAAAGTTAAAGGACTAGCGCTAAGTGCGGGATAAACGCATTTTGTACAATATTGAATTGCCATAATTTCTTTAACCTTCTGCTTTTTTATAACCGAACTTCAACACCAGCCTTAGCTAATGTCCGCTTTCCTTCTCGATCTGACAATTCCTTAAAATGCCAGATATTAGCGGCAGCAACCGCAGAAGCACCAGCTTTTATGCCTTCGACATAATGCTCATATCGACCAACGCCACCACAAGCAATCACCGGAATTCTAGTGGCAGAAGTAACTGTATTGATGAGTTCTAGATCGTAACCTCGCCCGGTACCATCTCTGTCGATACTATTAAGTAAAATCTCACCTGCTCCCAGTCTTTCTACTTGCCTAGACCAATCTTCAGGTTTCATACCTGTAGCTTCACGACCACCATTAATAAAAACCTCTGTTTCTCTATTAGTATGCCGCAGCACATCAATGCTAATTACTATTGCCTGACTACCAAATATCTTTGCGCCTTCGGTAATCAATTCTGGATTCCGCACTGCTGCCGTGTTAATCACAACTTTATCAGCGCCTCTACTAATGGCTTGGCGCATCTGCTCAACCGTACAAATTCTTCCCCCCCATGTCAGAGGCATAAAACAAGTTTTGCTTACTTCGTCTAAGATTTGTAGAGGTTCTGTTAA
This sequence comes from Nostoc sp. LEGE 12447, assembly GCF_015206985.1. NCBI lineage: Bacteria > Bacillati > Cyanobacteriota > Cyanophyceae > Nostocales > Nostocaceae > Nostoc > Nostoc sp. LEGE 12447. The sequence goes on along the minus strand of NZ_JADEXT010000004.1, from coordinate 223,337 downwards.
TCCTTTTACTTTGTGGTCATCCCGACGCAAGTCGTATTGATCATGCCTACTAATATCTAAATAAATTAACTCATCAACATTCCATTCATTAAAGCGTTGGACTTCATATGTAGGATTGCCGATAATTTGATGAATTTTAAATAACTCACTGCGAACCAATAAACCATTTTTCAATAGTAAAATAGGTATAAGACGTTTCTTAAGCATTGTTTATAAATTTTCCATAAACAAAATTTCTTAAAACTTCCAGCCCAGCCTTTTGGCTTTTTTCAGGATGAAATTGAGTTGCATAAATGTTACCCATTTCAATACTAGAAATAAACTCTGATCCATGAGAAGTAAGTGCACTGCATATATCCATCTTTTCTGGAATAAATACATAACTATGTACAAAATAAAACACTTGAGAATTTCCTAACCCCCTATAAAGACCATTTTTATTTAAAAAATAAACATCATTCCATCCAATATGAGGCACTCTAATGCTACGTTCATTACTTTTTAGGCGATTAACGGTACCTGGAATCCAGTTTAACCCTTTGTGATAACCATGCTCTGTTCCAGCGGTAGCTAATAATTGCATACCCAGACAAATTCCTAAAAAGGATTTCTTCTTTTCTATTACTTCAGTTTCTAAAAATTTTATCCATCCACCAGATTGAAGATTTTTGATACCATCACTAAAAGCACCAACACCAGGCAAAATTATATGGCTGGCTTCGCATAAATCCTCTGGATTATTGGTAACAAATGCATGACATTCAATACTATTAAAAGCATTAGCAACCGAACTTAAATTGCCCATTCCATAATCAATTATTGCAATTTTACTTTGATTCATAAAATAATCTATAATACTTTTTCCATTAAGAACCAATTTGTATCATCCCAATATAAATTCATTTTTTTCCAAAGAAAACCATAATCTAAAACTAATAGTTTGTTTCTGTGATATTCCATAATTTCACTGGCAAAATCACGTTTAAATAGCTTACCTGTATTACCTCGGTAATTGATCTCTACAGGTAAAGTACTATAATACTCATTAATCAAAATATATCTACAAGAAATATCATATATTTTTTGATAAACTAGTGGAAGTTCATCAGGATTAATATGAATTAAAACACCACAGGTGAATACTAAATCAAATTGTTTATCTGTCTCAAATTCTTGAATTGAACCTTGTCTAGCTTGTACACCTGGGATTCTACCTAACTCAGCAATTGCTGTCTCATTTAACTCAACTCCAGTTAGTTGAAAATTACGGCTCAGATTAGCAATAGCCTGAAGATTATGACCTTGGTTAGCACCCAGTTCACAAATTGTTTGGACACCGTAAGTTTTCTGTAAAACTTGAGCAAAGAATGCTTGACGTTGTTCTGGCAATATTTGGTTTCTTGCGGTGTACTCAGTCCCAAATTCTCCTTCCCAGAATAATTCCTGTTCTGTCTTATATCTCATAATTTAGTTCTATTCACTACCTGTAATTGTTTCTGCTGTACATGAGCATTGAGTTTTACTAACTCTGGTTTTGCTCTTAAAAGACTCAGTACTTCATTAGTTGAAAAAATTTTTCCTTCCTGATATAAATCTGTATAAACTGCTTCTATTAATTTCCAATCTTCTTCGGTATCCAAAGTCCAGCGATAATTAGATATATCTTCATAGTTTGTCTGGTTATGTAAAGTACATCTTTCGAGTTGCTCGTATATGTAAGGCGTAACATGTTCCCTTTGGTATGGTTTTTGTGCTTCTAAAAATGCTTTTTCTAAAGACTCAAACATAAAAATTTCTGCGTCTAAACCACGAGGATAGCTACGATTTAAACAATTACTCAAGTACTCTATTTGTAATCCTTCAAGTGTTTTATTGTTGAAGTATTCCAACATTTGTGATAGCAGTTCAGAGTCAAACAATGGACAGTCAGAAGTTACCCTCACTACCACGTCAGCGTTATATTGTTTAGCTGCTAGATAATAACGCTCTAAAACATCTTCTTCACTTCCCCGAAACCACTTTGCCCCCCATTTTTCTGCTTCTTCCACAATCACGTCATCTGCTAAAGATGTAGTTGTTGCCACAATCACTTCATTAACTAACAAACAAGCTTGAACCCGATAAATTACATGTGCCAAAATAGTCTTGCCACAAAGTTCTTTCATCACCTTCCCAGGTAGACGAGTAGATCCCATACGAGCTTGAATAATTGCAACAGTTTTCATAGAAAAATCCTTTGCAGTGTCCTTACCACCCTATCTTGGTCTTCCTGGGTCAAGCTGTAGTACAAAGGAAGGGAAATTGCTTCCTGGTAATACTTCTCAACTTGGGGAAAGTCACCCCAGCGGAAACCTAATTTTTGGTAATAAGGCTGTATATGAACGGGAATATAATGCAAATTAACGCCAATCTCTTGTTGACGAAGTTCTTGGAATACCTGCTGATGAGTTTTACTAATCTTATCCAGCTTCAGCCGAATCACATAAAGATGCCTGCTAGACTCAGTATCTGGATGTTGCCACGGCAGCATCAATGGCAAATCTTGTAGTAGTTGATTATAGCGGTTGGCTAAAAACCAGCGACGTTCTACAAACTCATTCAGTCGTTGTATCTGACTAGCGCCCAATGCTGCTTGGATATCGGTCATGCGATAGTTGAAGCCTAATTCCAATTGTTGATAATACCAAGCTCCATGAGATTCTCCTTGCATCAAATCTGAATTGCGAGTTATTCCATGCGATCGCAATCTAATCAATCTCTGATATAACTCCTCCTGATTTGTTAAGACCATACCGCCTTCACCAGTTGTAATAATTTTTACCGGATGAAAGCTAAAAACCGCGATATCGGAAAATTGGCAGGAACCAATAGGTTGTGTCTGATAGCTTCCGCCAATTGCATGAGAAGCATCTTCGATAATTTTGAAACCATAACGCTGTGATAAAGCAGCAATTTGTTCCATTTCACAAGATTGCCCTGCAAAATGCACGGGTATTAATACTGTAGGCAAACAACCTTGCTTTTCTGCCGAAGTCAACTTACGTTCTAATTCATCTATGCTCAAATTGTAAGTATTTGGGTCAATATCAACAAAGTCAACTTTTGCACCACAGTAAAGTCCACAATTAGCTGAGGCAACAAAGGTATTTGGTGATGTCCAAAGAATATCTCCTTGCTCCAAACCAGCAGCAAGACAAGCAATGTGTAATGCAGCTGTTGCACTAGAAACCGCTACGGCATATTTCACTCCACAGTAGTTAGCAACAGCTTGCTCAAATCTCTCTATCGCTGGACCTTGAGTAATCCAGTCTGAGCGCAAAATTTCAATTACAGCATCAATATCTTGTTGACTGATATCTTGCTTTCCATAAGGAATGTAGTCACTCATTGCTTCAGCATATCGAGTAGTTGGAAACCTTTTAGCCATTCTGTATTTATCTCTGAGCTATACTCAAACTCTTCTGGAACAGGGATTCCTTTTTCACTTAAAGCATTGCAAGCGTAATCTACAGTATGAGCATATTCAATAGTTGGTCTAATTACATAATGATCGGTAAACTCAAATACTAAATGTGAAACTTCAGAAGAAAACATTGCCTCATGTAGCTTTTCCCCTGGTCTAATACCAACAATTTTAATTGGAACTCCCGGTGCAAGTGTTTCAGCTAAATCAGTAATTTTCATTGAAGGAATTTTTGGAACAAATATTTCTCCACCATGCATTCTTTCAAAACTGTTAATTACTAAATCTACACACTGTTGGAGGGTAATCCAAAAGCGAGTCATCCGTGGATCTGTAATAGGAATCTCTGTGGCTTTTTCTTGAATCAGTTTTTGAAAAAAAGGCACTACTGAGCCTCTGGACCCAACAACATTACCGTAACGAACAACAGCAAATCTGGTTTTCATTGTTCCAACAATATTATTCGCTGCAACAAAGAGTTTATCAGCAGCTAGCTTGGTTGCACCATAGAGATTAATTGGATTAACTGCCTTATCTGTTGAAAGGGCAATCACCTTTTCTACTTCTTGATCAAGAGCAATATCAATAACATTATTTGCTCCATGAATATTAGTTTTAATACATTCCATTGGGTTGTACTCAGCAGCAGGGATATGCTTGAGTGCCGCAGCATGAATAACATAATCAACACCCCGCATTGCCAGACGTAACCGATCGCGATCGCGCACATCTCCAATGAAATAGCGCATCGCTGGTGCGTTAAACTCCTGCGCCATCTCATACTGCTTCAGCTCATCACGTGAATAAACTATGACTTTCTGAGGCTGATATCGGCTGAGAATCGTTTTCACAAATTGCTTGCCGAAGGAGCCTGTACCACCAGTGATTAGAATCGATTTGCCATTAAACATCTTGTATTTCTTTGTAATCTCAAAATTATTATTTTCCAAAAATATTTAAGTGAAATTGTTACTTAGATTTTGGTTGTTTATTTGTGCTGCGATCGCCATTACCCTGTTGCTTCTTAATCTGCTCTAATACAACTTTGTAATCTTGTCGTTCAGGGTGCAACTTCACCAGCTTCTCCAAAGATTCCATTGCACCCTTAGCATCCTTCAATTGCAACCGCAGCAAAGACAGTTTCTCTAAAGCAAGTTGGTTTTCTGGTTCCCGTTGTAAAACTAACTCGTAACCCTGCGCCTGTTGCTGTAATACTGACTCAGCAGAAACAGACGCAGTTGCTGGCTTAGGTTGGCTAGCCTGTTGGATTGCTGGAATCACTGCAAATACCGTAGACCCAAAAAACGAGAAGATAGATACTATTGTTAAAATCTTCTGTCGCCGCTCAATCTGCTTTTTGCGAGCGATTAGGTATTCTTCCCCTGAACCAGGCATGTATTAATTATTGCTGTGGTAAATAGTTAGGTATCAGCAACCCTCCCGTTTTGAGGATACCCATCTGCTCAATAGAAACTAACATCTTGGCTAAAAATTTTTTACACAAACTTTAAACGCTGACTCTGAAGACGAGTGAATTTTATGGTAAGCCCATGCTGTACAAACAATTTTGCTATGCCGTCGCTCCCATCGTTCAAGCAAAAACCTCTCCCACGCCTAAACAGAGCCAAACCTCCAGGTCTTATTCTTTAGTCGAAAAATTAAAATTATATAAATATTTGCGATGATTCTGCCTAATGTTCAGATGTTTGCGATATTCTAAATAACATTTAAATAAACAGAAACAGAGGACATTTCTACTAAACTGCAAATTTCCCTTGTCAGGCAAAAACTTTCAAACTACCCCGTGTCATTGTGGGCTGTTCAAAAAGCAAACATATTATAGAATTTTCCCAGCCGTCCTCAGTCTCGGTCTCACTACTTAGCGCAACTTCCAAAGGGACTAATTATTTTCGCAGGTGTTCACAACAGATATCTTACAAAAGGTACTGTTGCACTCTAGTGCTTAAAGGGTAGAAGTTAAGGGGAAAAATAACACGGGGAAAGGTTAAAGGGAAAACAGAAGCATCCTTTATCTTTTAACCTTACCCTGAACTTTTGTCTGGTTTCTGCAAAAAGTTTTAGGACTACTTGGTAGAATTGGAGTTTTGTGGTGGTAATTACCGTACAAAACCGAATTTACCAGTAATTTAGTAGAGTTTGTTATGGTATAGTTAAAAAGTTAAGACTGGCTTTACCAAAATTACATCACTCTACGACCCGGCAACAATTGCAGAATGGGAAGCAGTTTTAATTAAGTATTTACCAACAAAATCTGAATTCAATCGAGGTTATGACTCAGCAAGTGATTCACCCGATGGTGAAATTGCAGCGCAACGTGCAATCACTCATAGAATCGAATATTATCAAGCCAAGTGATAGCATCTGGAAAATCGCTTTGCTCTATGGTAATGAATGGCAGCACTGGAAACAGGAACTGCTAGACTTTGGCTTTAGTATGCAAGACCCAGTTAGTGAACTGCTAGCTGTAGAAACTTGGGATGAAGAATAGGCAATAGGCAATAGGGAGTAGAGATTTTTAATATTCACCACTCACCGTTTCCCATTCCCCATTCCTCATTCCTCATTCACCATTCCCTAAACTTTACAACCAGCTAAGGCCGCAGCTAATTCCTTTGCAGTTTGATAACGATCGCGTGGCAATGGTTCTGTAACGCGATCAATCACATCTCTTAATTGGGAACTGATGGTGGGAACTTTTGCCACATCAAACCTGAAGTTGCGCCCCTTTTGGCGGTAATACTTAAACGGGTTTTCGCCTGTGAGCAGAAAAATCAGCGTTGGCCCAATTGCATACAAATCAGATTGAGTCAAAGGTTGTCCTCGTTCTTGTTCAGGAGCGCAATAACCTTCTGCACCAATCCGGGTACCGGGCGCTGTGCCAATTTCCTTAACTGCGCCAAAATCCAGTACTACTATGCGATTTAGTGAACTTCGCACCATTAAGTTGGCGGGTTTAATATCGCGGTGAATTAGTGGAGGCTCTTGGCTATGAAGATATTCTAAGATATCGCAGGTTTGGATCATCCAAGCGATCGCTTGGCTTGGCGTAACTGGCCCATTTGTATAGACACGTTTCTCTAAATCTTGTCCGTGGATTAATTCCATTGCCAAGTATTTTTTTCCGCCTTCGACAAAGAAGTCGTAATACTTGGGTATTCCCGGATGGTTAAGGGATTTGAGAGTATGCGCCTCCCGCTCAAATAATTCTTGAGCTTTGGCAATTTTTGCCATATCAGCATTCATTTGCTTCAACACCAGCAGTTGTGGGATACTCCCAATCTGACCAGCCCCATCCCAAGCGAGATAAGTAGTACCCATACCTCCTTGTCCGAGAGTTCGCAACACCTGATAATGGCGAATTTTCTGTTGTACTGAAAGAGGTTGACCGCAGTGGATGCAAAACAGATTGTTTGGGGAGTTACCTTCATGCGTACAAGTGTATTGACCTTGGGCTGAATAGACTGTTGCAACGGCGTTTTCTTCTGTTCCTTGTATTTGTTGTGGCGATCGCAAACCAGTTTCCAGTACTGTTACCTCCTGAATTTGGAATTGCAGTATTGGGCCTCCTTGTGCTAGTTGCAAAAGGGAATTATCTGGTAACGGACTCTGAATCACAAGGACACCGTTAAGGAAAGTCCCATTTGTACCCTGACTAATCAGCCGCCAACCACTGCCATTGTCGGCAGAATCAACGTGTCTCAGTTCTAAATGATGCCGCGAAACTAAACTGTCAGTTAAAACAACGTGATTATCTGTTGCTCGACCAATCCGAATTATGGAAGAGTTCTCAAAGCACCACTGCTGGAGGGGCGTTTTCTGTTGCGGTTCTAAGAGAGTCAGACTAACCACAATACAACCTACAAGGTAAATGGATTAGGGAGTGGGCATTGGGAATGGGGTATTGGGCAAAACAGTTCCGTTAGCGGTAGCGGGGCGTTTAGCCCGTGAAGAGTTAGGAGTTACGAATTTTCCCCCTGCTCCCCATGCCCTATGCGCCATTCCCCATTCCCAATACCAATTTATTTTTAACTTTCCAAATTTGGGCGTACTTTTGCCCGAATAAGTATACCAGTAATGTTGTCGTGACCATTGTATTGGTTTCCTAAATCAATTAATTTTGTAACACCTTGTTCTAAGTTAGCGCCGGAACTAAGTAAGGGTTCTAAATGAGTCTGCCAATGGGTTTCTAGTAAATCATTATCTGATAGACCGTCCGATGCCAAAAGCAGAAGAGTATCTTCATTAATCTCAAAAAAGCCTACATCAGGATTAATCGAATTTTCATCACGAGGCCCCAAAGCTTGGGTTAGTTGGTAGGCATCCGGACGGGCGTAAGCTATGCTTGCTTCCACTCCTCTGGTAATTTCTCGTTGCCCAACTTCATGATCTACCGTGACTTGTTCTAGTCCCCTCTTACGCGTCAAGCGATAGAGACGGCTATCTCCCACATGAGCAACTGCTGCTTGAGTATCTTGAATTAAGAGCATTACCAAAGTTGTACCCATACGCCCTACTCCAGAACGGGCATCTTGTTGATTGAGCTTGTAAATCGCCTCATTAGCTAAATACACAGCCTCACGAATGCTATCTTCTGTTGGCAGTTGATTGGCAATCCAGTGTTCTTGAAAGTATTGCCGTAGGGTGTTGACTGCTAACTCACTGGCTATCTCACCGCCAGCATGTCCACCCATACCATCGCAGAGAATATACAAACCATGCCCTTCCAGAACTCGACTTTTAGGGAACTCCAACTTTTGGATTTTGGTTTCAATACCAAAGTAGTCTTCATTATGATGACGTTGACGACCTACATCTGTGCGTCCTGCATCTTCCAAGCTACTTAACTGCATCGCCAGCACAACAGTTGGCATATCATCTTTGCTAATGATGATATCTTCTGGTTCATCTGATTGTGGCATAGTGGGCACAGTAGTATTGTTCTCCTTTATTGGGGGCAAAGTTGCGGTTCCTAGTGCTTCTAATTCAATAGAGATTTCCTCCAAACGCGATCGCAATTGTGCGGTGGTGTGAATCTTACCTACATCTAAATCTCCCAACATCTGGACTACAGAGCCAAATTGAGTGCGTTGAGACTGCCTAAATAGTGCTTGCCAAACTCGCCCCAAAGCTTGAATGGTTAACGGCTCTTGTGGAATAGCAGATGTTTGGGCTTCGGCATCTTCTGGCGACTCGCTGACAGACAGAGAACTTGATGATTCCACATACAATCTTTGTAGCGCCAGCGTTTGGTCTTCATCCAATCGCAAATTTGATAAATCTAAAAGGCTTTGACGACAATTTACTGGTTCCAAAAATGCCCAAAGTTGGGTCATTTGATAACACCAGTGCAAAATTTTTAACGAACTTGTTGTCTCTTCTTGCCATAAGTCAACTAAAGGCTGCCAATTTGAGCGGTCTTCAATTATTACTACCTGCATATCCCCTTGCTGCCATGCATCGTGAATCAGTGGGATCTCGCGCCCACTTTGGGAGTGTAAGGCAATATAAGGTTTCGCAAGGTCAGGAATTCCACTTGCATCTACTGATGGCGTTAGTAAATCTGATTGCTGACTTGCTAGTATTGCCTCAATTGGTGATATTTGATACGGCTGGCAGTCTAGAACTCTCACACCTGTAACAGTAATGCTGGTAGTTTCCGTTTGGGTAGGTAGCGGATCTAACAATTGATAGCGCTCTTGAGAGTCTAAATAAGAGCCTAATGCATGAGAACTAAGGGATAGAGGAGATGACGAGGATATTGCTTCTTCATCTTCCTCTAATCCCACATCTTCCTCATCTGTCTCTACTCCCAAAGCTTCCCCAATCGTTTTTTTAGCAATAATTGCCCAAAACACTGTTCCACATTCCGTGCCACAGTTGTGACAAAGTAGTGCATTTACAGGTACATCTTCGGCGCTGCATTCAGGACAAACTTTGTGGGTCAGGGATGTGCCACAGCTTTGACAGAATTTATTGCTTTTGGGGTTTTCAAATTTACACTGAGGGCAAATCAGCATAGTGGAAGTTCCTTTATTCGCGCTCCAAGGTGCTTCTAGCCACTAAGATCAAAGGTGCCACAATTGGCTGTCCCTGACTAAAGTAGACCTACAAGAGATTGTAGTTTATCAATGAATTTTGGTGGCAGTATTAATTGTGACGCATATTAGATAAATATTTAATATATTGGCAACCAATTGCTTATGAATGGGGAATGGGGAATGGGGAATGGGAAATGGGAAATGGGAAATGGGGAATGGGGAATGGGGTCAGAGGGAGACAAGGGGGACAAGGAAAATAACCATATCCAATTCCCTATTCCCTATTGTCAAGAGTTTGGCAATTGAGGGGGTTCAGCGTTAAACCATTTTTGATAAATTTGCTTGTAAGTTCCATTGGATAACAAAGTCTCTATACCTTTGTTTATTGCATCTAAATGGGGAGAGTCTTTAGGTGTAGCAATCCCGTAGTATTCTTCAGTAAGGAGATCGGCAACAACTCTGATGCCTTTGAGGTTGCCATTTTTAATCGCATACAAAGTTGCAAAAGCATCGCTAACCACAGCGTCAACGTTGCCATTGAGCAAGTCTTGGAAAAATTCTGGCCCAGAATTAAAAGTACTAATTTTGGCATTGGGGATGGTTTTGGCAAAATCTGCCCCAGTGGAACCAATTTGTACAGCGATTTTTTTACCTTTGAGACTGTTGAAGTCTCTGATATTTTGGTTGTCTTCGCGGACAGCGATCGCTAGTCCGGCTTTAAAATAAGGTCGTGAAAAAGCAATTGTTTTCAGGCGTTCGGCGGTAATGGTGATTCCGCTAATTGCCGCATCAACTCTTTTAGCTTGCAAAGTCGAGATCATGCCATCAAAAGGTAGACTTTCAAACTTGACTGCAAAACCTGCTACTTTAGCGATTGCATTCATCAAATCAATATCAAAACCTTCCAAGTCCCCGTTAGCCTTTTGGATTTCAAAAGGGACAAAGGTGGGATCTGTCGCCACTCTAAGAGGTATAGCATCTGAGTTATTAGTAGGATAGAAATTTTTACAGGCAATAATCAGTAGCAGACAGCCTAAGCTTAAAATTAGCTGCTTCCACTTGAGGTTAAATAATTTCACTGTAGTAATTCCGTTCTATCAGTCAAGATTCACGATAGTTGTCATGATGTTATAAGAAAGAATACATCCGTCAGCAGCCACAATCCACCATGAATGCTGGGCGACTAACGAAAGTTTCAGACCCCCACTCTCGTTAAAAGTTGAGATCAGAGGAAGCTTCCAATCTCGGTTTTCGCCAATTACCTTCTTGTGTGTTCTGTACTCTGACTTCCAATTTTTAACTACTTATGGTTTCTACAACCCCTGCTTACCGAATTACTGATTTGTTCGCCGAACGCGCAAAGAACCTTGCACCACCAACTTACGGTACAGAGTTAAGCAAAATCGTCACCGTCAGCTTTGCCTACGGTCTAGCCGATCCAATTCTCTTTCCTCACACTGACTTGGCTGCTGCAAGCGCCGTTGTGCTGGCAGAAGAGGCTCCGATCGCTCTCAATTACGGCCCACCTTCTGCTCAACTGTATGAGCAAATTATCCTCCGCTTGCAGGCGAAGGGAATTGCCGCCGATCGCGATCGCCTAATCATTGGCTACGGTTCTGGTCAAATTCTCGGCTTGCTACCAGATGTGTTTGTGGAACCTGGTGATGTAGTAATTGTGGAAGGGCCAACCTTCTTGGGAGTAGTTACCAGATTTGTCCACGCTGGCGCACGCATAATTACCATTCCTGTGGATGAGTTAGGGATGGATGTAGATGCACTAGAAGTAACATTGAACGATTTAAAGAAACAGGGTATCCGACCCCGATTTATTTATACTATTCCCACCTTTCATAATCCCACAGGTGCTACTATGCCGTTATTTCGCCGCCAAAAACTGGTAGCATTAGCGGCTGAGTATGGCGTTCTAATCGTGGAAGACGATGCTTATAGCGATTTGCGCTTTCGAGGAGAAACTATGCCCACCTTGGCAACTCTCGACCAAGAAGGGTGGGTATTATATGTGAGTACCTTCTCGAAAATTATTGCGCCCGGTATCAGGTTGGGATGGGCTTGCGGCGACCCAACGATTATTGAGCGGCTGGCGATGTTCAAAAGTGAGGGGCCTGTGGGGCCATTTGTCAGCCATGTGGTCGCTCGCTATTGTGCTACAGGGAAACTAGAGAATCACATTCAAGAGCTAATTGCCTGTTATAAACATAAGTGCAATTTGTTATTAGAAGCGATCGCTCAAGAGTTTCCCAGTGATGTCGTTGCTCTGCGTCCTGATGGTGGCTTCTTCGTTTGGTGTAAATTGCCACCAGATATCAGCGCTAAAGCACTTCTGATGGCTGCCAGTGAACACGGCATCAGTTTTCTGCCAGGGACTCGCTGCTACGCCAATGGACAAGGGGATGATGCCATCAGGTTAGCTTTTAGCTTTCAGCCAACACAGAAGATTGTTGAGGGAATCGCTACATTAGGATCGGTATTGCGAGGATTGAGGTAATTCGTAATGACGCTCTCTATGAGATGCTCTTGCTAGCTTGCTTCTCCCAAAAATCGAGATTTGGGACTTGTTAAATATCAACCCAAATCTCAACTACAAGAGACTTTGGACTTATCTCCACACCCCAATACTTTTCGGTTAAGGGGGAAAGGGTTTGAATTTCCCTTTCCCCATTACCCTTTAACCTTTCCCCAGACCAAAAGAGAGATTATTGGGTTTAACCGAAAAGTATTGCTCCACACCCCACTTGACATTTTAGCGATCGCTTTAAGTTGTCACCAATCTAGGCAGTATAAGAACGAGGAGATTAGCCCTTTTAAGGTGGGTAAAAATATTGGTCAACCAATTCTTTTTTAACCTCTTTTCTCTGTGTTCTCTGCGTCTCTGTGGTAGATAAATTACTTTTAAACCGCAGAGACACAGAGAGCGCAGAGAGAAGAAAAGAGATTTTACAAGTCACCTTGAAAGGGCTAGAACTAGGAGATTTAGTTATTGACCAAATACCAATTTTGTAGCGCCAACCGTTGAATTTCGCGCCAGGGGATATTATGTTTTCTGGCTAATTCTGCACAATCTTCATATTCTGGCTGCACATTGGCAATAACTTTCTCTGGTGATTGTCCATTCCATGCTACCTTGACACGTACTTTGCCATATTCAATTTCCACTTGTTGAATTTCCCGTTGTAAAATGGCGCGTTGCTGAGTTGTTCGCCGAATACCCAAAGTTGTAGTTTCACGGAATATAACCGATTCACAACTGAGTAAATTTTCTGGATGACAAATTACAGTCAGCAAAATCCCTGGACGGGACTTTTTCATACCGATCGCTTGGGTAAAAACATCCACTGCACCAGCAGCAAACAAAGCCTCAAAAACATAGCCGATCGCTTGCGGATTTAAATCATCAATTTGGGTTTCTAGTACCGAGATAGTTTCTAAATTTGAGCTAGTATCTTCACAATTGCTGAAATTTGACTGTAAACTTGCGCTTTCGCCCAGCCAGAGGCGTAAAATATTGGGAATTGGTAAATTTATGGTTCCTGCTCCCAATCCTACCTGCTTGATAGCGATCGCGGGTGGTGAACCAAAATCTCTTACCAAAGTAGTAGCGATCGCAGCTCCTGTGGGTGTCACCAGTTCTCTATCAATGCCATTGCTATAAACTGGACAACCCCGCATTTCCCAAAGTTTTAATACTGCTGGTACTGGTACTGCCATTTGACCATGTGCAGCCCGAACAGTACCGCCACCAGTGGGAAACGCCGAGCAGTAAAGCAGGGGCCATCCTTCGTCATTACTCTCAATCCCCAACCAATCTAGCCCCAGGCAAGTACCCACAATATCTATGATCGCATCTATCGCACCCACTTCATGAAAATGAACTTTTTCAGGGGAAATCCCATGCACCGCTCCTTCTGCGACTGCTAGCTGTCGGAATACTGCCAAACTCCAAGCTTCTGCCCGTGATGGCAACCCCGCTTTGAGAATCATCTGCTCTATTTCTGGCAAGTGGCGTGTGTGATGGTGATTGTGTTCGTGGTCATGGTGGTCATGGTGATGGCGATCGTGTACTAAATCCACATGAACTTTAGTCGCCTGCTGACCATTCCGTTGGACAAGTTCTGCTCTTAACTGATATTCCTGTTCAATTCCCAATCCATTGAGCTTTTCAATTAAATACTCCACAGGAACACCCAAACTTACCAAAGCACCCAGGCACATATCACCAGAAATTCCTGTCGGACATTGAAGATAAGCAATTTTATTCATAATAAATTAGTCATTAATCATTAATCATTAATCATTAGTCATTAGTCATTAGTCATTAGTCATTAGTCATTAGTCATTCTTTCCTATCCCCAGTCCCTAGTCCCCAATCCCTCTATGGCAAAAATTTTCTCAGTTCATCCGGATAATCCTCAAGTTCGCCGAATAGAGGAAATAAAGTCGGCGCTTTCTAGTGGCGCAGTCATGCTTTACCCTACTGATACAGTTTATGCGATTGGTTGTGATTTGAATGCTAAGTCGGCGGTAGAACGAGTGCGGCAAATTAAACAGCTAGCAAATGATAAACCACTGACATTTTTATGTCCCTCACTTTCAAATGTGGCAACTTATGCCTTCGTAAGTGACACAGCCTATCGGATTATGAAACGCTTGATTCCAGGGCCATACACGTTTTTGCTCCCAGCAACTAAATTAGTACCGCGATTGGTGCAAAGCCCCAAGCGGAAAAGTACTGGAATTAGAGTACCAAACCATACTGTGTGTTTGGAGTTGCTGGCAGCTTTGGGCAATCCGATTATTTCAACTTCAGCACATCTGCCACCAGATGAAGCAGATAACGGCATGATTCGGATAGATCCAGAAATTGTTCAGTCGCGGGTAGAGCTATTTGACCGTTTGGACAAGTTGGTAGACATAATTGTAGACACTGGTGAAGAACCTACTTATGAAGTCTCTACCATCTTAGATATGACCGGAGACGAAGCAGCAATTATACGGAGGGGTTTAGGTTGGGAAGCAGCAGCAGCATGGGTATAAGAATGAGACTTCACACGCACACCTCTCCGTTTCGGAAATTGTGATAAAAGCAACTCCAGTTTTTAAATTGTCATATTTAAACGTGATGTCTACGACGGGCACAGATGCAATAACAGGATGGTGGTAATAGTAGGTACAGCAAGGGATTTGACAACTTTGAGAAAATGGTGGGTACTCATGTACTCGCGTCAATGTGGTGGCTTGTGAAAAAACCGACACATTGGCATAACTGTAACTCTCTCGTATTTCCTACAGTTTTATATATGAGCTTTAGATGTGAGCATTATATGGGGCAAGTCTTAATTGATAAATGCCCAAAGATTCACAAGCCTTGGCCTGCCTTAATTGCTGTGTCTGCGTTGTAATTACGGTGCAATACTACTCCCTGGAAAAGTCATGAAAGCTAACGTCATCAATCTACCAAACTCTACACCCATTTTTGAAAACCACCTTTCGACCGAAGAATTTTCAGACAGCAGCGAAACCTTGATTGAATTGCTGTGTCAAGAAATGCAAGCACAAGTGAAAGCAGCACCCAGGTGCGTAGAAGCTTTAGCAAACCGCATAGCCGTAGAAGTAGAACGCATTTGCGATAAAAGCTCGCGTATCCAAACATCTGGGCAAATCAAATCCTGGCAGATTACGCTGGGAAGGCATCGGATGCAAAAGTGCTTACGTTACTACCAACTAGGTTCCAAACAAGGGCGGGTGGAATTACATAGTAATTTGGGTGCTATGGTTTACCGCCATGTAACTTTATCTGGCTCAGAGTTGGGCTTTGATGCTCGTTACAGCCTAATTGAAGATTTTTTACAAGCATTTTATATCGAAGCTATCAAAGCTTTCCGCAGAGAAAACGAACTACCTGACGATCACACACCGCGTACTCAGCTGCAATTAGCTGAATATATGGCGTTTACAGAACAGTACGCCAAACGTCGCATCAATTTACCTGGTGGTGCAAATCAGCAATTAATTATCTTGCGGGCCCAAGGTTTTGCTCGTCGTCAGCCGCAAGAAACTACCGTGGATATTGAAATGGCGGTGGAGTCTGCTAAAGGTGAAGAAGCAGAATCTTACCAGCGTAACTCGGCGGTGCAACAGTTGCGATCGCAGATGATTGCCCAAACTAATTTCGATCCATCTGAAGAGTCAGAACGTGATCGCGTCATCACTGAATTGATGAAATACCTGGAGTCTCAAGGTCAATCTGACTGTATGAACTACCTCAGCCTGAAACTTCAAGACCTCTCAGCCCCAGAAATTGACCAAATTCTCGGTTTAACCAGCCGTCAGCGCGATTATCTCCAACAACGCTTTAAATACCACGTAGAAAAGTTTGCCAAACAACATCACTGGCAATTGGTACATCAATGGTTAGGCGCGGGTTTAGAGCAAAAGTTGGGTTTATCTTCCCAACAGTGGGAAATCTTTGTGAATCAACTCACAGAACAACAACAGCAAATATTACAGTTAAAAACTGCAAGGCAAACTGACCAAGCGATCGCTAAAACCATCAAATGCACCCCCAAACAGTTACAAAAGCGCTGGACTCAACTGTTAGAACTAGCATGGTCTATCCGCAACGGTCATACTGAAGCACAAACAGGTTGAAGCTAAGGTGAAATAACCAAAAAACATTATCTAAGCTTATGACTGGGACGAGGAGCGCGAATTTAGCTTATACACTAAGTACAAAATCTCATTAATTCGTAGTGAATTCTTTGCGTGCCTCTGCGCTTCCCTCTGCGCCCCTATGCGTTTAAATTTCACCTTCAATTCGCCACGATCTTCCACAAATAACTCTTATCTGAATTACTAACTTGTACCTCATCCAAATTATTAATACATTTGTATTTCTTTAGTACAAAAATACCAATAATTTCCGATTTTTTACCCATTAATCCAACCTTGTTTACGTCATAATCAAAAATTCATATTAAGAAACTGACCCTTTTTTACTACTTCTGTGAAATCCTATAATTAGTAGGACTTTTGGCAGAGGGATTTAGGATGGCTCTGACTCAAGGCGGACGGGCAAATAAGTCGGGGAATATTTTAGAAGGAAATGTTGAAGCAATCTTAAATGGACATAATTATTTCCAAGTAGGGAACTATGTTCCAAAAGAATTTATACTAAATGCTGCTTTATTACCAAAGCGCTATGGAAAAGAAGTTTATATTGGAACTGGGATTTATCATACCGATTTGAAGGTTGATTTTTATGTTGTTGGCTCACCTGCAATGCCATCTGGTTTAATTTTCGAGTGCAAATGGCAAGAAAGCCCCGGTTCTGTCGATGAAAAGTTTCCTTACTTGAACATGAACATCCAGAACTATTACCCTGCACCAACTATCGTCATTTTAGGCGGTGAAGGTATGCGAGAAGGTGCCAGCAAATGGCTAAAAGCAAGAGTTAATGATAACCATAATTTATTAGCAGTTTATAGCTTAGACAGATTTATTGCTTGGGCAAATAAAAATCTTTAAAAGATGTAATTAATAGTTCGTCAATCATGCCTCTATTTTTTATATTGGAGTTAATTGATCGGGCTGCTTTGATTTTGTAGGTTTCAAAATTGATATCTGTATAAATATTACTAATAAATTCGCTATCAGAATTACAGACCATAACTTTAACACCACGACTTGCCAACTCTGCACAAGTATCTCTTAAAAGTTCTTGGTCTTTTTTACTAAAACAATTTTGACTATAAGCGGTGAAATAGCTAGTATCACTTATAGGATGATAGGGTGGGTCAAAAAATACAAAGTCATCACTGCTAGTTGCATGATTTAGGACTTCTGTAAAATCTGCTTGTTTAATTTCTGCATGAGAAAGCGCTTCTGATGCAGCTTGTAGTAAAACCTCAGAGCAAATATTGGGATTTTCATATCTGCCTAAAGGCACATTGAATTTTCCCTGTGAATTGACTCGATAAAGACCATTAAAACAAGTCTTATTCAGATAAATTAGACGAGCTGCTTTTTCTAGATCAGTGCCACCAGAGTTGTTTCTGACACTATAATAATAATCTTTATTATGTCGAATTTTATGCTCTTTCAATAGAGAAATTAATTCTTCAACACGATCTCTAACACAACAATAAGTGTTAATTAATTCGGCATTAATATCAGTTAAAGTTGCTGTCTTTGGTTGGAGATAGAAAAAAACAGCACCACCACCTAAAAATGGTTCATAGTAATTTTTATAACTTTTGGGAAAATAAGGAATGTATTGCTGTATCAACCTACTTTTACCCCCTGCCCACTTCAAAAATGGACGCGGGCTAGTTTCCTTGGGGATTTGAATTACCATTTACTTGCGATTTAACTGAAAATAATCGTGACTAAATAAAGCCAATATAACCGACGAGGCATATTTTATATTAGCTGGCTAATTTTCCGGCTGCATAGATTACAATTGAGTTGATAAAGCATATCAAAACAAACGTAAGTATATAACAAGGCAGTTTAGATTCAGATGTTTGACGGATTTTGGGATAACGTCTTTCGCTACCCCCGGTACTTAATTACTATCGTCTTAGGGCTGTTTTTGAACACCTTTGCGCCATTAGTGCCACTGTTGAAGCGCCCTGTTACCTTAATCGCCCTCTTAGGTTTATTTGTGAGCAGCCTAGTCTTTCTTACTTTCACCCTACGGGCAATGCTGGGCTTGAGTGCAATCTAGACTAGCGCTATATCGGGGCTATGCCCTACAGACGGTTGCTCTTGGCGTTGCTTTCGCTAAGTACTGTCTACCCAAATTGCATCTATTTTTGTCGTACAACCTCTGTCAGGAGGCGAAATTTTTATGGCTACAAATCGCCGGGTTTCCCGCGTTGCAGAATTGATCAAACGGGAAGTTAGCCAAATGCTGCTCAACGGCATTAAGGATGACCGTGTGGGTACAGGAATGGTAAGTGTGACTGATGTTGATGTTTCTGGCGATCTCCAACACGCCAAAATCTACGTCAGTATCTATGGTACAGATGAAGCTAAGGTAGAAACAATGGCAGGCTTAAAGTCAGCCACAGGTTACGTCCGCAGTGAACTTGGGGCGCGGGTACGGCTACGTCGTACACCAGAGGTCATCTTTCTCGAAGATCGTTCCATAGAACGCGGTAACAAGGTACTGGCACTACTAAGCCAACTCAATCACGATCGTCCGCCAGAAAATCTGTTAGCAGTAGAAGACAGCACAGATGAAGATGATGAATCATTTAGTGAATAAGTAACTTAAATAACAATGTAACTTCAGAACAATTAATCTCAGCAAATCCGCCAAACAGTTTACAGACGTGACTAGATCGCGTCTGTTTTAATGTAACCATAACCAACTTCAGCGGTCGGTAGTTGCATCTATACGCTTTATCAAGAAGGGGAAGGGGGAAAGGTAAAAACCTCGCCCGCAAGTGGCGCGAAATAATCCAAATTTTATGAGGAAGGTAAAAACCTCGCCCCTTGTGGGCGACCTGTTCATCCCTTTCCCCTTGCCCCTTTTCTCCTTTTTTTTGTTTGCCTTGGCTTTCGTCTTGACTCTGTTAGGACTTATGCAAAACTACACGCGCTAGAGGCAATACTCTGCAGTTACTCCATTGGAGAATTCGTAAAGTAGCCGCTTCTCTAGAGATGCTCCGCGTAGCTAGTAGTCTGCCAACCCAAAAATGCGCTTGTGAGGACTGGGAAAGGGGAAAGGGAAAAGGGTAAGGGAATTTAAACCCTTTCCCCCTGCCTCCTTCCCCTTTACCCCGCCAAGTTCCCTTGGCGTACTACTAGGAGCATGCGTCTACATAAATTGCCACTAACTGAAAATTATGGTTTTGGCTGTACCCTGCGAGAAGCTAACGCAATGGTGGCTTCAAATCTTAGGGATTGAATCCCCAACTGATTTGCTCCTCCTGCCTTTACTCCACCCTTCTACAGATGTTGATCAAAAGAAAACTGTGTAATATTAGTGCTGAAAATAACTAAGCAATTGCAATTTTACTTAAGAAATTGTTAACAGATGATAGGGTAAAAGCCTTCGTAGTGTATTTTAGCCGTTATGTTTTGCAACAGTTTATACCGTAGTATCTGACAAATATTCTTGTGTTGTTTACCCTTAGATAAATACCAGCAGTTCTAGATCCGGCTTTAAGGTGATTATTTGATATGTAAGCGATTGCAATATGAATTCTTACCACCCAGCGAATCTTGCCTAAATACAGTAATGGCAATACTTTCAGACTTGTTGCATAAAAACCATACAACCGCCATAGCAGGTTAAGTTAACTACTCGGAATTTTTTTTGTAAAGCAGATTTTTGATAAATGTCAGGATTCGTTGACTTTCTTAACATTTCTTGAGATAATTTCAGGATATCTAGCGTCAAAATAAAAATAGTTCCGTATAGCAAACTACAAAATACTAGCCACAAGTCTAATTTCTGTAATGTTTGTTCCTAATTATTAACGGGAACACTATCGTAAGTGTTAATTTGTGAGTAAAAACCATGAGTGTGAATACGGTGCCTTCTATCAATTACTACTCTCTCGATTTGATTCAAGACGAAGCACGTCGACTGGTGCAAAAGGGAATGATTAGCCGACAACAGCCAATATATACCCTCTGCCAATACATTCCAGCGAGAGAGTGGGTTTGTGTTGAATGTGAATTAGAGAAATGTGACTTTTTATTGCGCGATCGCATTGGCGACCTAATTGGTCGTGAACAGTGGGACAACGACTAAATCAATGTTTGATTTCGGGTTTGGGGTTGGGGGTTAATTTTCGATGTGTGGATGTCACAGTCAACGATCCTACGCCCAATTTGGGGGATAATCTCTGGTTTTTAATGAGCATTGCCCCATACAAAATCTTGCGTTTTTCATTAACACAGAAGCATTGGAGTCTTAATTTATATAAGTTTTCAAGTTAAAGAAAGCATCAGAACTATTTTTTCTATATATCTGGTGCTACAGCTTGAGTTTAATATGTAAATTCGGTGAAGCTCCTACATTGATCCGATAGAAGTGTAGGAACTTCACTTTTGACTCGCAATTGACAGCATCGCTTACTTTAGGGAAGCGATCGCTTGCTGTTCAAAGGTAGAATCCGTCTGGAAAAGTTTGCTCAGTCGGGCTAACCAACACCAGTTGCGACAATAGAGGAAGCCTCCGCAAGTAACTGGCTCAATTTTCGCAAAATCCCAAATTTGTATAGGATTATTTGTTAAAAAATCTCTAAAAGCAGAGAAAAATTATATAAACGATTATCCGACCTGCTCTAAATATTGATTAATGTCTTCAATAATACGGGTAAGTTCAGCTTCAGTAGTCAAGCGGATGTTGACGTTGCGGACAGTGAGCAAAACTTTGGCTGAGAAAGGCGTTGGCCAGATATTAGGATTACAGAAAATTTCTAAAAATACTTCACCCGTATAACGATATTCCATTGGAGGCTGGGGAGTGACTTTACCACCGCCAGGAGTGGGTTTAGCGGCGATAGCTTTCAGGCGCTCCATCAGTTTATCTGTCGCTGTCTTTAATTCTCGTGCTGCTTGGGGTGAAAAACTGAAGGAGACAGAACCTTCAATTAGGTTCAATGTTAGAGGAATTGAAGACATAAGTTTTTATTAAAGCTTATTGATAAGTACTAATCTTACCGGAAGAAGAGACGAAGCCGCCGAGATCGACGGCGGCGAAGCCCAATTTTTTGAGGATGCACCCCAGCGCTGATATTGTCGCCAGACAGATTTACACGATCGGATTTTTCTTGGTTCTGCTTTATCAGGCTGAAAAGCCACCATCAATCTTCAGGCTTGCACCGGTAATGAAACCAGCTTCTGCACTGGCGAGATAGGAAACCATCTCGGCGACTTCTTCTGTTCGACCATACCGTTGGAGGGCAATCATACTTTTCATAGTGTCGGCAAAGGGCCCTTCCGCCGGATTCATGTCAGTGTCTATCGGGCCGGGTTGAATATTGTTCACCGTGATGCCACGAGGACCGAGATCGCGGGCAAGACCGCGTGTGAAGCTTGCAATCGCACCCTTGGTTAAAGCGTAAACGGAGCCGCCAGCAAAAGGCATTATGTCACTGTTGACGCTGCCAATCATAACGATCCGTCCGCCCTCACCCATGTGGCGGACAGCCTCCTGAGTTGCAACAAAGACACCCTTGATGTTAACCGCGATCAGCCGATCAAAATCATCCATTGAGAATTGATCGATTGGGGCTAAAGTGGCGACCCCCGCATTGTTCACAAGGATGTCAAGACGACCAAAGGCTTTCACTGTATCGGCAACAGCGTTTTTTACGGCTTCGACATTGGCACTGTCGGCGCGAAGAGCCTTGGCTTGACCACCTGCCGTTTCGATGGCAAGCACCACCTCGTCGGCTTTTTGCGGCGAGCTAGTGTAGGTGAGGGCGACTGCTGCACCATCGTTTGCGAGACGTTTGGCGATCGCTGCTCCCAGACCGCGTGAGCCGCCTGTTACCAATGCCACCTTACCTGTAAGTTTTTTGGTACTCATAATATTCGTGATTGAAACTTGCCGTCTGAGGAAAATTGGCCTTTGGAATTATATGGCTCAAGTTCTCACTCAAACTCGTAAGAGGATTAAATTTTTACTCATCCCTCTGGCTTGTTAATTTATTTTTAGCGAGGGGAACGCGAAATCTTACCTCTAGGTTTACTAATTATTCCAAAACCTGTAAATATTTTTCGATTTTGCTGCTCAAATTTTGATCATTTTTTGAATGAAGCACAGGCTTCTTTATCCTTGTAAGGTAGTAAATAAAACTCATTCACTCATCAGTTATCCTAAGTAAGTACACACCACTGATGGTCGTTATAGTATCTCTGGATACAATTTTGTTTGGAGTAACTAGATGTAGAAATAACAAAATTAATTAAAATATTTCTGGAATTAATGCTAAAAATATGCTGTTATTTATAAAGGCAATTACTAATAGCTATAAAGCTTGTAGCTGCTGTTAATTATAAAGAATCTCAACAGAATAGTATAAAAAATAGAGTCTATAGAGAGACTTAATTCTTACTGCGTAAGACTTTGATACATTTTATTTGTGTTTATTTATGTTTTGAGTTCTACATTAGAAGTCATAGAACTTGATGTGATAAATTATCTATGCTTTACGATAACCGCGCCGAAGTGCGAAAGGTTTTAATTATTACCCTACTGCTCAACCTGTTTGTAATGGGATTGAAAGCACTTGTGGGTTACTGGACAGGTTCGTTGAGTTTGCTAGCTGATGCCTTGCATAGTGTGACAGATAGCGCCAACAACGTTTTAGGATTAATTGCAAGTAAATTTTCTTCTCCACAACCCGATCGCGAACATCCCTATGGACACAGCAAGTTTGAAGCTGTGGGGGCTTTAGGAATAGCCTCATTTTTAGGAATAGCCTGTTTTGAAATTCTGCAAGGAGCAATTGAACGAATTCTCAAAGGTGGTGGTGAACCTGTGAGAATATCGCCACCGGAGTTGTGGTTATTACTAATTGTGCTGGGCGTGAATATTTTTGTGGCGTTTTACGAACGTTCTGTGGGTAGGCGGGTAGGTAGCTCAATCCTCATAGCTGACGCGACACATACCATGAGCGATATTTGGGTGACAATCTCTGTAATTGGCGGCTTGATCGGAGTTTGGCTAGGTTATCAATGGATGGATTTGGTGTTAGCTTTTCCTGTCGCCTTGTTGGTATTTTGGAGTGGCTGGTCAGTTTTAAAAGAAAATTTGCCTTGGCTTGTGGATCAAATGGCGATCGCACCAGAAGCAATTCATGCGATCGCTACTTCTGTTCCAGGTGTAATTAACTGTCATGATATTGCTTCTCGCGGTGTTCTTGGTCGTCAGGTATTTATTGAAATGCATTTAATAGTAGATGCACCAGACGTAGAAACCGCTCACCACATCACCGAAGAAGTAGAAAGCCGATTAGAAGAAAGGTTCCGTCCAGTCAGGATTTTAATTCACGTAGAGCCACCAGCATATAAGTCTGAGCAAATTAGCTTTGAAACTGGAGCAAAGTAGTTTCAGCAATTCCAAATCAAGCCCTATTCATTTAATGACCCACAAATGACTGCATCTTTGCGTTAATTCTTATAAGAAGCAACCAAATCAGCAACGATCGCAACTAGTTCTCCTGGATCGACTGGTTTAGGCACGTGAGTCTGAAAGCCTGCTTCCAGCGCACGGCTACGATACTCGCTATCACCATAAGCAGTTAAAGCGATCGCAGGGAGTTTTTCCCAAATATCAGGCTTCAGCGCCCGGATCTTGCGAATAAGGGTGTAGCCATCTTCACCAGGCATAGCAATATCACAAATTAAGACATCTGGCTGCAACTCAGGTAGTACTTTCAATGCTACCGCCGCCGATGGAACTGCCATAACGGTGCCTCCATCAGCTTCTAAAACGGTAGTAATGTAAAAGCGGCTATCGTCATCATCATCAACTACAAGGATGTTTAAGCCAGCAAGGGGGAGAGGAGGTTCCATAACATCTCCATAAATGTTTATCAAATGAAAGTTATTTCTAATGAGCTGCTGGTTTTTGTCTTTTACCACACCCTTGGTAATTTTACTGCGATCGCGCCTATTTTCCTAGACAATAATTCAATTTTTCTAGCCACCATCTAATTGATGGTTAATTATTCGCTGGAATTTATAATTCTTGACTGGATAAAATTATATTTGTGTTTAAATTCATTTTCACAAATAATTGTTTTACAAAATTATTTGGATAATCGCTGCCTATTTTATTACAAAAAACTTGCGATTTTGCTGGGACTTTTCAATTTAGCAAGCATGGCATTTTTAACATCTAAATTGTATAAATTAAATCAAGCTCTTATAGGGGGCCATCTTGTCCGCCATAACTATTTAAGTTAAATGTAGAGTAGCTTACCAAAGCTATAGCCAAAAAAATAGACAATGCCAAAACTCAAAACGAGTTAGCTCGGCATTGCCATTTAAAATATGTGAATCTAAATTACTGCAAAGAACATGAAGAATCGGAAAGAGTGATGAGCCTTTTAGTTAACTCAACTCAAAACTTAATTACTCCCACTCAATGGTTCCAGGCGGCTTAGAGGTGATGTCATAAACCACACGATTCACCCCTTTTACTTCATTCACAATCCGCGTAGAAATCACTTCCAGGACATCGTAAGGCACTCTCGCCCAATCAGCAGTCATGCCATCTTCACTGGTAACAATTCGCAAGACGATGGGATAAGCATAAGTACGTTGATCGCCCATAACGCCAACACTACGGATTGGCAGCAATACAGCAAATGCTTGCCAGAAATCATGATACATACCGCGTTGGTTAATTTCTTGCCGCACAATCAAATCAGCATCGCGCAAAATATTTAACCGCTCAGATGTAACTTCTCCCAAAATGCGAATTGCCAAACCAGGTCCAGGAAAAGGTTGTCGTTGGACAATTTCTTCTGGTAAACCAATGGAACGCCCAACTTTGCGGACTTCATCTTTAAATAGTTTCCGCAGTGGTTCCACTAATTTAAATCTTAAATCTTTGGGTAAACCGCCAACATTGTGATGGCTTTTAATTTTCACCGCTACCCGCTCACCAGTTTGGGGATCAACATTGGTGTCAGCAGATTCGATGACATCTGGATAAAGAGTCCCTTGAGCTAGATAGTCAAAATGACCAAGGCGCTTGGAGGTTTCCTCAAATACATTGATAAATTCGTGTCCGATGCGGCGGCGTTTTTCTTCAGGATCTGTAACACCAGCAACCTTAGCTAAAAAGCGATCGCGGGCATTCACATACTCTACAGGAATGTGAAACTGCTCTTGGAACAGCTTTACCAATCGCTCTGGCTCATACTTTCGCATAAAGCCTTGATCGATAAATACACAAGTTAGTTGCTCGCCAATGGCTTTATACAGTAAGAACGCCAGGGTAGAAGAATCAACTCCCCCAGATAGTGCCAAAAGTACTCGCTTCTCGCCAACTCTGGTGCGAATTTCCCGAATTGCCTCTTCAACAAAAGCCGCAGTTGTCCAAGTGGGTTCGCAATCGCAGATATGGTAGACAAAATTACGAATTAATGCTATGCCACCAATAGAATGCACCACCTCTGGATGGAATTGAACGCCGTAAAGTTTTCTTTCGTGGTCAGCGATCGCAGCACAGGGGGTATTTTCTGTATGTGCCAGCAATTCAAACCCTGATGGCATTTGGGTAACTGAGTCTCCGTGACTCATCCACATCGTGGTACCATCTTCAACATTAGTGAGCAAATCTGTGGGATCATCAATATATAATGAGGCTTTGCCGTACTCACCTCGGTCAGCCTTTGCAACTTCGCCACCGAGTTGGTTTACCATTAGCTGCATCCCATAGCAAACACCCAAGACGGGTATTCCTAAATTCCAGATTTCAGGATCGCAATGAGGAGCGTTGTCACCATAAACCGAACTCGGTCCACCAGAGAGGATAATTCCCTTGGGATTGAGTTGGCGCAATTGTTCAGAAGTAGTGCGATAGGATAAAACTTCAGAGTATACTTGAGTCTCGCGGATGCGACGGGCAATCAATTCAGAATATTGAGAGCCGAAGTCCAGAATTATAATTAATTGGCGATCAAGTCGCCCAACATTTTCCAATGTTTGGGGCGCTTGTTCTGTCGGTAGAGTCACCACTGTATTCATGATGGAAGTGTTATGTCTGTTAAGGATAGATGCTTTATGGTCTATGGTGATGCTATTATTCAGCCTGCTTAGGCTGATAATGGTATAGAATCCCTAGACAAACGCGAGGTTATGTGCGTTTGTCTAGTCCCGGAGCTAGAGATGATATGAAAACGATAAACTTACCCTAGAGTGGTTACTTAAAAAATTATTTATTTGGATTGTTTACGATTATTCATAATAAATTAACATAATTTTCCCATTAACAGACCAGCAGTTTTACTCTTCACGATAATTTTGCGATCGCGATCAAAGAGAATTGAGCCACAGACTGTAACCTCTGTGCCCCTTTCACTATGGCTTTGAATGTATTCTTGGGAACGAACATCGATAGTTTCGGCGATCGCACTGTAAACTTGATTTACCCAATCACTACCAGTTGCAGCATCTAGCGATTTTAGATATATTAGTGCTGCTTCGGCGGTAGGACTATTAAATATAGCTTGGATATCTGGTGATTTTAAACCTGCGATCGCACAGTGCGCTGCCAAAATTTCTCGCCGTCCATCAGCCAAGTAGTGATGGGTGTGAAAAATCCCTCCAGCCAGTTTCATCAGCTTACCGTGATAGCCAAATAATAAGATTTCTTTCACGCCTAGTACATCAGCTTCTACTAACATTGGGCCGAGCCAGTTAGCAGTTTTGACCAATTGTTCGGGATTAATCCCTAGTTTACGCGCTAAATCTAGTCCATTCTCGCCGATACAGAAAACTAAACTCTCAAAACGACTAGCTTTATTTTGTAATTCCGCTCGAAAGACTGCAAGCTGATCTGGTGTACTCAAAGGTTGAGAAATGCCGGTTGTGCCTAAAAGCGAAAGTCCTTCAACCACACCAAAAGCAGAATTTGAAGTCCGAACAGCTAGCGATCGCCCTTCAGGTAGAATAATCGTCACCGTGATTTTTTCCCCCGGTGCTAGCATCCGTTGCAAGTTTTCTTTTAAAAGCCTTTGAGCATAAGCATAAATAGCA
The DNA here is from genome assembly GCF_015206985.1 of Nostoc sp. LEGE 12447. Taxonomy (NCBI): domain Bacteria; kingdom Bacillati; phylum Cyanobacteriota; class Cyanophyceae; order Nostocales; family Nostocaceae; genus Nostoc; species Nostoc sp. LEGE 12447. The sequence continues at coordinate 196,061 of NZ_JADEXT010000004.1, read as the reverse complement.
GGTTTGTCATCAGCATTCATCTGTCTGCCAATCCCTTCCCCACCTTTTATAATTACAGTTTCCCCCTCTTCTCGCCATTCCACCAATGCCCAAATCGGTGTATCTTTAGTCAGGTCAAGATTATCACCAGGATCGCTGCGAGTTATTGCTAAAGCCGTGTTTTCAGATAATCCTGCTACCTGTTCAATTGGGATTTCGGCGATTTGAGCTGGTTCAATCAAATCTACAGACGCTAAAGTTAGGGGTTTGCGATCGTGTAACCAGTGTAAAGCTGCAATAGCAGCAGCGCACGCAAAGACGGGAAGTGTGTATCCAGAACGGGACATTTTTTAAATTTCAAAAGTTAAAATAATTCTTCAAAAATAAAGACAGTTTTAGATAGCAATTTAGACCACAAATGTAGCTTACTTCCTTGAGGGTAGCATTCCCGCTCACCTCCCGAACTCAACAAAGAGACTCAATACGGTCAGCGTGCAACAGGCTTGTTAGACCGTGTTTACTTTGCTGAGTTCGACGCGACCGTTTTCAAATACTTGCACCATTAGCTGATAACCCTCCATCAGGGACATCCCAACGAGTGGTTCTGAATCAGCCTCATCGACCGGGATTATCAAAATATCTCCATCCCAAACTAAAACTGCTTCATAGACATTGAAAACGCATTCACTCCCATCTCCGAGAATGGCTCGCCCTCGCCTCTTCCATCTCAGATTCAACTGAGCGATCAAATCTGGAGGCAATGAAAGCCAACCGTTAAAGCCTGTGTCTACGATCGCATCTTGTGTGTAAATTTTGCCATCTGAACCACAGATTGAAATTGAAATAATCGGTTCCAAATCCACGTTAACGATTCCGGCGATCATACGGCTTTTTTCGTGCGTCCGCCGAATCGACGAACATGGCGAGAACCAATGCGGACAATCCAGATTTGAGCGTCTGGGTTACGGGCTTCGAGGCGATCGCAGGCGGCGATTTCACTAGCATCGACTTCAAAAGCTCCGGTTTCGATGTCGATCGCCACAATCTTGCCATGATTATCTGCTTCAACCTGTGAACGCACCTGAGATTCATAAATCTCATCGCCACGTCGAGCGAATTCTTCTTTGCTGTAGCGGGGTTGGTGAACTGTCATAGAAATAGCCTCGTGTTCACGCCTCTAATTTTTCTATTTTAGGCTGTCAACCATTTTATCAAACTGGGCGATCGCTCTATCACAGTCAGTCGTCTATAGTCAGTTAGACTCCCACTTCTGATAAAAGAGCTTCCATAGCTTCCCAAGAAATTCCTTGTTGAATATAACGGGGTGCTTCAGGATTATAAGGACTGGCTACTCGATCAATATTGAGGATGTTTGCCCCATCTGGCAAAACTGGTACATCTGCATCAAATGCTGTGGGGCGCATCAAAGAACTGGAAAAGCCTTTGAAAATCGCAATTGTATCTTCCTCATCGGCAATTTCCACTGTTACAATCAAGACTTCTTTGGGGCGTTTAGCGGTGTATTGTTCTAGCCGCTTACCAATGGAATTCATTTTTTTACATTAGGGGTATGTGACGTAGCAACATTTACTGTGGTGTGGCTGAACGTCCCTGCTTGCCAAGCTTAATCAGAACAAAATAGCTTAAGTAAACCACATAAATTACTAAACTAGTTATCCCAAGAAAACCTAAAAACTCAGCTTTGCTATTAGCATGAAAATATTCTTTGAATAATAACGGAATCTCAAACCAGACGCGACAATAAGCAGTCTTCATCACACTGGCAGAAAAAGCACAACCCAAAAATGGGATCAACGCTAGTGTACCTAAAATACAATAAACAGTTGTAGCCCAGCGCCAAGAGGTAAAAATAAATTTCAAAACTCCACTGGTTTGATATTCAATTTCATCATTGATATCTACCCAGAACCACAGTGAAATTGGGATTAAAATCTGAGCCATCAATCCAGAGATAAAGCTAACTGGATACTGGGCAATCATTAAGTAAATCGTGATTGCCACCAAGCTTGATACTTTCCAATATATAGTCAATAAGCGTTGTATACTTTCTGCTTTTTGCACAAATGCCCAAATTAAAAGAATTAATGGAATAATTACCAGAAATAATACTGCCAGTCGGTAATCAATCCAGATGAAAGGGCGAAACCAAACGTTATAGTCCATAGTTTTTCTCAAACGATAAATAAAACAATTTAAACTAAGAGCAAGTATCCATAACTGACAAACTTGTAAGCTATTAGCTAGCTAGTAGTCTATCTATATTACAAACAGTTTAATCAAAGCACAAAATCTAGCCTCAAGATTGCGCTCTAACTTCTTGGTGGAAGCAAGTGGCTACCCAACTTATACCATTTCACGCAGTTTCTACTATAAACACGTTTGTAGGGGCATACAGATGTACGCCCCTACAACCAATTTATGCCTTGCAAAGATTTTTGGAAAAATTTTTAAATGCTAAGTTGTTTAATTTACTTTCCTAAATCTCTCAATTTGGCAAAAAAACAAGCAACTTAAAGATCCTCAACTTAGATTTACACTTACCTGTAGTAGCGTCAGGGAGCCTGTTAAAAGCCCACCCAGCAGCTATATACTTGATACTCGCAGACAAAACCCCAATTTTTTTGGGTGTAAAGGTTTCCTTTTAAGATAAAAATTCTCAAAGCTTAACCCTTATACATCCGTAACTCCAGATATTTCACCAATTTTTTGCCCATTGGAGAAAATAATGAAAACGGGAGAGTACGGTTTTAGCCGGAAGTAGCGTAAAAGTGCGAAATCTCAGTAAGTAAATCTTGGTTGCTTGCTGACAAACGAACAAAAAATTCACTTGTTTAAATTTCTAGTCGTCATAAACCCGGCATTCAATTGCATCTGGGTTGTCATCACAATACTGTTCTAGAGAATTTTTGGGCTTGCTTTGGCGCTTGTGGGAAGCTTCGGCTTGTAATTCTTCTACTGCATCCCAAGCAGCAGCACATTCTGGTGAACCGCTACCGTTAATGTCACAGACAGTACGCGCTTGTTCTACTTCTTCTTGGATTTTCTCTTGGATGTCGCTTGTTGCTGTTTCTTGGATGTTGGTCATTGCTTTAGTCTCGTTGTGTGTTGTTAATACTAGTATAGAAAAACTTCAGAAATGGCAGATTTTAGCTTGATTACTAACCATTCTAACTATTCAGTTCATAAGTTAGTACTTTAGCCTATTGATTTATAACCAATATAGTAAACTGCCGCATCTATAATGCATTCATCTTTATGTTTTAAGATTTTGTGGGATTAGTACCATAGATAAACAATCATACAATATATTTAGATGCATCTATTCGGGAATGACAACCCCAGCTTCTTGGATGGAGGAGACAAAAGGCTGGCACTAATTCTTGTAGGATGCAATTTTTCCCAAAATAAAAATAAATCAAAATCTACTAGCACAAAAAGAGAAAGAAGCTCAAAACTCATGGCAGACCAAATGCAGTGGGCAAATGCCCTATCAACCCGTCATTCTTTAGAAGCCGCCGTTACAGATGTGGTGGAACGAGCTGTCTCATCGTTAACAGCACCTGCGGATCTAGGACTGGTATTCATTTCGTCTGCTTTTACAAGTGAGTATTCCCGATTGTTACCCTTGTTAGCTGAGAAACTTTCTGTACCAGTGCTAATTGGCTGTAGCGGTGGAGGTGTGATTGGGACGACAGTTGACGGAGAAACCCAAGAACTCGAAGCGGAACCAGCTATTAGCTTGACTTTAGCACATCTTCCAGGGGTAAAAGTTCAAGTTTTTCATGTTGTTGCTGAAGAATTACCTGATTTAGATAGTTCTCCAGATGCTTGGGTTGATTTAATTGGTGTGCCAGCATCACCGACACCCCAGTTCATTTTGCTGTCTAGTTCTTTCGCTTCTGGAATCAACGATTTGTTGCAAGGGTTGGATTTTGCTTATCCAGGATCGGTGATCGTGGGAGGACAAGCTAGTGGTGGGGGTATGGGTGGTCGTGTTGCCCTATTTTGTAATGAGAGTGACGGCGAGGAATGTCAAAGCCTTTATCGTGAGGGCACTGTTGGGATAGCTTTGACTGGCAATATTGTTTTGGAAACGATTGTAGCCCAAGGATGCCGACCGATTGGCAAACCGTTGCAAGTTACAAAAGCCGATCGCAATATCATCTTAGAGTTAGATGAGCAAGTGCCGCTAGTGGTGTTGCGAGATTTGATTGCTAGTCTGAGCGAACACGAACGAACTTTAGCACAGCACTCTCTGTTTGTTGGTGTGGCGATGGACGAGTTTAAGCTGGCTTTGCAGCAGGGAGACTTTTTAATTCGTGGTATTCTTGGGGTCGATCCAACAGCTGGAGCGATCGCAATTGGCGATCGTGTTCGTCCTGGTCAAAGGCTACAATTCCACCTACGCGATGCCCAAGCCTCTGCTGAAGACTTAGAATTACTCCTCCAAAGTTATCAAACCCAACGAGAATCTGAACCCTCTGCCGTCGCTGCCTTAATGTTTGCCTGTCTGGGACGAGGCGAAGGACTCTATGGTAAACCCAATTTCGATTCTGAACTATTTCGCCGCTACCTCAGCGATATTCCTGTAGGTGGCTTTTTCTGTGGTGGTGAAATCGGCCCTGTTGGTGGCAGAACCTTCTTACACGCCTACACTTCCGCATTTGGAATTTGTCGCCAGAATCAGTTATGAGTTATGAATTAAACTCCTCATTCCCTAGTAATACTATCTGATTTGTGAAAATTTCCAGTGTCTAAATCCCTGACTTCTTAAAGAAGTTGGGGATTTAACTTTTTACGGATGATTTATGACTGTTTAGCATTTAACTGTATTTCTATATTTGCAGATATATATCGATATAAACACTCTGAATACTTGTCTATATAGACAAATATATTTTTTGTATAGGCTAGTTTAAATATTAATTTATACCTTGTATTATCTAACAAAAAGCTTGATGATTGATTGAGAAAAGACATAGCTATAGGTTAGCTAATAACAATGTCAATATAATTCATTATTTTTTCTGATTCATTTCCCGAAAATATCTGATATTTCTCTGAATTTTATTCATGTCGGAGTTGAAATAATCCAATGCTAGAAGGATGGATTCAAATTGCATTAACGCTGTTAATTATAGTAGCGATTACTCCATTTTTTGGGCGCTATATGGCTCGTGTATACCTAGAGCAGAGTACTTTTCTCGACCCAGTTTTGAATCCGGTTGAGCGAGTGCTTTATGCTTTAGTTGGTGTTAAAGTCAAAGAAAATATGACGGGTTGGCAGTATGGGCGAGCAATCATTTACAGCAACGTAGTCATGGGATTGCTACTTTTCTTTATCATCATGAGTCAAGGATGGTTGCCCCTCAATCCCACGGGGATAAATGCCCCAACTTGGGATACAGCGCTGCATACTACCATTTCCTTTATTACTAATACCAACCAGCAACATTATTCTGGTGAAACCTACATGAGCTATGCCAGCCAAATGTGGGGACTGGGCTATCACATGTTCACCTCTGCTGGTACTGGTTTGGCAGTAGGAATTGCTTTTATTCGGGGATTGACGGGTAGATCGTTAGGCAACTTTTATGTAGACCTAATTCGCTCGATTACCCGAATTTTGTTGCCTATTTGTATTGTGGGTGGGATTGTGTTGATAGCTGCTGGTGTTCCCGAAACTCTGGCGGGTGCAGTTGTATTCCCTACCTTGGAAGATCCGAATATTAGTCAAGCGATCGCTCGTGGCCCCGTTGCCCACTTTGAAATTATCAAGCAATTAGGGGAAAACGGCGGCGGCTTTTTTGCCATCAACTCGGCACACCCCTTTGAAAATCCTAGCGGATTTACTAACTTAATTCAAATTGTGGCCATGCTTTCGATTCCTACTTCCCTAATCTACACTTATGGGTTGTTTGCGAATAACACTAAGCAAGCCTGGTTAGTCTACGGAATGGTGGGCATCCTTTATGTAATATTTATTATCGTTACTACCATTGGTGAATACAACGGCAATCCGGCTGTGAATGCACTGCTGGGTAGTCAGCAACCAAATCTAGAGGGTAAAGAAGTCCGGTTTGGTTGGGCACAATCTGCACTATTTGCGGTAAGTACAACCGGCACCATGTGCGGCGCAGTCAATAGTTTACACGACTCTTTCATGCCCAACGGTGGTTTTATTACGCTTTCTAATATGTTCCTGCAAATTATCTGGGGTGGACAGGGTACTGGAACCGCTTATTTGTTTGCTTACCTGATACTGACTGTGTTTGCTACAGGGCTGATGGTGGGGCGCACACCAGAATTTCTCGGACGCAAGATTGAAAAGCGTGAAGTTGTACTTGCTAGCTTCTTGATTTTGCTAGTTCACCCGATCGCCATTTTGATTCCCGCAGGAATCGCCTTGGCATTTCCCGATCAACTATCAGGAATTAGTAATCCGGGCTTTCACGGCTTTGCTCAAGTTATCTACGAATATGCCTCAGCTGCTGCGAACAACGGTTCTGGCTTTGAAGGTTTAGGCGATTCACAACCGTCTCCTTTTGCAATATCTACAGGTACAACAACAACTTTAACCGCTTTGTGGTGGAACTTAAGTACCTGCTTCAGTTTACTAGTTGGACGTTATATACCAATTTTAGGTTTGCTGTTCTTAGCAGATAGTATGTCTCGCAAGCAAGCTGTTCCTTATACCACTGGTACATTACGAACCGATACTGGACTATTTACAGGCGTTACCACAGGCGTAATTTTAATCCTGGGCGCACTCACATTCTTCCCAGTGCTGGCATTAGGCCCGATCGCTGAAGCCTTTTTTATCGCTAAAGGCATCGGCTAGGGAGTGGGGAGATGAGGTACAACGCCTCATTCCCAATGCCCAATAATGCCCAATCCCCCATTCCCAAAATTTAATATATGCCAATTACTACTGATTCTCCTTCGCCTCGTATTCCATCTGGAACTCGTGATTCGCGTAAGCACACCCCCAAAACAGATATGCGGGGACTTTACCAAAGAGCAATTCGTGAGTCATTTGTCAAACTCGATCCGCGAATTACTGTCAGAAACCCAGTTATGTTTGTTGTTTGGGTGGGGACAATTGTCACCTTTCTTGTTACCCTTAACCCAAATCTGTTTGGCACAGTTCAGGCAGATATCAACCAACAACGTCTGTTAAATGGGTTGATTACCTTCATTCTCTTTTTCACCCTGGTTTTTGCCAACTTTGCCGAAGCTGTAGCTGAAGGACGTGGTAAAGCACAGGCTGATTCACTGCGATCGACGCGATCGGATACGATCGCTAACAAAATCCTCCCTGATGGTTCGATACAACAAGTCAATTCTACAGAACTGCGGCGGGGCGATTTGGTCAAAGTGATTGCAAACAATATGATTCCCGCCGACGGGGATGTGATTAAAGGCATTGGCTCAGTAGATGAGTCTGCAATTACTGGGGAATCGGCCCCGGTATTGAAGCAACCAGGTACAGATATTGCCAGTTCGGTGACAGGAGGTACACGCCTACTCTCAGACGAATTGATAATTCGCGTTAGTGCCGATCCTGGTCAAGGCTTTATCGATCGCATGATTGCCCTGGTAGAAGGCGCACAACGCACCAAGACTCCCAACGAGATTGCTTTGACAGTATTGTTGGCAGTGCTAACGCAAGTGTTCTTGATTGTAGTGTCAACCATTCCCCCCTACGTGGGCTATATCGCCACCTTTATCACCACTGCCTTTGGTGCTGAGGCCGGAAACAGTTTGCGGGCGGGTGCTAGCGTTGCGATTCTCATCTCGCTACTGGTAGCTTTGATTCCCACAACTATCGGTGGTTTGCTCAGTGCGATCGGTATTGCAGGGATGGACAGGGTTGCCCAATTCAATGTCATTGCTACCTCTGGTCGAGCAGTAGAAGCCTGCGGCGACATCAACACCTTGGTGCTGGATAAGACGGGTACAATCACCTTGGGGAACCGGATGGCTGATGAGTTTATTCCTCTGGATAATCACTCACTAGAAGATGTGGCGCGAGTCTCTCTAGCTGCTAGCTTGTTTGACGATACGCCAGAGGGCAAGTCAATTGTGATCTTGGCAGAGAAGTCCCAGGCTGCGGTAGACTTCAACATCGACAAAGCCGAAGGTGTGGAATTTACCGCCAAAACCCGGATGAGTGGCACAAATCTGCCTGATGGTAAACAGATTCGCAAAGGAGCGGTGGATGCCATTAAGGGATTTGTCCGTTCTCGTGGCGGTTACGTTCCTGATGATATAGACGCAGCTTATGAGCGAGTTTCTCGGTTAGGCGGTACACCTTTAGCTGTTTGCCAAGATGACAAAATTTATGGTGTGATCTACCTCAAAGATATTGTCAAACCTGGTTTGCGGGAAAGATTTGACCAACTCCGCCGGATGGGTGTTAAGACGATCATGCTCACTGGTGACAATCGAATTACCGCTTCGGTAATTGCTAAAGAAGCTGGGGTGGATGATTTTATTGCCGAAGCGACTCCAGAAGACAAAATTGAGGTGATTCGCTCCGAACAATCTCAGGGTAAACTGGTGGCGATGACTGGTGATGGTACTAATGATGCCCCTGCTTTGGCGCAAGCAAATGTGGGTGTGGCAATGAACTCTGGGACGCAAGCTGCCAAAGAAGCTGCTAACATGGTGGATTTAGACTCTGACCCCACAAAGTTAATTGACTTAGTAACCATAGGTAAACAGTTGCTAATTACTCGTGGAGCCTTGACAACATTTTCCATCGCCAACGATATTGCCAAGTATTTTGCAATCATTCCGACTATTTTTGCGGCGGCTGGAATCGGCGCACTGAATATTATGGGATTAAAGAGTGCCCAATCTGCGATCGTCTCGGCGCTGATTTACAATGCCTTGATTATTCCGGCACTAATTCCGCTAGCACTCAAAGGGGTAAAGTTTTTACCTTTAACAGCAGATCAACTGCTACGTCGCAACATCTTCATCTATGGCGTTGGTGGCATCATTGCTCCTTTTATTGCCATCAAACTAATAGATATTATCTTACCTTTGTCTTAATTTACTATGAAACCCGTTCATATCCGCCGCACTATCCTTGCATCCCAAGTAGTTGAAGAAATAACTGATATCTGGTGTCAATGGCGCAGACAAAAGCTGCCACTGTATTTATTCCTGGCGATGTGTTTCAACCTAGTAGTTGCACCTCTAGTCTATGCGGCTACTGGCGAACAACTTTCCCGCAGTCAATCTTGGGGATTGGGATTGTTAGGAATGGTGACGTTAGGACTTTCTATCTATTTATTTTTTGTAATGTTTGTACCGGAGAAATTCTAATGAGTTTTGCACGTGAAGCTAGCAGAGCTGTTCGTTCTACCTTGGTACTCTGGGTAATCGGTGCGATTATTTATCCTTTTGCGATGATTGCCATTGGGCAGATTGCGTTTCCGTTTCAGGCAAATGGTAGTTTACTGAAAAATAGCACAGGCCAAGTTGTGGGTTCTGCTTTGATTGGTCAACCCTTTACTAGCGATCGCTATTTTAACAGTCGTCCCAGTACCACCAGTTACAGCACAGCCGATCCCAAAAAGGATGATGGGGGAGTTTTGAAAACTGGGGTTTCTGGTGCTAGTAACTTGGCTCCTAGTAATCCCGCATTACTCGAACGCATCAAAGGTAAAGATGACCCAGATCCAAGTAAAAAAATTGAAGGCGATCTGACTCGTCTGAAAGCAGCAGGTGTGCAGCCGACTGGCGATCTAGTCTACACCTCTGGTTCTAGCCTTGACCCTCACATTACCCCAGAAGCTGCGATCGCGCAAATTGCACGAGTAAGCAAGGCACGAGGATTTCAGCCAAACCAACTAGAAACTTTGATTGCCCAAAACACAGATGGACGCTTTCTCGGCATCTTTGGTGAGCCTGGAGTTAATGTGTTGAAGCTGAATTTAGCTTTGGATCAGATGAAGAAATAAATTTATGGGAAATAGTAGAGACGAGGAATTTTGCGTCTCTACTGTTCAGAATTATCTCAGACTCATTTTTTATGATTAATATTGAAAGCCTCAATATCTCGTATTAATGAACAGCGTAAGCAGTTACTGCAATTGTTTCCTAAAAACTCATCGAGAGTATTTTATGGGTTAGAAGCCGAGTTTTTTAAACAAAATTTTTCCAAAATTATTGATGATGTCATTAGCCAATGTCATGGTTCTTTAAAAATATAGCTAACTCTAGTTCAAATCTGCTACTCTTACAAAGATAAAAAGGATTTACCGCAAATAAGAGTCAAGAATAAGAAGATAAAGTCAAAAAATGGCGCAAAATTGAGCGGAATTCAATCATAAACTCTTAATCTGGCAAACAAAGCATAAGCAAGTCTTTACGATTCTTCATCCGTAAAAATTTTGTCAGATATGGCTTAAGTAACAGCAATCTGATAAGATTTCAAATTAAGTAGAATAACTGCTTGTTATCTTTTTCTTTAACCCATTGATTTCGGGTATTTTTTAGGAAAGGAAAATAAAGAATGTCTCATCTATTGTGGAAAACTCTGGTACTAAGTCCAGTAGTTTTGGGAGTGACGGTGTTGGTTTCCGCTAGGGCTATAGCTACTGAAGTAGCAGGCTCCTCTGAAGATATAAAGGCAAAAACTGCTCAGACAGAAGCACCAATGTCTTCTGATGCTTCAACATTTATTCAAACAGAGCAACCAAAAGTTAATCAACTATTGGTTGCCCAAAAGACTGATGATAATCAGGTTTTAGAAGAGGTTAACCGCTACAGCACCGAGGGTAAGAATCAAAATTCCCTGTCTCAAGTCACATCAGTTTCTCAGTTTTCTGATGTACAGCCGACTGACTGGGCGTTCCAAGCTTTACAATCCCTGGTTGAACGCTACGGTTGTATTGCTGGATACCCAAATTCTACCTATCGTGGCAATCGGGCACTGACTCGTTATGAATTTGCCGCAGGTTTGAATGCTTGTTTAGATCGGGTTAATGAACTGATTGCAACAGCGACTGCTGACTTGGTAACAAAACAAGATTTGGCTACCCTCCAGCGTTTGCAAGAAGAATTCTCGGCAGAACTAGCAACTTTGCGTGGTCGAGTTGATGCTGTAGAAGCACGGACTGCTGAACTAGAAGCAAATCAGTTTTCTACTACAACCAAGCTTGTGGGTGAAGCTATTTTTGCTGTTAGTGATATTTTTGGCGGCAACACTGGCGATGCTAATAATACTGTTTTCCAAGATAGGGTACGTTTAGACCTGCAAACCAGCTTCACAGGTAAAGACGTTTTACACACCCGTCTTGCAGCTGGTAATGCACTAGCCTTTAATCAAGTGGATAATGCTGGTGTTCCTATCAATACTGCTGAAGGTACACAAACTTTTCAAATCGGTAGCAGTGTTAACAACAGTGTCAATATAGACTGGTTAGCATATTACGTACCCATAGGCCCAGTTGAAGCTTACTTTGCGGCTACTGGAGGTATTCATAGCGATTATGTTGCCACTAATAATCCTTACTTTGAGGACTTTGATGGTGGTAATGGTGCTTTGTCTAGCTTTGCTTCTGAAAGTCCCATCTATCGGATTGGTGGTGGTGCCGGTGCTGCATTGACTATACCTTTTAGTAGCGGTGGCAGCTTTTTCAAACCAAGTTCATTGACTGTTGGTTACTTGGCATCAAATGCTAACAATCCTGGAGCCAATCAAGGTTTGTTGGAGGGTAACTATGCGGCTCTTGGACAGTTGAACTTTAGTATTGGCGATCGCTTGGCGATCGCTGCTACCTACGTTCACGGTTATCATGGTGCTGGAGGCGGGAATTTATTTGATCTAGGCGGCGGTTTGGGTAGTGCTAACCGCGTCGTAGGTACTAATCAAGCTAACACCCTAAGTACCCTCAGCGCATCTTCTAGTAATTCTTACGGTATAGAAGCAGCCTTCAGACCCAGCGACAAACTTTCAATTAGTGGCTTCGTTTCTTACCACGATATCTCAGGCTTTGGTGCTGGTGATGATTATGAAGCTTGGAGCTACGGTCTTGGGGTAGCCTTACCTGACTTCGGTAAAAAAGGTAACGTTTTAGGTATTTTTGCTGGCGCAGAACCATATTCGTTTAACCGACCAGGTTTTGTTGGTAATGATATCCCTTATCACTTTGAAGGCTTCTACAAGTATCGCGTGTCAGATAACATCTCAATCACCCCTGGTGTCATCTGGTTGACCTCTCCTGGACAAAGCAGCGCTAACGACGATGCAATTATCGGTACTCTGAGAACAACTTTCACCTTTTAAAAGATTTGGTGAACACAAGTCCAATCTAGGAAAAGGTTAAAGTGCAAGGGGGAAAGGTGAATTTAAATCCTTTCCCTCTAACCGAAAAGTTTTGTATTTAGGTTGAAATAGCTTTCCTGCTGTCTGGAGTATATAGATAACTGGAAGAAATGCCAGGACAAATGGTTTACTAATCCAGACAAACTTTCAAATATCGGTACGGAAGCTACCATTTAAAATTACATTATTAGTCTCTATATGAAGATACTGGATGTCTCTTGACTTACTTAGTCTTGTAGAGTGCCAGACATAGCAGCAAATATGATTCGACATCCAGCTTAAGGGCTGTGATATTATGGGAGACTGCTGCATACATTTAGAAAAACTAGCAATTGAATCAATCATGGCCCTGACGCAACTGCGGAAACAAGAAATAATTTCCAATTACCAAGTTCACGAAACCGACACTGGTTCGGCTGATGTCCAAGTTGCCATGCTAACTGAGCGCATCAACCGCCTCAGCGAACATCTCCAGGCAAATAAAAAAGACCATTCTTCTCGACGGGGACTGTTAAAGCTAATTGGTCAGCGTAAGCGTCTTCTAGCCTACATATCGCAGGAAAGCCGTGAAAAGTATCAAGCTTTGATCGCTCGCCTCGGTATTCGTGGATAGGGACTACTGCTTATGTCTGCTGAAGAATCTGAACGCAGTCGCTTGCCCTTTGAACCAAACAAAAAGCGCCAAAAACCCGCAAAAACTCAAAGTAAACCAGCAGCACAGCCACAAGAATCTGGCAAACAGGCTGATAAAAAACTGACTTACACCAAACAAGAGATGGCTATTCCTCAAGTAGTCAGCCAGAGGATGATCCGACGGGTAGCTGGTTTCTGTGGCGTACCAACAGCTTTGGGCATTAGTGTCCTGGTTGTTAGCTATCTGCTTGCTATCTACTCCGACATCCAACTAGCTCCCATCGCCGTGTTATTGGTGAACATGGGATTATTTGGTTTGGGGGTCTTAGGCATAACTTATGGCGTTCTCTCTGCCTCTTGGGATGAAGAAAGAGTCGGAAGTTTGCTAGGTGTGGGTGAGTTCAACACCAATTGGGGACGAATGGTGGCAGTTTGGCGCGAAACGCGGCAAAAAAACTCATAATTAAAGGCGCTCAGGTATTAAGTAACTGCGGTATTGGGTAAATAAAAGAAGTGAATGTTGAAGTTGAAATTTTATAACTTCAACATTGCTAATTAAAATTATATAATCTTTTTATACCTACATCCAGCTACCCAGTAGTAAAACTACTGACTGAGCGCTATAATTTTGTCTATTTATTTTGTAAATAAATTTTGTTTTTAACTATTCGTAATTAGGGCAATAGGCAACAATAAAGTTAGCCCATTTACAGAAAATTTTACTCAATTAATCAGGAAATTTCACATGATTATAGTAATGAAAACTGGTTCCCCAGAAGCGGAAATAAACCGCATTGATGAGGAATTAACTAGCTGGGGGCTAACTCCAGAAAAAATTATTGGTCAACATAAAGTAGTTATTGGTCTTGTAGGTGAAACCGCCAGCTTAGATCCATTACAAATTCAGGAACTTAGCCCCTGGATTGAGCAGGTGTTACGGGTAGAGCAGCCTTACAAACGAGCCAGTCGCCAATACCGTCACGGCGAAGCTTCGGAAGTAGTAGTTAATACTCCTAATGGAGCAGTGGTATTTGGTGAACATCAGCCTTTGGTAGTTGTTGCAGGCCCCTGCTCAGTAGAAAATGAAGAAATGATTGTGGAGACAGCACGGCGCGTCAAGACGGCTGGAGCAAAATTTTTGCGCGGAGGGGCATATAAACCCCGAACTTCACCTTACGCCTTCCAAGGACATGGCGAGAGTGCTTTGGATTTATTAGCAAAGGCGCGGGAAGTCAGTGGACTAGGTATTATTACAGAAGTGATGGATGCGGCTGACCTGGATAAAATTGTCGAAGTTGCTGACGTGATTCAGGTAGGAGCAAGAAATATGCAGAATTTCTCCTTGCTCAAAAAAGTGGGAGCGCAGCCGAAACCAGTTCTCTTGAAGCGGGGAATGGCAGCTACTATTGAAGATTGGTTGATGGCAGCCGAGTATGTTTTGGCATCTGGCAATTCCAATGTAATTTTGTGTGAAAGGGGAATACGCACCTTTGACCGCCAATATACGCGAAATACGCTGGATTTATCGGTAGTGCCAGTGTTGCGGAAACTGACTCACCTGCCAATTATGATTGACCCCAGCCACGGCGTAGGTTGGTCTGAGTTTGTGCCTTCAATGGCAATGGCTGCGATCGCAGCTGGCACAGATTCTCTGATGATAGAGGTTCACCCCAACCCTGCCAAAGCTTTATCCGACGGTCCCCAATCTGTGACACCAGACCGTTTTGATAAATTAATGCAAGAATTAGCAGTCATTGGTAAAGCGGTAGGACGCTGGCAGCAACCAGTAGTAGCTCTAGCTTAAAATTCAGTTGCAACTTCTTGCTGGGCATAAATAAATTAAAAGTTTGTAGTCAGGACTAAAGTCCTGATAACTCTGAAGAGGCGATGAATAGCTCACTACAAACTAAGTTTTTATATGTTTAATTATGCCTATCTAAACCTCGTCTACCTTGAGAACCGTAGTTTTGTGGATTGGGTGCAGCGATCGCGTAACCCAACATAAAATTTGGTGGTAATGTTGGGTTGCGTTTCACTCCACCCAATCTACATAAATATATCTTTTAAAAAACTCTAGGTTTCAACATAGATGAGGTTTATCTATCTATTTATTTTAAATATGAAATAATGCCCCTTTAGAAATATCCTAAAGGGGAATTTTTAAACACTAACAAAATCTATGGAAAAAGAACTATACAATCAATATTGATAGGCAATATTTTTTGCATTTGTAGGTCTTTTTATCTTCTATATACATAGCGAGCAGGTATCCATCGACGACCACGATTTGTCTGCACCCAACGTCCAGGAACCAGTATCCTTCTTCTCGCTTGAACAGGGGTATAAACCCTAACTGGCGGTGATCTTCTGATTACTCTAACTGGAACTGGCCGCCTAACTGGCCATCTAGCCTGTGCATCGGCTTGGGAAGGAATAAAGGTAACAGCAATTGGTAAAATCAGTGCTGCACTGGCAAGCATTCTTTTAATACTCATTCGCAAACTTTCCTTCTATGGTGTAGACATCAAAGAGATTAATTTTTTGCAAAATCTTAATCTCTTTGACAAGTAAATAATAGGACTGAAAATAGATATACACTAGTGAAAAAGGTAATTAGTTAAACCATGACTAATGTCATGGATAAAAAATATAAAAATAACTCTGCTTTTAAAGAAAACTATTTTTACATAGTGGCAGTGCCCACCTTATCTTCGCCATCTAAAAAAAGGGATGGGTATTTTGCCCATCCCAAAAAATTCACTTTGACTCAATAGCAAAACTTTTATTGTACTGGTGCGGTGGGGAAAGCACCAGGTTGTACAGCGACGTTAAGATTCTGTCCATTGCGACGTAATTCTAAGCGCAAATCCCCCCCGATTTGGCTATTTTCTACTACCTTTTGGACACTGTTGGCATCTGTGACTGCTTGCCCGCCAAGCTTTTGGATAACATCACCAGCACGTATTCCTGCTTTAGCAGCTGGTGAATTTGGCACAACTTTGACAACTAATACACCTTTATCTTCATCCACACTCAAACCGCTATTGGGATCTGAGTTGATATTTTGTTTCATCTGAGGTGTTAATCCCACCATTTGAATTCCCAGGTAAGGATGTTCTACTTTGCCTGTAGCTATTATTTGACTGGAAATGCGTTGTGCTGTGTTGATGGGAATAGCAAAGCCTAATCCTTGTGCCCCCTGGATGATAGCTGTATTCATGGCAATTACTTGACCACGGGAATTTAGCAGGGGGCCGCCGGAGTTACCGGGGTTAATGGCTGCATCAGTTTGAATATACTCTACTCGCTTATCGGCAGCGCCGATTAGATTGCTACTGCGTCCGGTAGCACTGATGATTCCGGTAGTTACTGTATTATCTAGCCCAAGGGGGTTGCCGATCGCGATCGCCCATTCTCCTGGTTGCAGTTGATCTGAGTTACCTATGGCTACTGAAGGTAGATTCTCTGCTTGAATCTTGACAACAGCGACATCGGTTAATTCATCTTTTCCTAACACCTTACCTTCCAAGGTGCGCCCGTCCTTGAGCGTCACTGTCACTGTATCAGCACCATCTACCACATGGGCGTTAGTGAGAATCCGACCATCGGCACTGATGATAAAACCTGAACCAGTACCCCGTTCTACCCTTTCTTGTGATTGTGGCAGTTGGGAACCAAAAAAGCGGCGAAAAAGCGGATCGTTAAATTCATCTGGTATCTGGCTTCTTACTGTTCGGGAAGAATTAATTCGTACTACAGCCGGCCCGACCTTTTGCACAACTTGGGTAACAAAATTAGGATCTGTAGCAGCTGATACTGGAGGAGCGGCATTTACGCGACTCACTCCCAAATTAGATGCACTCTCAGACACCTGCTGAGAATGTCCAGCCATGTAGCCACCGACCAATGTCATACCTGATCCCAGCAGCACCAGCGATAGAGAGGCGGCAGCCTTTTTCCAGGGTGCTTGATGATGGTATTTGGTATCAGCAGTGTTGGATAAAATGCTATTTGATGGGTGTTCTCCATCACGAGATTGGTTTTGCATTGCTGTCTGGAAGGATATTTAGATGTATTACTAATGTAGATATGATTTGTGACAGTTTTGTTGCAGGGGTATTGCGTTGTTGTGAAAGCTTTGGTATTTTACTAAACCTTATTGGAATATACTCATTCGTAGGGTTACACAGTTGTCATGCTTTTCAACTTAGAGCCAGAGCGGTTTCTAACCAACAGTTTGACGTTAAGTTAACTGCGTGTTTTATACCATGTGTGAAGGAATGAAAATGCCACAGGGGAAAATCTTACTGGAATCTGGCACTTTATGGACAAGTGTTAAAGAACGAACTGAACATGCTTTACAATGTGGGGCGTTACTGTCGATTCCGACAGAATTTGAATTTATCGAACAGGATGGAGTGCGCTTTTTAGTGCGGATTTTGTCTAATCTGAATCGTAAAAAAGCAGCTAAGGAGAAACAGGAAAAACAATCTGCTGTCTCTGGTCAAGAGTTTAATCCTTTTTTGCCCTACGAAGAAGATTTATTTGTGGCGGATATCTCTGATACTCATGTATGTATTTTAAATAAATATAATGTTGTCGATCTTCATCTGCTAATTATCACCCGTGCCTTCGAGGAACAGGAAAGTTTGCTGACTTTGGAAGATTTTGCCGCTATGTGGGCGTGTTTAGATGATTTCGATGGTTTAGCATTTTACAACAGTGGCAAAAATGCAGGTGCTAGCCAGCGACACAAACACTTACAATTAGTGCCACTACCACTTGTACCTTCAGGGCCGCAGATACCTATTGAACCTCTACTGAGGGCAGTACAATTTCAGGACTCGAACGCAATAGCAAAACTTCCTTTTGTAAACGCTTTTGCGCCACTAAATCCTGATTGGGTGCGATCGCCATTTACAGCAGCCCAAGCAACATTAGAAGTTTATCGCAGTTTGCTAGGGGCTGTGGGTTTAGATGCAAAGCAATTGGGTGCTTACAATCTGTTAGCGACACGAGAATGGATGTTGATTGTACCGCGATCGCAGGAGCATTTTCAGTCTATCTCTGTCAATTCATTAGGATTCGCTGGTAGTTTGCTAGTGCGAAACGCAGGAGAAATGGAAATTATCAAAGCCCAAGGGCCGATGACTATCCTCAAGAATGTTGCTATATCCTAATATTGATTAGTCATTTGCCCAATATTAAATTGGTGAAGCCTCTAGTTGACGACTGTTAATTTTCTCTCTAGGTCGAATAAAAAGCCGTGGATATACTCTTCAGTCCATTCGGCACCATAGAAGCGTTTAAACATACCTCGTGCTGGGTCTTTTTCAGCCCGATATCGTAGGTATCGCAGTTGGGCTTGCTCGATGGCTTCTAAATTTTGGGAATCTGTTACAACTTCTGCCTGCTCTACAAAATCCAGATAAGCTTTTAAATAGTCTTTAAAAGCGGCAAACACCTGAGTTTCTACTACAGCAGTTTCTTGGGGACGAGTCCACAGAAAAGCGGGAGAGAAAAAAGGCTGTGCTTCTTCTGGGAAATCTCCTCCCCAAGATAGATGCTGTTGATGGGCGTGGAAAATGGGCAGAATTGGTTCAGTATATTTTGCCTGATATGCTGAATCATCCCGAAATAGGGGCTGCATATCCAAAGCAATTAGGTGTCCTCCTGGTAATGTCACCAGATCCGCCCCAAAAAAGGGTAAATCGTAGTTGAGGCGGGGGAAAATCACAAAATTCAGCACTTGCAGCGAATTACCACCCTGGACATGAGCAGCACGAATTTGCCGTAATTTTGCGGTTTGAAAGGCGTAACTTGTGGTGACAACCTCTTCCTGATTTTTGCCCTTACCCACAACAGCACTTTTGAACTCAAACCCAGTGGGGATAGGATAGGGTTCTAAATCCAAGCGTGATCGCATGTAGGCGATTGCATAATCGAGAAATGGCTGATATAGTGTCACTTCGCTTCGCTCCAAATTCATAATCCCAATGCCCAATGCCCAATGCCCAATGCCCAATGCCCAATTCCCCATGCCCAATCCCCGTTATCTTTTACTTGCAATAACTGCTAGAGGAACGGCATCTTCAAATAAGAATTCATGGAGAAAACGCTCCGCCCATTCATGACCAAAGTAACTGCTAAACAAACCAGATGCTGGATCTCGATCTGCACTATATTGGTCATAGTCTTTTTGGGCTTTGACAATCCGTTGGATATCTTCTGGATCGTGAAGCGCTTGGGCATCTGCTAGCATTTGCCAATACAAGTTTAAATAATCTTGGAAAGCTTCAAAGACTCGCGTTGAAACTGTTTCAGCATCTGTTTTGGCAAACAAGAGGTACTTAGAAAAATACTGGTTGGCATCGTAAAACTTCATTTCTAAGTTTTGCGCCAAATCCGGGTATTTATTATGGAGATATTTTAGCGGAGCTATATATTTGTTTTGATAATCTTCATCCTGAAACAAAGGCTGAAAGTCAAGCACAATTAGATTTTTGACTTTGCCAAAGGATAAAAAATCAATCCCTAACAGAGGTAAATCGTAGTTATGACTAGGATAAATCACGCTGTTAAAAATTTGGGCGCTTTCCCCGGCATCAATATAGGTATAGCGAATTTTCCGCAACTCTTGAGATTGGTAACACCAACTGCGAATAGTTGCAGGGTTTCTGCCGCGATCGCTAACTTTGAATTCTAAACCAGGGGGAATTACCCTACTTTGTAAATCAAAGCGCTTAAATAGCTCTTTTTCTAAAAATTCCAGGAAAGGTTTATACATGGAACATGATTTGTTAACCCTTGCATGAAAATAAGTGATGGCAATCATACACGTCTCATTTATGAGAAACAAAGCAACATTCCTTAATGGGGATTGGGAATTGGGCATTGGGCATTGGGTATTAGTTATTTTTCCTTATCTCCCCATTCCCCATTCCCCACTAATGCCTGGCATGATTAGCGATCATTTGCTCTAGAAGTTCTTGGGAAACACAGCGACGTTCAGAACAATAAGCCATTAAGTTGACACCGTTCATCATTCGCACGGTACTAACCCTGACACGAAAATCATCAGTAACAAACCAACAACGTTCTTGACCTTGGTTATTGTCATAGTCAGTATCAATCGTCAGAACTCCATCATCGGCAAACCGATACCGACTGACAACGGGAATGCTCTCAACATAACCTTGGTTACGGATCAGTTTTCCAGAACGCCTCGTTTCGTCGGGAATATCAACCAAAATGGCAGCATTATCATTAGGTAGCCTGGTGTCTAAGTTAGCCTGCCATGCAAAACTCGCACCGCCTGTTGCTTTAGTTGGGTCTATGCCTTGGTCTTTACAGACTTCTTGGACTTTAGGATCGTCCTTTTCCATGACTTTAACGATCAAATTCGACTGCCCAGACTCATCCGCCGCCGAGTCAAAATGGTGAACGGAACGTTCCGTAAACCATGTACCCTCACTTTTACGGAAGAAGTCGATCATTGACAAGGGCGGTATTAGATGCATCTGTTTTAAAACCTCTTTTTATCAAATTTTGCCGTTAGTGAATACTGAGCAATGAGATGAAGTCCCAATTTCGCTAAAGTGTAGAATAACTCCAAAAGTTATATTTTTATCAACTGATGACAAATAGTGAAATTCAACTTATCACTAGCGAACGCCCCAGTCCAACTCCAGAAATATTAACAGCCCTCAAAGCCGGAAACCATTTGGATTGGGTCGATTTGTACCAATACAATCTCAGAGAAGTCGATTTACAACAAGCTAATTTGAGCAAAGCCAAGCTACTAGGAGCCGACCTCAGTGAGCTAGTCTTGAGTAATGCCGATTTGAGTGGCGCAGATTTGCGAGGCGCTAATCTGCAAGGAGCCGATTTGAGTGGGGCTAATTTGCAGGGAGCCTATTTAAACCGTGCGAACCTCCAACAAGCCAATCTCAGTGGCGCAAATTTGGAAGGAGCCAAATTGCAAGTAGCACGTTATGATACACATACGAAATGGCCCCAAGAATATAACTACAAAGCTTCGGGAGCTGTAGGTCCGGGTGCTAATCTCAATGGTGCTTTTCTTAACACAGCCTCTTTACGAAACGCAGATTTACAAGGTGTTAATCTGCGTGGAGCCTACCTAAGTGGCGCTGACTTGACAGGAGCAAATTTGCAAGGTGCGGCTTTAAGTGGCGCTGATTTGACGAAAGCTTATTTGACTGGGGCTTGTTTGCGGAATGCTCGATTGACTGGAGCCGATTTGCGGGATGCAGACCTGCGAGCAACTGACCTCTGTGATGCAGAGATGGAGCATCTTCAAAGTATCGCTGGTGCAGATTTTACTTTAGCCCAAGGACTCACAGAAGCAACTAAAGCTATGCTTAAAAGCCGCCCATATTCAGAACTTGACGTTTGGAACGCCTACACTCGCACAACAACTCGTGAGAGTTTGAGTGCTTGATCGTGGCAATTTTAGATTTTAGATTTGGGATATCAATATCAAGTTCGCTTAATTACTTGATAATTCAAAACTCCCCGCGTCAGCCGTCATTACAAGTACTTATCCGAACATAGTATGAGTGCAAGACGCGCTCCTAGTGGGCTAAATAAATCTAAAATCCAAAATTTTTTTGTTGTTCTGTAGTGACTTTACAACAGTTGCCAGTTCTTTTTTAAGAGTGCTAAAAACGTAGCGTATCCTTCAGAAAAACCCGGTGGATCGGGTAAAGCATATTGGGGAAATTCTTTATACGATCGCCAGGCTTCCGAAGCTTTATGTCGCAAATGTAAAGCAGATTCTGAGGAACCTGGTGGTCGCCAAGTCATTTGACCAGTTTCTATCTCAGTCACAAATGCCTCCTCATCTCAAAAAAGTTGATCTTTTCTTCCAGATTTTGGCAGATTACCCGGATATTTTGGTCAAATTTAAGGTAAAAAAACATCTTGCCTATTGTTGAAATAAATTTTATCACAAGATTCGGCACAAGCCCATATCGCTATTGTGGCAACAAGTCTTCTAAAGCAGCTCCGACAACTCGGTGATCCTCATCCTGTCTAAGTTGGTTCAGGGCTGCTTTTGCTTCCGGCTCGTCAAAGCGTTTGAGGGCATAGCTAACTCGCACGCGCATCCGCCAAGATTCATCATTCACTAACGTTAGTGTTTGGGATAGTGCCGCAGTATGTTGGCTAGAATCAGCTAGTAAACCGAGTCCATCAACAGAGGATTCCTGAACTGTGAAATCTTCATCTTTTAAACCTTGAACGCAGATATCAAATAGTTCTTCAGGACAATTCATTTCAGCGATCGCAGCTAAAATGCTCCGCTTAACTAGCCAGTGGTCATCTTGATAAAATGCCATAACTAGATGAGAAACTGCAACTCTGCCAAATAGCGATAAAGAATTTGCCGCCTCTGCTCGCACGTTGGGGGTATCATCAAATTTCATAATTTGCATCAAAGCAGCAAAGGATTCTGCTGATTGTTGATTACCCAAACCCCTGGCTACAAAAGAACGCACCAAAAATTCTGAGTCATGAAGTTTACTTGCTAAGAGAGGAACTGCAACTTCTGATTCATAATCATTGAGGGCTGCGATCGCCTTCAAACGAGAGTGAAAATCTGGGTTCTTCAGTTCAGTTTGGATTTGAGCGATTTCCATAGGTGCATTTGGTAGAGCTATCTTTACTTTATTTTACAGATGTCAAAAAATAGCGATCGCATTTGGGAAGATTTAACGCAATACCCTAAACTCTTAACCAATGACTCAATTAAGCGAAACCGTCAAAGAATTAATCGCCAAAGCTAGAATTATCAGCTTTGCTGAGTGGGAACAGTCTCATTCCAAAGCCGCTATCGCCATATTTCAAGCTGCGGATGATGCTTTCCGTTATCTGAGCGACGAAGATTTATTACAGATTCAAACCAAGTCATCCGATAATTCTGAGTTGATTCCTATTGCTGTGTTGTTACGCGCTCGCGCCGCCGAAATTGTTGATGAAGCTAGAGAGCAGGTTTTGACAACCTATCCTGAAATTGTCCAGCCTGAAGGTGGTCTTTATCCGCCTGAACGCGCCCAAGCTTGCTGGCGAGATTTTTGGCATTTTCTCCGTTGTATTACTTATGGCATAGCAGGTGGACACGCTGAGTATACAAATCCCACAGGACTGCACTATATGAACTTACTCTATCAGGAATTACAAGTTCCATTAGATGCAATGCTCTTAGGTTTAAAAAGCATTAAAGCTGCTAGTTTGAAACGCTGCCCAGCCAATCAGCAAGAAATTCTTAATCCCTATTTTGACCATTTAATCACCCAACTGGCTACTTTTCAAATTCGGTAAGGTAAGTGAGCGTGAATAATTCAAGGTTTGTAGTCACGGTTATAGCTGCTTACTAAGAGCCAATTTAATTGAATTTACATTACGTAACATAGTTTGATTTATTCTTGCCCACTTACCAAGATTAACTTTGGTGAATCGGCACTATAAATACTCTTGCTCAAGGGAAAACAGCAATACAATCGCCTGCATCCCAATCTCAAATCAAATTCTAAAAACAAGCTTAAATTTATCTAAAGTATTATCTAACTTAACAAAATTTAATAAATATGGTTTCGGCATCGTATCAGAATGTGTAAAGGTATTTAATGATGTAAAAACTTAAATAATTAAAACTAATAAGGATTTAAAGTCTCTATGACCTTTCCTTTGTCACAAAGATGTAAAGTTTTTTAACATCTGCTGAATTCCTTCTCATAAAATCTAGTTGTTAACTGGGAGATAGTTTAAATAGCTTTTAGACCAGCATCATGATTAGGATTTGCTCAATTCTGCCGTCAGTTGTCATATACAAAGATATCTAACGCACTTTAAAAAAATAAAGTTTTACACATGCTAGTCAGTAGCAAAAATAACTGACAACTGAGGCGAAATTCTACCCCCATAAGGGGTAGAATGCTCAAAAATTTCATTTAATTTACGTTTTTAGGGAGATACTTCAATGTCACTGTGGGCTATTGATTCACCTAATGTTGAACTGCGTCCGAACACCAGCGAAAGTGAATTACAAACACTGATTCGGGCGGTTTACAAACAGGTTTTGGGGAATGCTCACTTGCTAGAAAGTGAGCGCCTAGCTACTGCTGAATCGCAATTGCGCGATCGCAAAATCAGCGTCCGCGAATTCGTCAACACTGTTGCGAAATCAGAACTCTATCAATCTCTGTTTTTCAGTTCTTCTTCCCAATATCGGTTCATTGAACTAAACTTCAAACACTTGCTAGGTCGTCCTCCTGCCGATCAAGCAGAAATTGCCGAACACGTCCGCATCTACAACGAACAGGGCTACGATGCTGAAATCGAATCCTATATCGATAGCGAAGAGTATCAGCGGAATTTTGGCGAGAATATTGTTCCTTATCCTCGCAGCACTAGCTCCCAAATAGGAATTAAGAATGTTACCTTTAACCGCACCTTTACCTTATTGAGAGGAGTAGCAAGCAGCGATAGCGATCGCAAAGCTAAACTAATCAGGGATATAGGTGCAAATTTACCCACATCTATCAAGGCTCCTGCTGCTGGTTCTAGTGTAAGCAGCACCAGCAAACGCTTCTTGATTAAGGCAGTCAAAGGTTCAGCTAGTCTCCGTACTCGTCTGGGCAACCTTGAATATGTAGTTAACTACAACCAACTGTCTGGACAAGTGCAAAACATTCATACAATGGGCGGCAAAATCATCAGTATTACTGAAGTTGCTTAAGTCGGTAAGTAGGGAGTGAGACTGGGGACTGGGGATAGAATAATAACCCTAACTCCTCAATACGGTTCGGTTAAAGGGGAAAGGGACTCATGTTTTGAATACATCCTTTCCCCTTTACCCCTTGCCCATTTCCCAGACCACAAGGAAAGTGAAAAATGCTTATCCGAACCGTATTGCCTAATTACTAACTCAGCAGGGGCTAAAAGCCCCGCTATCCATGTATAGCACTCCCAAATGCAGTTTTAGTCAAGGAAGCTAGTATATAGACAGGGAGAATAACTATTTAGCCAAGATATTTCTTGGACTGTAGGCTACTTTTTAAAATCACTTTTCTAATGGAAATTACTGAATTCTTTGAACTTTCAATTGGGCGATGGCGATCGCAACGTAGTGGTCATCATTTAGCATTCGCTCACTTTGAACAAGTGCTGTCTAACATTGACATTGAGTCTCTATCCACCGACGATCCGGCGGTATTAGCAATTTGTCAATTGTATGACACCGACCCCGCCAGTATCACTCACCCCTTTCGGATGACTTGGAAAGGTGAGTCAGACTGGGACGATAAACCAATCTCTGGTAGTACCGTGCTGGTGCCAATTCCAGATATAGAAAATCCTTCTAGGGGAAAACTCTTACGCGACCAAGGATACGCTGAAACAATTCCAGCAGTGGGTAAATACCACTTGAGTGAAGATGGGATTTTTACCCTGCTGACGGAGTATGAACATGCTGCTGCTGAAGAGCGAATTTGGTTTGCCACACCAAATCTGCGATTTCGGGTAGCGACAATTAAAACCAGTGATGGTAAAGGTGTGACAACAGCTTCCTTTTCTTCAGAGATTCGCTCTTTGTCTAGTTCAACCAGTTAGTAATATCAGGTTAAAACATAAAAGGAATCATCTAGTTTTGTCACTACTGAGGTTGAATATGACAATAGCACCCAGTGAATCTAGCACCAACGCTAGTGATTTACTCACCTTAGCCTGTTGGATGGCAGGAGATTTTAGCAACTACAAGCAATCTTTTGCAAATCCCCAACTTTACGCCCACATTCACATTTTTTTCCGTCCTTTACCGATTGAATTTTTTTCTGCCATCGGTTTTTATTCAGAACAAGCTTATGACCACGATTTATGGACACCCTACCGCCAAGGAGTACATAGACTGGTAGATTGTGGCGATCGCATTTATATCGAAAATTACAGCTTGAAAGACCAGATGCTTTATGCAGGTGCGGCTCGTGAATTAGATATCCTCAAAACCATCACCCCAGATTGTATCGAACGGCGTTATAACTGTTCGATGGTTTTTCAACGAGAGGGTGAAATGTTTCGGGGTAGCGTGGAACCGGGTAATCAATGTCTGATTAACCGCAATGGCTGCCAGACATATTTAGTCAGCGACGTAGAAATAACCGAGCATACTTGGATAAGTCTAGATAAAGGTATGGATATTGAAACCCACAAGCAGATATGGGGGTCAACTGCTGGGCCTTTGCGATTTGAGAAACGGGAAAGTTTTGCTGATGAATTACTTGCAGTGAGAGCATTATGTTGATTCAGCTTGAATCTGTTAAATATAAAATGTTACCTCCACAGGCTGAAAAAAAGATGCGCTGTTGGATTCGTAGCCGCCACTTGATTTGTTCCGGTAACTTTTTTATATTCGAGACATTAGAATATACGACCATTGAAAGATTCTCTCAATGTGTCGCTTCTTTAGGAGGAACAGTAATATCCGTTGACCCCATTAATAAAATCTGGATGGGCGATCATCGCCAAGTAATTTTATATCAGGCTAAAGCTAGTTTACATACTCCTCATCATACTTTGAAACAATACTGGATAAAATACGGTGGTTTCTACACTAGATTTGATGAGCGTGCTTAGAGTGACTTTCCTACAGAAATCATTCTGACGTTTTGAATTTTAAATACTCCCCAAGGGGGTTGACGGCTAATTGTTAATGTTTAATTGCTAATTATTTACTATGATTAGTTGTTACTTATTAACAGTTAGCCGTCTAAGTTTGTTAGAAATACGTACTGTACACAAGAATCCAATACTGCATAAGGTTTTGCCTAACAAATAAATTTTTATTAATCATTCTTTGATAGTAAATAAACCTGGACTGTAGGGGCAATTTATGAATTGCCCCTACAGATATATCTCGCATAAATATTGTAAAAAATTATACCATGTAGACAAATATAAATTATCTCTAATTGATGGTGCAATGTTTACGATGGGCTACGCCTACGCAGGCTTTTTTATGTCTCGAAGCAGCACACCTTATGCAATATTAATTAACGACAACAAGAGAAAACTAAATATTTTATTATAAACGATCACTAAATCCTTTGAGTAACTATTAATTTTTCTTGAGAGTAAAATCTATAGCTGACAAATACATTTAATTACAGAGAAAATAATATTCGTCTTTGATTGATAAGTATTTGGCAATTTGGCAGCTAGTGATTAGAGTATTTTGATATATTGCAGAAATTACCAAGATGTTTTTACTTTTTATACAGAAGACGGGCGTTAGCCCGTCTTTTTTGTTGTTAATTGTTTGGCATTTTGACATTAAATTATAATTAAGTTGTGATATATTAGCTAGAATGCAAATGATTGAAACATTAAGAATAAGCTCAACTAGCATTCTTTTTGTTCATATTATTTGTTTGTCTTACAACCTATTAAGTTTTATTTGTGCTGTTTTTTGCAGAGTCCAAGGTGTATTGCCACTTTCAAGCTATTTAGACGGGATAAACTATCCCGTCTTTTATTTTGTTTACTAGTTGAAAAAATTGCTTTCATGCAAGTTTTGCATGTAAAAATATTTTGAGTTGTTTTACTATCTTTAATATCTAAATTAATCTGCCATAGCTTCTAACATCTGGCAGATTAATTTTATATTTGAAGTATTTAATGATACTAGGAAAATACCCTATCAGGTTTGAGGATATTTGCACACATCCTATAGGAAGATGCCCTATGAATATAATAATGAGTAAATTAATTCGGGATGTTGTTATGCACTGGATTTATATAGAGGTTTGGCTCACCGCCAAACCTTTTTTTATATCTCCAGAACTCACACAAAAATCGCCAAAAACTTGAATTTATCAGATGGCCCTCTCGTCTTATATGCTGTAAGCTCTACAATGTTTGTCTGCAAGCAAAATTAAAAACTAAAAGTACTCCGCAGAATGCCGATGGTAACTGAGTCGTTATCTGGTGTATTACCAGGCTGCAAGAGATGAATTATTCCTGGTGTAATGCTAATATTATCTGTTAGCTGGAAACGATAAAATGCCTCAATTTGAGTGGTAGTTCCTGGTTGTCCACCTGCACGTCCTAAACCAGTATTAATAAAATCAGGGACATTATTCCCTAGAGGTAGGTCGCTACTAGTGATTTTAGGAGGTTGACCGACATAAATTCCCCCCAAATTTCCTTTAGCAAATAAATCAGGGAAATTCATAAACACCATATAATTCGTCGTTTCTACATTTCCCGATTGCCCAGGAATGTAAGATTTAGTATAACCACCCCACGCACCTGCGCTAATGCGAGGTGAAATTTGCCAAGTGACAGTCGCACCCACGGCATTAGTTTGCAAAGGTGCTGATTTTCCGGTAGTGGTATTAACTGTAGTTAAGCATTCATCACCAACAAAGGTTAGCAAACAACCATCCGAAGAATAATTGTTGACGTAATACAAGCTTAAATCTAGAGTGTCAGTTGGTGTTAGCAGCAATTGCACACCAGTAGTTGTGGTTCCATCGAATAAACCGCTACTGTTACCGGGATTGCCTGGTTTATAACTAGTATAAATTGCCTGCAAACTAGCGCGTTTAGCAAATTGCCAATCAATAGCTATACCGCCGTGACCGTATCCCATATTTAAAATTGGGTTTCTTTGGGCAAAATAAGACAGCGGCCCTGTTGCAGCACTTTCTACCCGATTGGGGCCTCGGAAAGCAGCAGGCATACTTACGCCTTCTGTTCCCACCATTATTGCTAATTTATCCGTAACCAGCCAATGAAAATTGAGGTCACTTACAATCAAGCTATCTGTAGGAAATTCGTAGCCAAGTAAAACATCATTCCGGGAAACACTATTGGTAAATCTAGGCGAAGTTGTTCCGTTACCATCTATAAGACCTGTAAACAAGTAACTACTAGGAGTGATTTGACTAGTCAAATATAGTTGCGCCAAGGATATGACATTAATGTTTGTCCCGCCATCATCTGTATCTTTTTGTCCATCTCTAGGATTGACATCACCACGATTGCTAGTCCGTCCTTGAATACCAACTATTAGTAGTCCACTGAGTTTGGTTGTTCTTGAGAATTGATTTGCTTCAAGTTCGCCAGTTCTGGCTTCTAAACTATCGACACGACCCCGCAAAGTTGCTAATTCAGGGGCAAATTCTGATTGCAATTTTTGTAATGTTGCTAAATCTTCGCGGGTGACTAAATCGCTGGTGGCTGTAGTGATTAATTCGTTGACTCTATCTAAACAAGCATTCACACCGGCGGCGAATTCATACCGAGTTAAGGCGCGATTACCGCGATAGCTACTATCTGGATACCCTGCTATACAACCATAGCGTTCCACCAAAGACTGTAATGCTTGGAATGCCCAATCATTGGGTTGTACATCTTTGAGTTGAGAAACCGATGTAACTTGTGCCATCGGATTTATGGGGGAGAGGGGAGGAGAATTTAAATCTATACTCTCCTGCGCCTGAGTCGTTTCTGTATTGATGTACTCTTGTGCTGATGCTTTTTGGGCAACTCCATTTACTCCCGCAATGAGTAACCATGCGAGCATCCAGGTTTTGCGATGACTGCGGCTAATAAGTATACCTTTCAACTTTTTACACTCTGCTCACATACTTAAGTGAAGAGTGTATGCGCTATTGTCTAGCGTTCACATGGGAAAATTTACGTATTTTGTCCAAAATTAGACTTAATCTTTCTGGGCAACTTCTGAAAGGACGAGTATAACAGGGTATTGGGTATTGGAGACTAGGTACTAGGTACTGGGAACTGGGGACTGGGGGACAAAGGGAATTAGAGCCTCGGTCATACTTTGAACTGGATTTATCAACCTCAAAGACTCAAATCTCCGACTCCAGTCCCCAATCCCCAACCCCCAGTTTTTAATCCCCAATCTATGGCAAATCGTCCACGCAAGCTGACACAAAAAGCCTCTAAACAAAATAAACCTCATACAGGTGTGATGAAACGCATCGCTAAAAAACCCCAGAAAAAGCTCAAAGGGGGAAGTTGGTTGTCGTCAACGCTAGCGATCGCAATTTTGTTGAGTAGTGCTAGTCTAATTATGGTTTTCGCCTGGATTAGCGTTCTCTTCATCTTCAATCCAGACCAGGTAAGCTGGCTAAATAAAATTTTACCCGCATGGGCACAAATCCCCCTTGGCAACCACGAACGCCCCAAAACTCTCAAACAAATTCAACTCGATTTGAGTCAAAAAAACCAAATATTTGGCGAAATTCTGCCTTTACGTCAAGATGCCAAAGACTCTTTTTTACTGCCAGTTTGGCAACAGCGTGCTAATTGTCAATCAGATTGTAAAAAACTTGTGGAACTCAGGGTTTACGAGCTATCAGAAGAGTTAGAGTTTAAATCTCAGTCCGAAAATTACTACTATTTAGCCACTCAATTACCTATAACTGGGCCAGAAGAATCCTCTGTGATTTCACCCTCACTTGATGAAACATCAGAACCCCAAGATATCAGTGTTCCCCTACCTTTAACTAAAGTGCAACGCTTTGATGCTGGGACACCATCACCAGGGGTTTGGTTTAATTTGCAGGGTCAACGCCAACCAGGAACTGGTGCTTATGGTCAAGTTGTATACTACAATCCACAACGCACCAATTTACTACAAATGTTGTCTTGGACAAGTCCCAACGGACAATTACCCAGATGGCAGCAGGTAACTGGTGATGGTACAAAAGAGTTAGTTGTCGATCAAACTATAGGCTTAGAACCGCACTTACAGGTTTACCAAGTCAAGCCTGTGAAGTTATTCCTCAAACCAATTGAATTAGAGGCGATTACCCTCAAATCAGCAGCCCTCAAAGATTCTGCATACCAAAACGCCCTGTCAATTGCCCGTAGTGGACTATGGACACCAGCCTTTGAATGGTTGAAATTCATCAAAAAACAGCGCAAAGGAGTTTTTCCAGGGGTGGCGCAAGCGCAAATGGATTTGATTCGCTTGCATTCCCAACTTACTAAAACCCAAGCCCAGAAAAAATGGGCAAGTCCTAGTCAAGAAGTGCTAGCAGACTTGATTGATGGTCGCTGGGAGAAAGCATTACAGGTGTTTGAAGCGTCGCCACATAATACCCAAGAAATTGCGACTCTACTCAAAGCCGATAAAAAACGGTTGTGGAATCGCACAGCCGCAGCGTTGCGGGTGAACCCAAATAGACTGGATGTGCAAGCTTGGTTCGCTTTGATTTTGGCTGTTCAGCAGGGAGAAGAACACGCTAATTCCTGGTTAAAGACGCAACCAAAAATTACAAAAGATAATCTTGTCTATATTCAAGGTCTATTAGCAAGACTCAATAGTGAGGGTGCAAAGTCGCAAATATCCTCTACTCACCCTAGTCAGATTGTTGGTACAGTGCAACCAATTACTCAAGTTACTAGCAGTGAGTGGCTGCAACCAAATTCCTTAGCAGACTTGAAACTCACTGATAATCAAGTTTGGTATCAGGTAGAGGTGAGTGCATTTAATGACGGTAAAAGCTGGCTAAATTCCCCCTTTGAGAATTTGAACCCACCTAAAACTTCCGCCGCCAAATTTTTATGGAAAACTTTGGGAATCATTTCTGACCCGGAAATCCAGATTATAGTCTGGTTGCCAAATGGAGAACAAAAAATTACTATAGTCGCTATCAAAGCAGTGCAACTACAGGGTAAAGTTTTGCGCCTATTGGCTGCGGGCCCAAAAATTCCAGAGAATCAAAACGATGTTCTTCAACCCAAACCTCTAGCTTTGACAAATGCAGCACTGGAATGGGTACAACCATCTCCCATCACTCTAAAAGAACTGCATCAACAAAATCCCCAAGGGGTGAAGGTAATATTATCGAGTGTCTGGCAATCTTTACAGCAATCCGGTGAAGTTGCGGCTGGTGCTATTCCTACCTTTGAGCAGATGCAGGAAAAGTTGGGTGATTGGCCCGTTCAAGTGATTGATTTAACAAATAATGCTCAACCAGAAATAATACTGACTATCTCAGCAGCAGCAATAGCATCCTTGAATCAGTCTTCACCTGAAAATCAGGCGGAAAATACAGAACAACGCCGCGACCGGACTATAATTTTGTCCGATCGCAATCAAGTCATTTACACTGATTTTACCAGAAATGACTTACAAAGACTCTCTGCGATCGCCAAGCTTTCAGACGTGCAATCTTTAGCTTTATTAATTGAAAATGCTCATAACTACAGTCTGAGGCGCTGGTTAGAGAAAAATCAGCGCTTTGAATAGCACGCCCTCTAATCAAATTTAAATTAAAGAGGCACTGGCAATCGCTATCTCCAAAATTGACTTATTCTTTTTGGTTAGTTTCGGCTAGACGTTGGTTCTTCAGGTTTTCCAACTGCTGCAACAGAGAGTCTACTTCTGCTTGTAAATGCATAAATTTAGCTTGCTGATCGTCTTGATAATAAGACTTGGTTAGCTTACTCACCCAGTTAGCCTGGGACTGGCGATCGGAAACACTAGATAAACAAGTAGGCATCGCTAATTAAATCCACAATTTAACTCACACCATTAGAAATATTATAATAATGCTCTTTTAAGCTTTATTAAAATATTGTATATTTTTCATTAATTACTCTAATGGATTTTAGGTTCAATCATAAGAGACGGCGAGTATCATGGCTGTGTTCCAAACAGAATAGTGCCCTAAGTGTGCAAAGCTTCCGCCCACTTGACGATACTTAGCAATACTTAAATTGATTAGCCTGTCAATTATGGTTGTATGAATTATTATCGCTCTTTTTAGGGAATTTACGCAGGAATTATATGTAGACTATATCAAGAATTCTGCTAAATTATGAAAAATTGAGGACTGACACAGCAAAGATTTCCCCAATCCCCTTAAAAATATGCCTTTTTAATATCCACCTTTTTTGGCAGTAGCCTTGGGCAAGGACTCGTCCAAGGCTACTGCCAAGGAGAGACAGCACATTGCCTATTTAACTGGTATTCTAAATAAAAATGGCAAGTGAAACACCTGCACCACAAAAAATAATATTCTATAAGTAATATTCTTTTGGAATTAAAGAGCTGGGACAGGGCAAAGAAAAATTCACTTTCTTCCTCTTCCGCTTCCATCTGCCACTTTCTCTAAATATCGAATCCTTAACATTAAGAAATTTTAAATCCTGTGACTTTGAGCCTGTCTGTTGCTAAATCTCATCGCCAACCCTGGCCCGGACTGATAGAAGCCTATCGCCAATACTTACCTGTCAGTGAAAAAACCCCGGTCGTCACTCTTTTGGAGGGCAACACACCTCTAATACCAGTGCCAGCGATCGCAGAACGTATTGGCAGACAAGTACGGGTTTTTGTAAAATATGATGGTCTGAATCCTACCGGCAGCTTCAAAGACCGGGGGATGACTATGGCAATTTCCAAAGCCAAGGAAGCAGGAGCAAAAGCAGTAATTTGTGCCAGCACGGGTAACACCTCAGCCGCCGCCGCCGCTTATGCAAGGCGTGGAGGGATGAATGCCTTTGTATTAATTCCCGACGGTTATGTAGCACTGGGCAAGTTAGCCCAAGCATTACTGTATGGTGCAGAAGTATTGGCAATTAAAGGGAATTTTGACCAAGCGCTAGAAATTGTCCGCGAAATGGCCGAAAGCTATCCGGTAACTTTGGTAAATTCCGTCAATCCTTACCGCCTAGAAGGGCAAAAAACTGGAGCCTTTGAAATCGTCGATGCGCTGGGTGATGCCCCAGACTGGCTGTGTATCCCTGTTGGCAATGCGGGAAATATCACAGCATATTGGATGGGGTTTTGTCAATATCATCAAGATGGCAAGTGCGATCGCTTACCCCGAATGATGGGATTCCAAGCCGCAGGTGCAGCTCCATTAGTACACGGTCAGCCCGTGGCGCATCCCGAAACCCTAGCGACAGCAATTCGCATTGGCAACCCTGCTAGCTGGGAATTAGCGATCGCAGCCCAAACCGCAAGTCAGGGAAATTTCCATGCCGTTACCGATGCAGAAATTCTCGATGC
Organism: Nostoc sp. LEGE 12447; assembly: GCF_015206985.1. Classification (NCBI taxonomy): domain Bacteria; kingdom Bacillati; phylum Cyanobacteriota; class Cyanophyceae; order Nostocales; family Nostocaceae; genus Nostoc; species Nostoc sp. LEGE 12447. Next base: position 162,018 of record NZ_JADEXT010000004.1, on the reverse strand, counting down.
TTATCGACTTTTAGCATCATCAGAAGGTATCTTCTGCGAACCTGCTAGCGCCGCTTCTGTAGCCGGATTATTGCAGGTAAAAGACCAAATTCCTACAGGAGCGACAGTGGTTTGTGTCCTCACAGGCAATGGTCTAAAAGACCCAGATACAGCCATTAAACACAATCACAGTCAATTTAAACAGGGGATTGCAGCAGAATTGGGCGCAGTCGCCGAGGCAATGGGATTTTAAGTAACCTGGAAATACCAGCGATTGTAATATCTAATGTAAAAATTGCGTAGGCAAAGCCCACCGGAGGTATCGCAGGCAATATTTTTTAGTCTGGCGAGTGTCAAAATAATCCCAAATTGCCAAATGATTGCGATAGATGAATTCACACTAAGCAAGATGCAGCAAGGCAATCCCCAATCAAAAATCAAGAATCTAAAATCCAAAATGGTATAATCCTAAAGAATTTTTAATCAGCTGGTTGATCATTTTAATAATCACCAACAAACAAAAGGATACAAGCCCCTAAATTTATTTATGGGGATTATTAATTTTGAATTTTGAATTTTGAATTTGGAGCGAAGCGACATGACTCATTCTACTGATATTGCCACCTTAGCCCGATGGATGTCAGCTGACTTTAGTAATCAAGAACAAGCTTTTGAAAATCCGCCTTTTTATGCCCACATTCGTGTGTGTATCCGTCCCCTTCCCTTGGAATTGTTCTCAGGAGTAAGTTTGTTTCTCGAACAAGCTTATGATTTTATGCTCAATCAACCCTACCGGATGCGGGTAATGAAATTGATTCCGGCAGAAAACCACATTGCTATTGAACACTACACCGTTAAAGAAGAACAAAAATTTTACGGTGCATCTCGTGAACCCGAACGCCTCAAAGAGTTGTCTGTTGACCAACTGGAAAAAATGCCAGGCTGCAACATGATTGTAGAGTGGACAGGTAAGAGCTTCAAAGGCAGGGTCGAACCTGGTAAAGGCTGCATTGTGGTTCGTGACGGCAAAAATACTTATTTAGATAACGAATTTGAGATTGACGCTAAAGAATTTTTCAGCCTCGACCGAGGAAGGGATTTAGACACTGATGAGCGTCTGTGGGGTTCCATCGCCGGCCCATTTCACTTTGTCCGATGGGCGAATTTTGCCGATGAAGTCAAAGCTAATTAACGCACTACATGTTCAAAGTAAGCCGTTTGTGGGTAGATGTTGATGAACGTGTATTTCACGACATTCCCACTTACAACTGTTAATTTCTTGATTGATATTCTTAAAAGTAGTGTCGAATAGGTGGTCTGAAAGACGCTCCTAGCAAGGAAGCACAGGTTAAATGCTAAATTATCACAGAAATTTGGATTAGCGATCGCTAATCCAGATATAACGAAAACCTGGATGGTGACACAAGACTACCAGAAACATCCAGTTAACCCACTATCTCTACCTCACAATCTTGTGCTACTATTGTTAAGCTGACCCTATTGCCTCCTTAAGATATCAAACTAGTGGGCAAAAAGTCATTATATTGTCGATGTGGCGGCATAGCCAAGTGGTAAGGCAGAGGTCTGCAAAACCTCCACCCCCGGTTCAAATCCGGGTGCCGCCTTAAGGCTTTCAGCCTTTTAGGACTTCCAGAAACAACACAAAACACATTTTTGATATTCAAAGTGATATTCAAAAAAAGGGTAGCTTGACTTATTAAGGATAAATAGACATCCAAGTGATATCTAATAATGAAGTCCCCTAAGTTACCAGTTACTCTGTCCTATGGTCTCTATCAAAAGCTCAAATCGCTTTCAGCAGTTAATAACATCTCTATGGCCGCTCAAGTCAGATACCTCATCAGTCAAGCCAGTTACCCTCAAGGAACTACAGGCGGGTCTACAGGAAGTCAGAATATCAATGATTTAGATGCGTTCCCCCTGTCCTAATCCCCAGTCCCGAACAAATAAATCAACGCTTCTACTAGAACTTGATTTTGTTCATCTGTGCCAACAGTAATGCGTAATTTATCATCTAGCCCAGGCTGCTTGAAGTAACGGATTAAAATTCCCTGTTCTTTCAGTTTTTGATAGAGATATTCTGCGTTTTTTTGTGGAGGCTGTACTAGCAAAAAGTTAGTTTGGGAATCCCAGATATGAAAACCTAATTGTTTCAAGTCTGTTGATAGCTGATTCCGCGATGCTTTAATCTTTGCCACACAAGCATTTTTATAAGCTTGATCGGTAATAGCAGCCTTGCCAATTGCACAAGCGATCGCATCGATATTATAGCTATCCTTCACTTTAAACAATCCCTGCAACAGTTTAGGATTCGCCACTCCAAATCCTAATCGCAGTCCAGCCAACGAGTAGCCCTTAGAAAGGGTACGAATTATGATGACATTTTCGTATTCCTTTACCAAAGCCAACGCATTCTCTTCAGTAAAATCTATGTATGCTTCATCAATCACCAAAACTCCAGATAACTGGCTGGCTAATTGGCGCAGCTCGTTAGTTGCTACCAGATGCCCCGATGGACTATTCGGCGATGCAATGAATGTGACAGAACCATTGGCAGCAACCAGTTCTTCCAAAGGTAAACTGTAGTCCTCACTGTAGGAAATTTCAATAATTTCCGCAGCCTGCATTTCTGCCAATGTACGATATAGCACATAAGTTGGCATAGGATAAACTACCTTCTTTCCAGGTTCTGCACAGGCTCGAATTACTACGCTCAACAATTCGTCACTACCATTGCCTACAATAATCCAATCGCTAGGAACTCCTAAAACTTTACTTGCGGCTTCTCGAAATTCCCCGCCGAAAGGTTCTGGATATCGCCGCAACCACTCTTCCTCAATATTTTGCAGTACAGCTAGTGCCGCAGGGGAAGGAGGATAGGGGTTCTCGTTGCTGTTGAGTTTAATTATCTGTGTACCGCGTTGGGGCTGCTCACCGGGAACATAGCTAGCCATTGCATCAACATTAGAGCGAAAGTAATTAGTCATAGGGCATTGGTTGTGTATCTTAAGCAAATTTCAACCCACAATTTCTGACGATATCGTATTTTGTCGTTTACAAAATACGGCTTTAGGATTTACATACTATACAGAGGTATGTTGTAAATCAACGTAAATACGTCATTTCAAGTGTTTATTAATCATTAATTGATGTTGAAAGAGGCAGGAGGCAGGAGGCGCAAAATGGAAAAGGGATTCAAACCCCAACCAAATTGTAAGCGCCGTGTAGACGGCGGGGTTTTAAACCCTTGTTCCCTTCTCTTCTCTACGAGAGGCTACGCCAACGAGACGCACTCGCGTTCGGTCACGGGCAGGAGACAGATAGCGTAGCGTAAAGCCTGCGGCATAGCTACGCTTAGAGCGAGTCCGCGAGCGTCGGGCAGTTTTCCTCCTGCCTCCTGCCTTCCTTGATAAATAAACGCACGTCGTCGGGGCAATTTATGAATTTGCCCCTACAGGGGAAGTATTTGAACGCTTATTTCCCCTCAAAAATGTTTAGATATCGTTAGAAAATAGAACTAGGGGGCAAAGGAGCAAGAAAAGAATAACAATATCCAATGACCAATGACCAATGACCAATGACAAATGACAAATGACAAATCATTACCGATATATTATTTTTTACAAACCCTATGGCGTTCTCAGCCAATTTACAAAAGATGCTCCCACACATAGCACCCTGAAAGATTATATAGATGTACCTGATGTCTATCCTGTAGGACGCTTAGACTGGGATAGTGAAGGATTACTGCTGTTAACAAATGATGGACAATTGCAACATCGCCTTGCCCATCCGCGTTTTGGTCATAAACGTACTTACTGGGTACAGGTAGAGCGAATTCCAGATGAAGATGCGATCAAAAGGTTGCAAACAGGCGTAAAAATTCAAGATTACCGCACTCAACCAGCACAAGTTAGGCTCTTATCAAAAGAGCCAGAGCTACCTGAACGCACCCCGCCAATTAGATTTCGTAAAAATGTACCGACAGCTTGGCTGGAAATGACTTTGACAGAGGGAAAAAACCGTCAAGTCCGGCGCATGACTGCGGCTGTTGGGTTTCCGACTTTGCGACTGGTTAGGGTCAGCATAGCCCACCTACGATTAGATGACTTACAATTGGGTCAATGGCGCGACCTCACTACATCTGAACTCCAATTTATTTCTGTTTAGAGACGACAGGAAAAGGGCTAAGGAGCAAGGGGAGATCAGGGAATGAGAGGGAAAAGGGGGCAAGGTAAATAACCATACTCAATTCCCGATTTCCAATCTTTGCGATCGCTATCTTAATTAAAGACAGCTTAATATACATTGGTTTGATAGGAATACCGGAGTTTCTAAAAAAACTTCTTGCGGGCTTTTGTAGAATATGTGATACTCTACATCTATAAAGAAAACACGGTAGTTCTATCGTTTTACCGTAGTTTAAAAGGACAGGATTCATGCAGCTACTATGGTTCATCCCAACCCACGGCGACGGACGTTACCTTGCAACTGCTACAGGTGGAAGGGCAGTAAGCTTTCCCTATCTGCGGCAGATTGCCCAAGCGGTGGATGACCTTGGTTATACAGGGGCATTACTGCCCACGGGACGTTCTTGCGAAGATGCTTGGATTGTAGCGTCAACGCTGGTATCGCTGACACGACAGATGCGTTTTTTGGTGGCGATTCGTCCCGGCTTGGTATCGCCTGGAGTAGCGGCGCGGATGGCGGCGACTTTTGATCGTCTCTCTGGAGGACGCTTGCTGATTAATGTTGTGACAGGAGGCGATCCCGTAGAGTTGGCGGGAGATGGCTTGCATTTGGATCACGATCAGCGCTATGAATTAACAGATGAATTTTTGACAGTATGGCGAGCGATCGCTAGTGGAGAACAAGCCAATCTTCAGGGCGATTATCTCAATATTCAAGATGGGAAACTGCTGTTTCCACCTGTTCAAAAGCCATATCCACCTTTGTGGTTTGGCGGTTCCTCTCCTGTTGCTCAAAAAATTGCTGCCAAGCACGTAGATGTCTATCTAACTTGGGGCGAACCACCGGCGCAAGTAGCCGAGAAGATTGCATTAGTTCGCAGACTTGCAGAAGCAGAAGGCCGGACTTTGCGGTTTGGGATTCGTTTACATGTGATTGTGCGCGAAACCGAGAGTGCAGCCTGGGATGCAGCCAATGATTTAATTAAATATGTTGATGACGAAGCGATCGCTAAAGCCCAAAAAGCTTATGCCCGGATGGATTCAGTTGGACAACAACGGATGACTCAATTACACCACGGTAATCGTGAGGCTTTAGAGATTAGCCCGAACCTCTGGGCAGGAGTTGGTTTGGTGCGGGGTGGTGCGGGAACAGCCTTAGTAGGCGATCCCCAAACTGTAGCGGCCAGAATGTTGGAATATGCAGATTTAGGTATTGAGTCCTTTATCCTCTCTGGTTATCCCCACCTAGAAGAAGCTTATCGAGTCGCAGAACTTCTATTTCCCCATTTGCCCTTAGAAAATCTGCCAGCAGTAGAAAAGCAACATGTCTTGAGTCCATTTGGCGAGATTGTGGCAAATGAAGATTTCCCTAAGCAGCATAAAGAGAAAGCCACATCCATATCCTAGTAAAGTTTAGGTTATTGGTTATTCCCCATTCCCAATTCCCAATTCCCCATTCCCATTTAATACATAGGAGTTTAATTGAATGACAAATATTTTAGCGATCGCAGGTAGTCCAACCCATCCATCTAGAACTTATGGTTTGGTCGAATACAGCGCCAAGCTTTTACAACAAGAAGGCTTGGATGTAGACATTATTTCAGTTCGGGATTTACCTGCTGAAGATTTAGTTTTTGGACGATACGACAGCCCTGCTTTAGAACAGCCAAAAGCTTTATTAGCAAAAGCAGATGGTGTGATTATAGCCACCCCAATCTACAAAGCTGCTTACACAGGAGTGCTAAAAACATTTCTAGATTTGCTCCCACAAAAATCATTGACAGGTAAACCCGTATTACCAATTGCCCTTGGTGGAACGATCGCTCATTTATTGGCAATTGAATATGCTCTGAAACCTGTATTATCTGAATTAGGAGCGCGGCATATCTTAGCTACTGTTTATGCAGTAGACAAACAAATTCAACGACAAGCTGATAACAGTGTCGTCTTAGATGAAGAAATTGACCAAAGGCTCAAAGATGTCCTCAAAGAATTTGTTAAAGCTGTAGCTTATGATGCCGCCGCGCCTCAAGAATTGGTTCATGCCAATTAAATAATCAAGTTTATACCTCCGTTTACTTGTAGCAGACGGGTAATTTCTCCCCATCTGCTACCTTTTTTAAAAGTTAATCAAATTAGCATAAAATTCTATTAAAATAACAACCTGACTGTCTCACCACTTTGCATCTAAGTTTAAAAAATATTTTTTACAACTAATTTAAGATTGCTATAGATATCAAAATTGTCTCCTAACTCTACCCGTAGTAGATTAGTTAATTTAACTAATCTACTATTTTTTCTTTTGAGATTTTAAAATTGCTATCAGGATATGAGAAAGTTTACCAATAATATAGGTTGGATAAAGCTAATACCTTACCCAACCAAAGCGTGATCGCTCTTAATAAGCTAAAAAACATCTAATTTGCATAATCGAATTAAATATAACTCTTGTGGGGTGGGCGTACTGGACACATTCTTCAGTGCAAGTCACACAAGCATGAGTTTGTCTTTGTTTGGGCTTGCAGCTAGGAAATCTTTATGAGCCTGATTATTAATTTCCTATAGGACTCATATTTGATTTTTGAAAAAACCCTGTACAACTCAAAAGCCTTCTTTCCTATTGCCTCTTGCCTTCCCACCCTACGCCAACAAAAAAAAGCGGATTCTTATATTAGTCTTCTTTTTAATTGAATAGTTAGTTATTGTCTTCCACAACGACTATTTAGAAGCTACACGCAACCCATATTTGATATCTTATCACTGTTACAATGCCTGCTAACGCAGATAAATAAACTAGATTGTGAAGTTGAAATTTTTTCAACTTGCTTCGGAGCTTTTATTTCAGTAAATAGTTGAATTCCTTGATTAAAATTAAATTTACTTTCATCAGGCTTTGCCATCTTTTGATAAGTTAAACCTAATTGATAATAAGCTTCAGCTAGATCGCACTTAGCACCTATTTTATCCAACAGTTCGATTGCTTCTCTATGATGAGCCAGGGCTAATTCAAAATCTGCTTTTTGTCGATTAATTTCTGCTAAACCATTGAGTGTCTTTGCTTTCACCTGCATATAGTGGCTTTCTTCAGCAAAATTTAAAGCTTGCTGTAATATTTGATTTGCTTGATAAAACTCTCCTAAATTGACGTATGTTTGACCCAAAATTTGCATGAAATAGACAAATCTCCCAGTCTGTTCTACCAGCTTTTCGTTCGTAATATTCTGATAAGCTACATCTGCTAATGCAAAGGAGGCATCACGCAAACCTAAATAAGAATACACCAAAGCTAAACAAACTGATGCTTTCTCTGCCCAGCGATGATGCTCAGTATTTTGGGCTAAGTAAATTACTTGTTGAAATAAATTTGCGGCTCCCTCTAGTTCCCACAAATCTATTTTGTAAAGACCAATACTTAATAAAGAATCTACCTCTAGCATCCTCAGATAGTAAACTGGATGTTTATTTTCTGGCTGAGGTATAAGTGATTTGAGTGCTTGGGTTGCCAGAGTAATAGTCTTTTCTTGACAAGCTATCGCTTGACTAATCTTACCTGTTATCCAATATAAGTCGCCCAGTATATTATAGAGTTCACTGAGGTTTTGGTTATTTTCCAAATTGTTAACAACTTGATTGATTGCCGCCAGTATCGGTTGAATTAAACCCATCCGATACAACGTACTACCAAGAGGCAAAAATTGCTGCCATTGATTATTTCTGCTTTTTAAAATTACCTTACCTGCTAACTCAAACTCATTAATTTCTATATAATGATAATATGCTTCCAGAGCTTGCAAAGCATCTTTAAAGGTTTCAATTTGTTTAATACTAGCTGTCCAAAATTCTGCGGCTTTGTGATTGGCAATTTCCCATTCATCGCTAGGGCGTAAACGTGCGATCGCTTCTTTCCGAATCACCGGATGCAACCAATATTCGCCTTTTTCGCACTCTACCAAAGACCGATTTCTCAAGGAGACGATGATTTGGCGATGTTGATCGGGTGGAACATCCCAAAGTAAACAAAATAACCCTTGTGATGGGATAGTAGGTATATCTTGGTAACGATAACATCCCAAACGACAAAGTAAGCGATATGCTTGGGGGTCGAGGACTTGCAAACGATTGATTTGACTAACCGCTAAATTTTTTAAGTCGGTTGCTGCTAAAGGATCAGCATGATTTTCTTGCCAATAAAGAACCATGTCACCGCCAAAATCCTCCTGAATCGAACCGCAGAGAATTCCCATTGCTTTAGCATTACCGCCATAAGTGCGATGCATGATTTGCAAGGTTGGTGAGTCGATGGCTAATCCCCGGTTGCTAAAAAACTGTAGCCATGCGCTTTGATCCAAACCAGGAAGCCGATAGTGATTCACATTCAACCCAGGTTCACAAAGGCGATCACGGCTGGTAATCAAGGTAACAGATTGCACCCTGGCATCAGCCAACACCCGCAATAGTTCTACATAGTTGCGGTGAGAAGCAATCAACCTACCTTGTTGATCTAATGCAGGTTCCAGATTGTCAATTAACACCCCAATCCGCCGATTGTGGAGTTCGCGCTTGAGTCGTCCCAATGTAACCCCAAATTCTACCCCAGGTTCTTGATCAAAATCTTGTTTGAGCCATTCCTCTACTACTCGTTCGGCGGGGGTGATATTTTGCGTTTCCTTCGCCATCAGCAGTTCCAAAACCAAGTCAAATTCTTGATGAAGATATTGCTGCGCTAGAGTAGTTTTGCCTAAGCCTCCCTCACCTTGGATGACAATGACCTTTGATCCTTGATTTACCAAAGTATTCAGGTGAGCGATCGCTGCTGCTCGTCCAATAAAATTGGTATCCTCTAATTTTGGGGTGGGATGTGGCGATCGCGAGTAATCAATCAGACTTGATGATATTGCAGTCGTTTTTCTCAGAACCCGTTCTAAAGTAGCGCGACAATTACTTTTGGTTATCTTTTCTCGCAATACTTTAGAAAGCAGCTTCCATAACTGAGAACCAGCATCCTTGGCGTGTCCTTCGGTACAACCGTAAGAATGAGCGATATCTAAGTATTTTCTACCCAACCAAACTTGCACAAGAATCACTTTTTGCAAATCGCTCAACCGTTCCCCAGTCTGAGGGGGAATTGTGGCATCTAACCATGCTAATGCTGCTTCAGCGTCCATTGTGTAACGACAAGGATAGTTCAGATTTTAGGGACAACTATAAATTACTCTACAGTTATGTTGCGGGAGTTTTCGGATAAGATTCTGTAAACCCGACTTTTTTCCCGACTTTTGCAAACTTTATTCAAAATTCAGCCGCAATTTTCATTGCTTCTTGTGAGTGCAACTAAGAGGATGTTTGAAAAGTTATTAGTGATGTATCAAATCCTTTTAGATCCCCCTAAATCCCCCTTTTTAAGGGGGACTTTGATCCGGTTCCCCCCTTTTTAAGGGTGGTTAGGGGGGATCAACAAGTGTCTAAAATCACAGCCAAATACTTTTCAAACAACCTCTAATGGAGTCTCTTGCAAAAGCTAGTTTACCGACCCAAGAAATTAATTCAGCATCACCAGTTCTTTAATACGTTGTCAATTAACTCAATCTTGTAATAGTCAAAATTAATGTTCCACGATTGTTAAAATACATTATTGGAACATCATTGGCATAACAAAACAACTCCCCACTTGAAGAAGCTTTATATTTCTCCAATTTCTTCCCAATTAAGAACTCTTGTTCACCAGACTGGCCAATATTCCCAATTAGGGAAAACCAGTTTTCGTTTGGTTTTCTGCGGAACATCTCAGCCCAACGTAGCCACGGTTTTGTATACCCATCTGCATCACTTCTAATCTTGGCATCATACCAAAACTGTTCTCCTTGTACTTCAAACTTATAACTTGCTCCTATTTCTAGAAAAATACCAGTGGCGTTCCAGTATTTCTGAGCGTCTATTATTGTTTCTGATGAAGAGCCAATTTGTAGTTTTGTCATTTTTGTATTAATTTTACATAATTGTAACGATAGAACCGGAACTTCACTTATTACATACGAATAATCACTTGCCGAAGAAAAAATATTAAGGAGATAAGTTTAGAAATTTGTATTACTTAAATGCCTTAAATAATCTTTTTTTAACCTCTTATTAATTTGAAAAACTTACTCTTCCTAGATAATTGAGGCTAGCTATTTACAACAAATTAAGCCTCATTCAAAATATCAGGGAGTATACATTGAATCTATCGAGACGTCAGTTTTTTACTTTGGCAGGGGCATCTGCTACAGGTGCCGTCCTTCTATCTCCTTTGCAAGCATTCTATGCTAAACCCGCGATCGCTGCGGGTCCCTACGGCAATTTAGTGTCCGACCCCAATGGAGTATTAGATTTGCCAGCTGGATTCACTTACCGCAGACTGTCCGAAACAGGCCAAACGATGAATGATAGTTACCTAGTACCGGGTGGTCACGATGGTATGGGTGCTTTTGCCGGGTCTAATGGCAATACGATTCTAATTCGCAATCATGAACTCGGTACTTCTGGCAACGGTGTGGGCGCTCCCAGTGGCAGCAAGTACAACTCAAATGCAAGGGGCGGTTGTACTAAATTGGTTGTTAATTCTTCCCGCAACCTGCTAGAACATCGGGGTGTCCTGGCGGGAACTATTCGCAACTGTGCTGGTGGCCCTACGCCTTCAGGGTCATGGTTAACCTGCGAGGAAACTTTTGAAAGCAATAACGGTAAGAAGCATGGTTATGTGTTTGAAGTTCCCAGTAGTGCAAATACTTTTGTCACTCCCGTCCCACTAACCGCTATGGGGCGTTTTAATCACGAGGCTGCTGCTGTAGACCCCAACACAGGGTATATCTACATGACAGAAGACCGGAGTGATGGGCTGTTCTACCGCTTCATTCCCAACCAAACCAACAACCTGAGTGCTGGCGGCACGCTATACGCTTTAAGGATTACAGGGTCATCTGGAATTAACACAGCTACGGGTTTCCCAAAAAATACACCTAGGGCGGTGAACTGGGTACAGATTAGCAATCCTGATCCCACATCTGATACTGTCAGAACAGCAGGGTATAACAGCGGTGCCGCCAGATTTTCAGGTGGGGAAGGCATCTTTTATGGCGGTGGTTATGTCTACTTCACTTGCAAGAGTGGTAGTAGTTCTGGAAATGGTCAGATTTGGCGTTATTCGCCCGCTAATAATACCGTTGAGCTATATATTGAACCAAACAATTCTGGTGTACTAGATAATCCAGACAATATTATAGTTTTCCCCAACCGGGACATCTTCCTCTGTGAAGATGGGGATGGAACGGATTACATTCTGGGCATTACTCCCAGTGGCAGTCTTTATAAGTTTGCTAAAAATGCCCTCAACACATCAGAGTTCGCCGGAGTCTGCTTCTCCCCCGATGGTCAGACGATGTTTGTCAACGTACAAAGTCCAGGAATAACCTTTGCTATCTGGGGGCCCTGGTAACGCTACCTCCTATTTCAGTGTCTAGTCAGGGGAGAGAGCGATCGCCCTGGCTAGGCTCAGACAGCGATATTTTCTATAACCAACTTTTTCCCCGACTTTTGCAACCCCATCACATAAAACTGCCGACTTCAGCCGACTGACAAAACGAAGTGCGATCGCTTAGGCTATTGGGCATAGAGATAAAAATTTAAGTATAAAAATATGCTTAACACCCTCAGCCCAATCACAGAAGACTTAGCAGGTCAAAGCTATCCCAGTCCTCATTACTTGCAAATACAGCACCGCATTCGTTCACTCATAGACAGATATATTGCAGTCGAAAAACTACATGAACGTCTGCAAGATTTACCGTTACAGTTTGCCAATCCCCAACCGCGTCCCTGGAAACCCGTTGACTGGCAAACAATTAACCGCAATCAAATTATCGGCTTAGATGCAGAGGTATTTTTATCTATATTGATAGGTGCAATGGATACAGAAGCACCAATTCGCGGCTATACCCAAACAAGTCGGCAATATTTAGAAAAATTGCATCCTCAAATGGCTCGGTTTGTTGGTGGAACTGTCGGTAAAGATGGCGAACTGCTGGAACTTGGTTTGTGGGAAAAGGAAGAACGTCAGCACACACCAGCATTAATCAAAATCTACACCCAATTGACAGGCGAGAAAATTACCCCAAAATTTCGTACTGTTAGAAGCTATCTTCCCACAGATGACGCTCACGAAGACTTATATCGCCACGGCTTACACCGCATTGCCACAGAATACGGTGCAACCTGTCTTTATATTTGGTTGATGGCTCACACCACTGGCGCACTCCAGGATGTTTTAGAGGAACTAGCACAGGATGAAATCAACCATACGACCAAATTCTGGGGGTTTGGAGTCTGGACTTTCCCTGATACTGGCTTGATGCGAATTGGACGCACACTCATCAAAACGCGATCGCAAAATTATCAGCGCAACAACCTCATGCGTACCCTCCGCCGCATGATGGCTACCCTCAACTGGAATGCTTGGTCATTGACTAACAAAGCAACTCTCCTCTTCACCTTCACCTATACAATGCGTCGTCTCTGGAGTTGGAACAATAGCCTCACACCAGAGTATTTGCAAGATTTATTTGAAACTACCTATTAGTAAAAACAAAGGACAAATGACAAATAACAAATCAAAATTACCCAGCGATTTAAATCCCCAAAAAATACCCCAACATATCGCCGTCATTATGGATGGTAACGGAAGATGGGCAAGCAGTCGAGGATTACCGCGCATTGCTGGACATCGCCAAGGAGCAAGTACGCTTAAAGAACTATTGCGTTGCTGCAAGGATTGGGGAATCAAAGCGTTGACAGCCTACGCTTTCTCAACAGAAAATTGGCAGCGTCCTATTGAAGAAGTAGATTTTCTGATGCTGTTGTTTGAGCGATTATTACATCGCGAGTTGGCTCAGATGCATCAAGAAGGTGTACGAATCTCCTTTATTGGAGATTTATCGGCTTTACCCAAGTCTCTACAAACGGAAATGGAGCGTTCAATGGCAGAGACTTTGAACAATCAAGCAATCCACTTTACTGTTGCAGTCAACTACGGTAGCCGCAACGAAATTACCAGAGTTTGCCGTCAAGTAGCTCAACTCGTGGAACAAGGCCAACTCAGTGCTGAACAAGTGAATGAAAGTCTTGTAGAACAACACCTCTATACGGCAAACACTCCAGAACCCGATTTGCTGATTCGTACTAGCGGTGAAATGCGATTGAGTAATTTTCTTTTGTGGCAAATGGCGTATACAGAGATGTATTTCACCGATATTCTTTGGCCAGATTTTAATCGAGAAGCATTTCATCAGGCTTTGTTGAACTACCAAAGTCGCGATCGCCGTTTTGGTCAAGTTAAAGCTTCACTGTCAGCTTAGGGTATTTGGAAAACCTCTCTATTAAATTTTCCCCTTCCCGACGCGGGAAGGGGACTAGGTTTTTTGCTGCTATCAAGCATAAAGTAAAAGCACCCACAGTACCAGGATGGTATATGAGCGCTAATAAATTAAAACATTATTGAGGATAATCTATCTGCTATGACAGACCGAAGTAACTATAAGAATAGCAGGCGGTGGGTAAATAAACTGCAAGGGTAGTTACAAATGTTTTGTTAAAAATACTACTTACTGTAAGGTGTTGCTTCTTTTGCAAAAATATGGTAAATTCCGCTCCTAGTTTAAAAATTTTCTGTATGCGATCGCTATAAAGCTTCTCTTGGATGAAACTGGTTAACAACCGTAAGAGAACTTATTTGCACCGTTTGCCTCCCGATCTTACCTGTACTCCAATCGATCTGCGATCGCAGTCTCTTAATTTTTTTGAATAAATTATTCTTTGGTAGGTATTGAGCCGAAATCCTGATACTTTTGGCGAAAGTGTTACAACTAATAGCTGCAACGGTAGATTGAAGGTTTGAGCTTACATAATACTTTCAAATACAAATATGTATTACATTTGCTAACAGTATCAAGCTCAATATCTATATTCTTCATCACAAAATCAGACTTAAGTAAGTTGATGTTAAAAAAACCAAGTATGTTACGAGACGTAAATATGCTTAAAACCCTTACTAATGACCAATAACAAAGGCAAATGACAGCCTTAGCCAGTTAGCTTTAATTTTACCGACCTACCTATTAATTATTATTTTGTCAATATAGCAATCTGATTTTAGATTTGAACAGAGAAAATTTGTCAGGCTTATGAATCAGGCATCCTACGGAGCTTGCTGTTCAAAAACCATTCATTATTTACTATAGTAACTATAAAAACTATCAATATAATTTTTTGTTAATTCTTTCCAAAAATAGTATTTACTATAATTTAATACTTGCGATATAAGCTGATGTTCTGGTAAGTCAATTCAGAAAAAATCCTGATATCAAAAATTTAAAGTTGACAAGATTCTCTTGCTAAAACTACTTTAAATTTACTTATCAATCAATTTTAAAATCGCAATTAATTTTTCCCTATTTTATCGGTGTTAGGAGTTATGATGGCAAAATATCTACTAGCTTCTGCTAGTGGGATGGGGTTTTTGTGTTTAATTGCCGGGTTGTCACCTGTGCAAGCCCTTCCTAGTTTAGAAATTGCAGATAAAAACGTAGCTGTTAATCAAGATGATGGCAGCTATCAAAAAAATGATTCTTATCAAAGCAATTTAGCAAACAATATCTCCAGTCAATTGCTGATAGCTAATGATAGTCAAAAAAATTTCCCCTCAGTCAAGCAACAGCAAAATAATCAAGATTTAGGAGTAGATTCTGCTGTTAAGTTTGGACAGACAATCACAGCACAATCTGCAAGCTCATCTCCATCCTCAGACAAACTTGCACAAGTAACATCCGTATCCCAATTGTCTGATGTACAGCCGACTGATTGGGCTTTTCAGGCACTCCAATCTTTAGTTGAGCGCTATGGTTGTATCGCAGGTTATCCGAATCAAACCTATCGCGGTAATCGGGCGATGACTCGCTATGAATTTGCTGCTGGCTTAAATGCTTGTTTAGACCGAATCAACGAACTGATTGCGACTGCAACTGGTGATTTGGTCAAGAAAGAAGATTTAGCCGCGTTGCAGAAACTACAAGAACAATTTGCGGCGGAATTGTCAACATTGCGTGGTCGAGTAGATGCTGTAGAAGCTCGCACAGCAGAACTAGAAGCAAATCAGTTTTCTACTACGACCAAACTCAATGGTGAGGTAATTATTGCTGGTGTTGGTGCTAGTGGTGGCGCTCCTAATGATAGTGACCCGAACATCATCCTAGTCAATAGAGTGCGGTTAAATCTCACCACTAGCTTTACTGGTAAAGATTCATTAATTACTGGATTACAAGCTTATAACTTTTTGGGTGGAGCCGATGGACAAGGTAGCCTGCAACAAAGTTTAGGATTAGCTTCACCTCTTTTAAGTTCTAGTAGCGCTCGTACCAGTTTTGAACCGCAATTTCCGGGGATAAATGTCAATACTTTGTCGAGTGTTGGCGCAAACAGTGTTCAGCTTTACAAATTACTGTATATCTTTCCCGTCGCTAATAAATTAACCTTGTTTGCGGGAACTGCGGCGGAAACATCAGATGCTTTCCCAGCAATTACGCCTTTTTATGGTGAAGGACAAGAGTCAATATCTCGTTTCGCCGGCTTAAATCCTGTGCTACGGATTTCTGGTGGGACTTCAGGTACTGGTTTAGCATCGGCGGCGGGCTTTATTTATAGTATTTCCCCGAATTTGGATTTACGAGCTTTATACGGTAGTGTAAATGCCAATTTACCCCAAAAATCTGCTAGTGAGGCACTACCAGGAGTTTCTACTACACCTTTGGGAGGAGGTTTATTTAGTGGTAGTAGTGTTATTGCCGCACAGTTAACCTTCAAGCCCAGTTCTGACCTAGATATTGGTCTAAACTATGCCAATAGTTATCATGAAATCAATATTTTAGGTACAGGATTAATTAGTGCTGATATTGGTGCTTTAGCTGGTGTTGAGGCTGGGACACCCGTCAAACTCAACTCTGTTGGGGGTACGGTTACATGGCGATTGTCTCCCAAAATAGCCTTATCTGGCTATGGTGCAGCACTATTTGTTGATGCTGCTTCAAATAGCGTGAATGCTTCCACCACCTTTACAAGTTGGATGGCGGGAGTTCACTTCAGAGATTTATTCAAGTCAGGGAACACTGCTGGGATTCTTTTTGGTCAGCCGCTTTTCCGTAGTGATACTGGTGGTTCTGCTCAACTTACCCCCACAGGCGAGAATCGGGCCACTCCTTACCATTTAGAAGCCTATTATCGCCTTCAAGTTAGCGATAATATCAGCATTACCCCTGGTGCGTTTGTTCTCTTTAACCCAGAAGGTAACAGCAACAATGAGACTACGACTGTAGGCGTACTTCGCACTACTTTTACCTTTTAACAATAGCTCCAAATAGCGCAAATATCCTCCAAAAAGTAACACTCCTGAAAAGGAGTGTCGAGGATAAGATAATCACTAATAAACAAGTAGAAATTTGGTGGACGATTATCGAATAATAATATTGTCTTTTTGCCCAAAATCTTTTATGCAAAGCTGGTGAGATACTTAGGTTCGCTACGCTAAGAATAAAGTGCGTAGCCCATCATCGATATCGCCACACACATAACCTAATTGTTTCTTTTACCTGAGTTACCAGGTTGATTTGAAAGTTGGTGCTTTTGTATAACCCGCTCAATCTGGCAAGTCACTGCATTTATTCTGTATTTAACCTTATCAAAATCAATATTTACCCAAATATAGGCTTTGTCAGGTCTTTCTTGCTTATTATTCATATATTGCTTTTATTGTCAAGATATTTTGTTATATCTATACAATATAGCCATCTCTATTTCTAAACTACTTTCTCTAGACGTATAAGTAAATATGCTTAATATTTACTTAAGATTTTATCTGCTAGAAGTTCAACCACTATTCACTAAAAGAGACGCGACATTTCGCGCCTCTAAGAAGCAAAACCCAAATTCTAAGTATTAGCTTAAATCTTTGTTTGTAGATATTGCACCAACTGGGGTGCTTGCATCACTCCCTCTATCCTATCCACAGGTTTACCTTGCTTAAACAATACTAAGGTTGGGAGAGAGGCAATTTTGTACTCAGTAGCCAAATCTGTGTATTTCTCTGTATCAATTTTTACAATTCGTAGGCGATCCTTAAGTTGGAGATTGACTTGCTCTAAAATTGGCACCATCATTTGGCATGGGCCACACCAGTCAGCGTAAAAATCTACTAATACAGGTACATCAGAAGCAGACAGCATCTCTTCAAAGCTGTTAAATTCTTTTTTAGTTGCCATGTGACACACGCCGATTTTCAATTGTTTGTTTCAATAGTAATTCTTAGTAAATAAAATCGGTACAAGTTTATGGGTTTTGTTGGGAAAATATTAGATTACTCAATATAGATTGATTTAGCCGCAAAAATCTTAAATATTTATAATAAAATCCATATATCGTGTGTGTTTGTGTATATGGATTAGATATGTATTTAAACCTATCTTAGCTGCCTAAATAAGGTAAGTTAGCACAATAAAATCATAATATGTAAAGAAAAATGAACTAGGCTAAAACCCTTATAACTATTGCCTTATCCCAAAGCTAAATACAAGGTATAGCTTATCTATAAAATATCTAATTTGCAGGATGACAGCAAGATTCTCACCCTAAAGAGTGAGATTTTATCTAGACAATATTCAGATGTTCCCTAAATCACCATAAGATAATTAGCGCGGTATTTCTAAGATTGAGGAACATTAAATGACATTATTACAAGGTAAAGTCGCAATTGTCACAGGTGCATCACGAGGAATTGGCAAAGCGATCGCAATTGAATTAGCTTCACAAGGAGCGATCGCAGTTGTCAATTATGCTAGTTCGAGTGCTGCGGCTGAGGCAGTTGTTACAGAAATTACAGCAGTGGGAGGTCAGGCGATCGCTATCCAAGCAGACGTTTCTAAAAGCGATCAAGTCGATGCACTAGTTAACGCCGTCATGGAAAAGTTTAGCCGTGTGGATATCTTAGTCAATAACGCAGGGATTACCCGTGACACACTGCTTTTGCGTTTAAAGCCAGAAGATTGGCAAGCTGTGATAGACCTTAATCTAACTGGTGTTTTCTTATGTACACGCGCCGTCAGTAAAATCATGCTCAAACAGCGATCGGGGCGAATTATTAACATTACCTCCGTTGCTGGGCAGATGGGCAACCCAGGTCAGTCCAACTACAGCGCCGCCAAAGCAGGTGTAATCGGCTTCACCAAAAGCGTTGCTAAAGAACTGGCTACTCGCGGTATTACCGTTAACGCCGTCGCCCCTGGCTTCATCACTACCGATATGACCAGCGATCTCAATAACCCCGAAGATATCCTAAAATACATCCCCCTCGGTCGCTTCGGTCAGCCCGAAGAAGTCGCTGGGATGGTGCGCTTCCTAGCCGCCGATTCCGCCGCCAACTACATCACCGGACAAGTTTTTAATGTCGATGGCGGAATGGTCATGGCTTAAATAGTGCTGAGTTAAGAGTTATTGCAAGGAGGCAGGACAATACTTTTCGGTTAAACCCAATAATCTCTCTTTTGGTCTGGGGAAAGGTTAAACGGGAAAGGGGAAAGGGTTTGAATTTCCCTTTCCCCTTTCCCCCTTAACCGAAAAGTATTGGGAGGTAGGAGACAGATAGCGTAGCGTAAAGCCTGCGGCATAGCTACGCTTAGAGCGAGTCCGCGAGCGTCGGGTAGTTTTCCTCCTGCCTTCATCTGAAGAGATATATACGTTGACACACAACATAATTCTTCTGTAGAGTGAGTGCGTAATACCGTTTCACTTTCAGGTTGATAGAAATAGACCGCAGGGGACAGAATTAGAGACAAATCTATTTGTATCAAGCATTTCGTGAAATGGTATCAGCCCTAATCTTTTAAGATTAATCTAAAACTGAATGAAAAATATTCCCTAGCAAAGATGACTAACTCAGCACCAAGTCGTTTGAGTGAACTCGCCAAACTGTTTTTTAAACTTGGCGTTATCGGCTTTGGCGGCCCGGTTGCCCATATTGCCATGATTGAAGATGAAGTGGTTAAGCGTCGTCAGTGGTTGACAAGGGAGCATTTTCTAGATTTGCTGGGCGCAACTAACCTAATTCCTGGGCCAAATTCCACAGAAATGGCTATCCATATAGGATACATCTATGCAGGTTGGCTGGGGCTGATTGTTTCAGGTGTCTGTTTTATCTTACCTGCGGTTCTAATTACTGGGGGGTTTGCTTGGGTTTATGTTGCCTACGGCACTTTACCTCAAGTAGCTCCGCTCCTTTATGGCATAAAACCGGCTGTTTTAGCAATCATTATTAATGCCCTCTGGGGGTTGGCAAAAAAGGCTGTGAAAACTCGCCAATTGTTAGTGATTGCTTTGGCTGTAGCGTTGATAACATTATTATTCAAATTAAATGAAGTAATTGCCCTATTAGTTGGGGGATTGCTGGGTATGGTTTGGTTACATTCTGGTGATAAAAACGACAAACCAGGAGATAAAGCCAACTTTCTAATTGCTAGTCTCACCACAGGCGCAACTTTAAAGGCATCAACGGTTGTTGCTGCATCGGTAGCTAGCGCATCTACTGCAACCAACGTTTCTTTGTGGCAGTTAGGTTGGTTTTTTCTGAAAGTAGGTAGTGTCTTGTTTGGTGGTGGCTACCTTTTGGTAGCTTTTCTCCAAGGAGGATTAGTTCAAGAATATGGCTGGCTGACACAACAGCAGTTACTAGATGCGATCGCAATTGGTCAATTTACTCCTGGGCCAGTACTTTCCACTGCTACATTTATTGGTTATATCATTGCCGGTATTCCTGGCGCAATTATTGCCACAATCGGAATTTTTCTACCTTCTTTTGTTTTCGTTGCTGCCCTGAATCCCTTAATTCCCCGCTTACGGGCCTCTTCTTGGAGTAGAGCATTTTTGGATGCTGTGAATGTTAGTGCTGTAGCGCTAATGGTTGTTACTACCCTGCAACTTGGTGCAGCCACCTTAACATTACCACAAGCCCCATTTGTAGATTTTCTCGGCTTGGCGATCGCGATCGTCTCAGCCATTTTAGCTATTCACTTCCGCATCAATGCTGCATGGCTAGTCTTTGGCAGCGCTTTGATTGGATGGGGCGCTACACTCTTGGGCTACACTCGTTGAAATTGCATATTTTATCAAAACAGAATTCTGGAATCATACGATTTCTTGGTGAGGCTGCGCCAAATTTTCTTGGCTTCTTCTTTCTTTGTATCCTTCTCTGACGAGACGCTGCGCGTAGCTTGCTTCTCCGTAGGAGTATGCGACCTTTGCGGTAGTCTGCGGCAAGCCGCTTCTCTTCGAGAGGCTTCGCCAACGCGTCTACGTTCCTCACATAGTTTGGCGCATCTTCATACAGAATTAGTATCATGACCTTCGCCAGAGCTTCTTAAACAAGCCAAAAATATAGATATACTAAATCTTGCTTTCAAAGTATTTTCATGTGATAATCACCATTAACTCCGGTAATCTAGTAAAGTTACAGTAGTTTATTGATAGTTGAACAATTAAGTTTTTATCTGTTTAGAGACTATAAGCATGGTAGTAGACATACCAATTTCTAGCTTAAGGGGTGCTATCTAGAAAAAGTCTGCTACTTTGTGTAGTAGCAGACATCATATTTGAGTTTGAAATTCTAAATATTTAAAGATCAATTATTTGTGCCAATTTTTATCTATAACTTCCATTCCATAATCTAAATTTTTCAAGGTGAAATATGTCAATTCAAAACACCGTATCTAATTGGGAAGAACTATTAGAAATTGCTCAAAAAAGTACCCCAGCTCGACGGGTGCGTAGACCAGGGCAATCCCCTTCCACCGCTCCCATTCCTAGCAGTCTTGATAAACTACCACCAGATACAGAACCGCCAGTATTGCTCTACCGCGATACTAACTCTTGGTGTCCATTTTGCGAACGGGTTTGGTTTGCTCTTGAAGAAAAAGAAATTCCCTTTGCAACAGAGTTTATCGACTTGACTAACAAGCCTAAATGGTATACAGATTTAGTTCCCACAACCCTTGTTCCGGCTGCCAAAATTGAAGGAAAGTTAGTCTATGAATCTAAAGAAATTCTGTTAGCATTAGAAGAAAAATTTGGTTCAACTTTGCTTCCTGAAGACCCAGAGGAAAACGCAGTTGCTAGGCAGTGGCTTGAAGAAGCTGAAAGCAATGGTGTGAGAGATATCGCTTACAAATTCCTCCGACAAGCTCCTGAAGATCCAAATGAATTAGCAAGCTTACAGACAGCTTTTGAAGCTAAATTAGACGAACTTGAGCAACTTCTAGGAAAATATTCTGGCCCCTACTTTTTATCTACATTTAGCGTGGTAGATATTACCTATAGCCCCCATTTAGATCGCTTGGCGGCTAACTTACCTGTTTATCGGGGATATCACCTCAAGGGAAATCCTCGGTATCCTCGCATTAACGCTTGGTTTGAAGCACTCAAACAGCGTCCTGCCTATCACCGCGTCAAATCGGATGATATCACCAACAATTTACTTCTACGTCGCCGATGGGGTGTGATACCAATCAGCAATCCTTTGCCCCCAGATCCAGCACTTAGCCAGGAAATCCAATTTAGGGCAGAGGCGGCTGAGAGATTGGCTGATAACCGAGAAGTTGCTTTAGGAGATATCCTGAAAAACTCCGGGGTGCAAGCATTGGCGGTTAATGGCGACACAACAGCCGTTAAAGAAGCGGTTGATTTCCACCTTAGATTGCTGGCTGACTATCTGATTAATGGCAACGGTGCAGCATTACCGTGGGGGCGCGTGGGCGGTCAAGACAACGCCGATCCGACTGTGGCTGCGGTTGGAGCCATCACACTCGCCTATGTGAGAAATCGCATCTGTGCGCCACGGGATATGAGCGCTGGTGCAGCAACTGCATTCCGGGCAGCAGCAGATAAGGTGTTGGCATCTCTTTATTAGCGATCGCTACCGACAGGTTAAGAGGATGTTCGAAAAGTCCTTTTGTCGGTATCAAAAGTTTTAGATCCCTCTAAATGCACGCCAGATGCTTCAAGTCGGGCATTGCCCGCTCAACGCAGTGCAAAAATAACTTTTGCAAGATGTCTATTACTTTAAAGGTAGAAAAATTTGTAAATTTGTCCCTTTTTTTACTACACTTCTGAGACTAATCTGACCACCGTGAGATTGAATTATTTGTTGAGCAATAGCTAACCCTAAACCGAATCCTCCGGTTTTGCGAGAGCGTTTCTTATCTACCCGATAAAATCGCTCAAATATATATGGCAAATCATTTTTAGGAATCCCAATTCCATTATCTATAACTTGAATTACAGCAGAATGAGACTGAGTAAATAAATGTAACTGCACTTCTCCTCCAGCAGGAGTATATTTACAAGCATTATTAACTAAATTTACAACTGCTTGATAAAGCAAGTTAGCATCACCAAGCACAGTTACACTGTTATTAGGCAATTTAGAAGTTAAACTAATATGTTGTGCATCTTGGTGTGTGACATAATCATTTTTTATCTGCAAAAGTAAACTGTTGAGGTCAATTTCTTTTAGCGATTCGGTGGGTAATTGACCTTGAGAACGTGCTAAAAACAGCAGATTAGTCACCAGAATACTCATTGACTGGCCGATATCAAAAATCTTTTGGAAGCGTTGACGCTGCACCTCAAGGTCGGTAGATTTAGACAGAAAGCCAAACTGAGCATTGCTAATAATTGCTGTCAAAGGCGATCGCAATTCATGGGAAGCATCAGCTGTAAACCGTTGCAGGTGATCGTAGCTGTGGCGAATTGGTTGCATCGCTAGTCCTCCCAACCACCAACCAGTTAGGGCAATTGCACCCAAGGTAATCGGCACTGAAATCGCCAAAACTAGCCGAAATTCAGCTAAAGCACTTTCAATAGATGTGATTGGCATCGCTGCTTGCATATAACCAATTAATAAACCATCCTGGTAAACAGGCAACGTTACCTGACGCAGCCATGCTTTATCATCGGTTTTGATAGTATCAAATCCACCTAGTACCGAAAGGCGATCGCTCGGAATTTTACCAAAAAATTGTACTAGTTGCTTTCGGTCATCATACCAACTTGCATACACTAGTTGACTATCTGGCAATGGTTCTACCATACTTCCCAACAATGGGACATGTTCTAAGTCTAGCTGGCGGCGACCATTGTATAGTTCTGACTTCACATTCGCTGCCATCACACTGGTTTTTTTATACAGTAATATATCCAGTTCCTCTAACTCATCGATGACTTCCACATAGTAAACTACCGCCGCAAACCCAATTAAAATACTACCCATTGTTAGGGTGAACCAACTTGCAAGATTACGACGGCTACGATTAAACATACAGCAGTTTTCTTTTGTATGAGGTACAAAGTCACTGGTTTTGAGGCAGGAGGCAGAAGGCAGGAGGCAGGAGGGAGAAGAATAATTTGATTTGTGAATCCTTGGTTCTGTACCTCATTTAGCTGCAAATTGCTGTAAGTAAGTTGGCACAATAAAGTCAAAATATATAAATAAAAATGAACTAGGCCAAAACCCTTATACCTATTGCCTTATCCCAATGACAATTATTTACGCCCACTTACTTAACTTGTCATTGATTGTTGAAAGAAACATTTCAAGGCTTCTAATTATCAATTTAATTATTGGGGATTTAAGCGATAACCCATACCGTAAACTGTTTTAATCCAGTCTGCTGCACCCAATACTTGCAAGCGCTGCCGCAACTTGCGTACTAAGACAGTTAAAGCATTGCTTTCTGGTTCCATACCCCACTCCCACAATGCCTCTTCAATCTGGTTGCGATTTAAAACCTGATTAGGATGACGCATCAGGTATTCTAATAATTTTGCTTCACGAGGAGATAATTCGACTTTTACGTGACTTCGTTCTACATTTAATTCAGCTAAATCCAATTGCAAATCTGCTACCCGTAGACTATCTCCCTGCCAATTGGGGACTCTCCGCCCCAAAGCACGCACCCGCGCCAAGAGTTCCACTAAGTCTGCGGGTTTGACTAAATAATCATCTGCTCCCGCATCTAAACCCATAACTTTATCAGGCGTGGTGTCTTTAGCTGTCAATATCAACACTGGTGCAGTTTTACCAGAGAGACGATACTGGCGACACAGACTTAAACCGCTAATTGTCGGTAACATCCAGTCTAAAATTAATAGATCGTAATGTTTTTGGGATATCAGCCACTGTGCAATTTCCCCATCTTCCGCAGCATCTACAATATATCCAGCTTCCGATAGAATACCTTGTAATGGCTCTAATTGTTCAATATCATCTTCTACTACTAATATCCGCATACAACCTTTGATGTAAATTCATTACAGGGGAATTTCACGCACTATATTAATAAGAAGGAAGTCAATTTTCTCTTATATGTTGTATTAGTACTATCTCAGGTTGAAAATTTAAAGTGTTCTACCATAAGGCATATCATGAATGCGCCAATAGATAGTTTTTGGTATTTATCACTTCGTAACTATCAGACAAATTAGTATTATGTGTAAACTAGAAAATAAAATATTATGCCTTATTTAAAACCACAGATTTTACTAATTATTTTACCTATGATATTGCTAGGGATTGCCTTTTGGACTGGTAGTGATTTGTTAACAAAAAAAATATTAGGATTATCCTATAGGACGCTGGATAAGTTGCAAGCTGATACACTACCGCAGGTAGAGCTAACACTTAATTTTACAGTGGTTGAGATGAAAGTAGAGAAAGAACAAAAATTTACTCAAGTGAAAATTAAAACAGCAAATTCTCTGCTAAAAAGGTTAGAAATTGAAATTCCTAACTCCAACTTTCCAGAAGTAGCGATCGCACAAAAGTTTGGACTATATCCTCAACAACAAGAACTGAAGCTTAATAAACAAATACAAGTAAAAATTCCTGTGATTTTAAAAGTAATCAAAGCTGAAATTGAAAAAAAGCAAGGACTTAGCTTTATTGAGGTTAGAACCGCTAACAATACTCTACGAAAGTTAGATTTTGTTCTACCGGTAACTGAGATTAATATGGTAGAAGCAATGACTGCTAAATTACTAAATCTGTCTCCTGAAGAAGTCAGAAAGCTAATACGGTATCAAGTTCAAAATCAATCTTGGTTAAAATCTAAAATAAAGAAAGCCGCTAAAACTGAAATAATTTAAAATACCAATAACGAGTAAATTAGTAGAGACATATTAGTCAATACAGTTCAGAGAAGACCAAAACACTTGTAGAGACGGCGATTTATCGCGTCTCTTTGAACCGTATTGACATATTAGTATAGGGGCGCAAAGTGCAATTTCGCGTTTCTACTAAAGTTGATTCCGCGCTTTGAGTTGCAGATATCGCTCAACTACCTGATCGGCAATTTGATTTGCTGGTGCATCTAGTACTAATACACCTTTTTGTTTCAATTGAGCATAAGCTACTTGTCTTTGCATTAATAAATCGAGTGACACTGCACGGGCATAAGCCTCTGTAACATTATCTGTAAAAGTGTGTGCCAAATGGTCAACTTGTGGATCTCGCAAAGTAACACAAAATGGCAGATAGCGAGGCGCTAACTTGGAGAGTGCAGCCAGGAGTTCTGTAGAAGCGGTGACATCAACTAAGTCGGTAATTACGACTACAAGCGCCCTGCGAGTTTGACGCTGCACAACATTTGTTACCGCCCCCAAATAATCAGATTCAAATAATACTGGTTGAATTGGAGTGAGGCGATCGATTAGCTGATTCAAATGATTTTGACCACGTTCTGGGGGAATCCACGTGTGCATCTGGCGGTCAAATACACCAACACCCACGCGATCGCCTCGATGTAACCCCGCCAATGCTAAGGATAAAGTTGCATTCAAACCCCAGTCAAATCGCTGCAAGTTCTGCACCTTTGCAGTCATCAACCGCCCGCGATCGAGCAAGATTAGTAAAGTTTGTTCCTGTTCTGGTTCCAGAACCCTCACCAGTGGCGTTGCATTCCCATAAGCCCCAACCCGACGGGCGGTAGCTTTCCAATCAATAAAGCGCAAATCGTCACCAGTGCGATAATTCCGTAGTTCGGCAAACTCTGTACCAATACCAGTTTTACGAGATTGGCGCATTGATCCTGATGATTGCAATGTCAAACGAATTGTGAGCGATCGCAATCCCACCAAATCAGGATAAACTTTCACTGGCAAACTTTGGGGAATTTGCCAATCATCCCAAGCTAATCCCCAAACTCCCAACTGGCGGACTTGAATATTTCCCCAAGGAAACTCGCCGCGCTGTGTCGGGTTGACCGTATATGTCAATTTCTGAGTGGTATTACTGGGAATAATAGCTCGGTGTGTGGCTGCTGATACACCAAATCCTGTTGGGTAGTAATCGCAGATTTCAATTAAGGCGTTGGTATTTGGCGATGTTACTTTTAAAATTACCGGATTATCCCGCCCAATGGATAATCTGGATGGTAATTCGCGGGTAATTTGTACGCGAGAACGTCGCACCTGCAAGCCATCTGCAACCATCAATCCCAGAATTATGGCATCAAATAACACAATGATGGCGATGGTTACTTGAATGCTGAAAAAAAGGTATATGATCGGGGCGATCGCTATACCTAAAATTAGCAATAAATAAACTCGTTTGGAAGGAAGCATTTTAGAAATTAGGAGAATGACGATTAGTTTAACCTACGTCATCATGGGCAAAGCGATTAAAGAGGAAATCTAAGGCATAATTACGTAGTTGGTAGTATTGTGGATCTTCCATGATGCGGGCGCGATCGCGGGGACGAGAAAAAGGAATTTCCATAACTTCGCCAATTTTCGCGTGTGGGCCATTGGTCATCATTACCAATTTATCTGCTAAAAATAGTGCTTCGTCGATGTCGTGGGTAATCATCAGCACTGTACAACGATTATCGCCCCAAATTTTTAACAGTTCTTCTTGTAACTCTTCTTTGGTAATGGCATCCAGCGCCCCAAATGGTTCATCTAAAATTAAAACTTTCGGGCGAATCGCCAAAGCACGGGCGATAGAAACCCGTTGTCTCATCCCGCCGGACATTTGCATTGGTTTCTTTTCCATTGCATCAGCCAGTCCCACCATTGCTAAATGATCGCGGACGATCGCTCTTTTTTCGGCTTGTGGTTTGTTGGGATAAACGGCGTTAACAGCTAAGTAGATGTTTTCAAAAGCAGTTCGCCAAGGTAACAGGGCATAGTTTTGGAAGACAACCATTCTGTCTGGGCCTGGCTTGGTGATTGGTTCTCCTTCTAGTAATACTTGACCGGAGGTGGGAAAGTTAAAACCGGATACCATGTTTAACAGTGTCGATTTGCCACAGCCAGAGTGACCGATGACGCAAATAAACTCGCCCTGTTCAACGTTGAGGTTAACGCCGTCGAGTACGGTGAAGGGGCCTTTCTTTGTCGGGTAGACTTTGGTAACATCTTTAATTTCTAGGAAAGGTCTGCGGGTGGTGGTTGCAGCTGCGAATGGTTTTCCTAGTGTGCTTGTAGCTGTTGAGTTGCGGTTTTGCATGGTATTTGGGTATTGGGTATTGGGGACTGGGGATTAGGGGTTGGGGACTACTCCCTGCAACCTAGAGGTTTCTTAATGGAGTTCAGAGGTTCATTAACGGAGTTCAGAGGTTCATTAATGGAGTTCAGAGGTTCATTAACCGAGTTCAAAGACTCATTAATGGAGTTCAAAGACTCATTAATGGAGTTCAAAGACTCATTAATGGAGTTCAGAGGTTCATTAACGGAGTTCAAAGACTCATTAATGGAGTTCAGAGGTTCATTAACGGAGTTCAAAGACTCATTAATGGAGTTCAGAGGTTCATTAACGGAGTTCAAAGACTCATTAATGGAGTTCAAAGACTCACTAATGGAGTTCAAGAGATTTTTAACAACTAAAATTATTTAATCTTGTGGGGTGGGCGGGCAAGACCGCCCACCCCACAAGAAGTAAGATGTCTTGGTTCTCCCACTCCTTCTTTCTCTCACCATTCTTTTATGACGCGAGTCTCCTTCTCGGTGCATCGAGAACAACTTCCGCTATTGAAAAATCACGTTTAATTTTTAAGTTGTTGAGATAAGCGATCGGATCGTCGGCGTTAAAGGGAGTACCATCGAACAGTTTGATCGGTTGGCGAATATAGCTAATATCCAAACCTAATTCTCGTGCGGCGGTGCTAAAAACACGCACGCGACACACCCGTTCAACAACTTCTACCCAATTTCTGGGGAAAGGAGTGTCACCCCAACGCGCCAATTGACTCATAATCCAAATTTGTTCGGTGCGACTGGGGCGGTTGATGGCAGAATCAGAATAAAACTGGTGATGGGCATAGTCTCGCAACGGATGGTTTAAGTCACAAGTGAGACTATCTGGATCTTCGAGTTGAATGTATTCTAAATCAGTGCTGACATAATCTCGCCCTGCTAAAATTTGGCGAATTTCTTGGGTATTTTCGGGATTTGCACAATATACGCAAGCTTCTAACAAAGCTTTGGTTAAGGCGATATGCGTATTTGGATAATTTTCTGCCCAATCTTCGCGCACACCAAGAACTTTACCGGGGTGTCCCAACCAAACTTCTAAGTCGGTAGCAATAGTAAAGCCGACATTTTCCACAGCAGCGCGGTAGTTCCAAGGTTCTCCCACGCAGTAACCATCAATACTTCCGGCTTTGAGGTCGGCTACCATCTGCGCCGGGGGAATGGTTTTCATATCCACATCGCCATCCGGATCAATTCCACCAGCCGCTAGCCAGTAACGCAGCAGCAAATTGTGCATTGATGCGGCATGTACTACTCCCATTGTGTGCCGTTGTTCGCGGGTGCGAAGCAGGTATCTTTTGAAATCTGATAAGGTTTGCACACCTTGGTCATAAAAGTGTTTTGCCAAGGTAATGGCGTTACCGTTGCGAGTCATGGTGAGGGCGGTGACAACGGGCAGAGGTTGGTTATTATGTCCTCCCAAGGTTAACCACATTGGCATTCCTGAAGGCATTTGAGCCGCATCTAAGTAACCACCACTTATGCCATCTTCTATACCCCGCCAGCTACTTTCCCGCACGAGGTTAACTTCATCTAAACCATGTTTGAGAAAGAAGCCTTTTTCTTTAGCAACTGCTAAAGGGGCGCAAGCTGTCAGTGGTAAAAAGCCAATTTCTAGGTTAACTTTTTCTAATCCATGACGGGCAACGTCGGCAGTTTTCCGCGCCCGAATTTTCTTGATGCGCTTCTGCTGATTGAGGAAGTAAATCATCTCACTCCGTAAGCTGTAATAGCTGGGATGTTCTACTACTTCCATCCGCTTTCGGGGTCTGGGAATATCCACTTCTAAAATGTCACCAATTTTAGATTCGGGGCCGTTGGTTAGCATCACGATTCTGTCAGATAACAGCACTGCTTCATCTACATCATGTGTAACCATCACGGCGGTAACTTCATTTTCTTCGCAGATTTGCATCAGTTGTTCTTGCAAATTGCCGCGTGTGAGTGCATCCAATGCGCCAAAGGGTTCGTCAAGTAGCAGTAATTTGGGACGAATTGCTAAGGCGCGGGCGATCGCAACTCGCTGCTTTTGTCCACCTGATAACATTCCCGGTTGTTTATCAGCATGGGGACGCAAACCCACCATATCAATATGTTTTTCGATAATAGCGTTGCGTTCGCCTGCGAGTGAACCTTTCATTACTGAGTCCACAGCGAGGGCAATATTTTCTCTTACCGTCCGCCAAGGTAATAGCGAATAATTTTGGAAAACCACCATTCTGTCTGGGCCGGGTTTGGTGATTCTTTGTCCTTCGAGAGTGACAATACCCTCAGTTGGCAAATCCAAACCCGCAATCATATTTAATAAGGTGGATTTACCGCAACCGGAGTGACCAATAAGAGAGACAAATTCTCCTTTTTTAATTTGGAGATCGATTCCTTTGAGGGCGATATATTTGCCACCACCAGTTAATTCAAAAACTTTATCAATTTGGTCAACAGCTACAAACATACTCATTTGTCCTTTGTCATTAGTCCTTTGTCATTAGTCTTTTGTCTTTCGCCATTAGCCCTTAGTACGTGGTCATTAGTCCTTAGCTTTCTACAAATGACCAATGACTAATGACTAATGACTAATGACTATTTTTGCTCTGCTGGTAAAATCTTGTTTTGAAGCCAGCCCATCGCTTTATCTAGAAGCAACCCAACAACACCGATATAAACTAGAGCCAAAATTACTTCGCTGACGTTGTTATTTTGATAGGCATCCCAGATAAAGAAGCCAATTCCGACAATACCGGACATGACGATTTCGGCGGCGATAATCGCTAACCAAGCTAAACCGATCGCAATTCTCAAGCCGGTAAAGATGTAGGGTAATGCCGCCGGAATCAAAATATTAGTGAAATATTCTTTGCGGCTAAGTTGCAGAACTTTAGCGACGTTGTTGTAATCTTGGGGAATTTGGGTAACGCCGACAGCAGTGTTAATTAAGATGGGCCAAATGGCGGTAATGAAAATTACGAATAAGGCTGCGGGTTCGTTTTGTCGTAAAGCTGCTAAAGAAATCGGAACCCAAGCTAGAGGTGGTACTGTCCGCAGTAGTTGAAAGATGGGGTCTAAAGCTTTGGACATGGTTCTATTGACACCAATCAAAATGCCCAAACCAATACCAACGATCGCAGCTAGGGTATAACTGATCGCAACCCGTTGCAGACTAGCGAGAATCTGCCAAAATAAACCTTTATCAAGCCCACCCCGGTCATAAAAGGGCCAGAAAATGAGAATCCAAGTATCTTGAACAACTTGTATTGGCCCTGGTAATGTGGCTCCGGGAGTCCAGGCGAAGAGTTGCCAAATAATGAGGAAGATTGCGATCGCGATCGCTGGTGGTATCAGGTCAGGAAATTGCTTTTTCAGGCTGGATATAAAGCTATTACTCAATCTAGGGCTTGCAGGGCGTTTTTGAGCTATTGTCATGATGTTGTATTCTCCGCAAATTTTATTTGTTATTTGTCCTAGACGCGATGAATCTTTAGACACGATGAATCGCGTCTCTACAAGAGATGAATCGCGTCTCTAAATACTGACCTTCTTGATTTTGAGACTCTTCAAATATTCTTCTGGCTTTTCGGGGTCAAATTTGATGCCATCAAAAAACTCTTCTACACCACGGGATGTATTTGTGGGAATATCAGCAGAGGCAATCCCAGCTTCTTTGGCAGCTTCTTTCCAAATATCTTCGCGGTTAACTCTGTTAATAAGTTCCTTAGCTTTAGCAGCATTATTGGCAATGTAATCTTTTGGCAAGAATCCCCAGCGAACGTTTTCAACTATGAACCATAAATCGTGACTCTTGTAAGGATAAGAAACATTACCTTTTTCATCTTTCCAGTAGTAAGCAGCCATTGATTTATCGTCAATTTTGCGACCATCACCCATGTCATACTTACCTTGGTATGGATCGGCCAGAATTTCCGGTGAAGGAAGATTGAAATAATTCCGTCCCGCGAGAATTTTAGCGGCTTCTTTGCGATTATCAAAATTATCTAACCACTGTTGGGCTTCCATAATTCCTTTTAAAATTGCTTTGGTAGCCTTGGGATTTTTATCAACCCAGTCGCCTCTCATGGCAAGATATTCTTCAGGATGATTTTTCCAAATTTCTGCGGTTAATGCTGCTACGTAGCCAATCTTGTCTTGCACCAGGCGATAAGGCCAGGGGTCGCCTGTACTAAAGGCATCCATTGTTCCTGTTTTCATGTTGGCCACAGTTTGCGCTGCTGGTACTGTGAGCAATTTGACATCTGCATCTGGATCTAAGCCGCCTGCTGCTAACCAGTAGCGAATCCATAAATCTTGGTTGACATGGGGAAAAGTGAATGCAGCAGTGAAGGGTGTTGAAGATTTTAATTCCTTAAATAAAGACTTAGCGCCGGCGAGTTGTAAGCTTATACCTTTGCCTTGGTGCTTGCTGGCGATCGCAATTCCATTTCCATGTGTAATTAACTGACATAATACATACATGGGAATTTTTTGATTACCCTTGGTGATTAAACCTTCTGAAATTAAATGTGGCATTGGCATCTGCCATTGACCGCCATCTATCCCACCACCGGCAGAACCAATTTCTACGTTGTCTCTGGCTGCACCCCAAGAAGCTTGTTTGGAAAGACCAACATTAGTCATGCCATACTTTGCAAAAAATCCTTTTTCTTTAGCAATAATTAAAGGAGCCGCTTCTACAATGGGAATATATCCTAGCTTGACTGTAGTAGTCTCTGGTGTTTGTTCAGGGCTAATATTAGCAACCGATTGAGCAGTTGGTTGTACTTGGTTGCTTCCACCAGTCAGGTTATCAGGAGGATTACCCAAACAGCCTTTGAGGAATACAGCACCCGCAGATGCTCCGGCTGTGAAGATGAATTTGCGGCGAGAAATTTGATTAAAAAATTCTGTCATAAATATCTCCTGAAAATGTAAATGTTATTTTTTATAGCTATGACAATTTAGGCAAAAAACCTTGGTTTCTTGCATTATTAATGATTAATCAAGCTATATTTGACCAAGCGATCGCAGCCATTTCATCAATGAAATAGCTACCTATATAAGAACTCGGTTAAATTATTGGCTCTGCTTTTATAGTGTGGTGCAGAGGTGTCATTCACCTTGTTGAAATCAGTTTACAGCCTTTGAAGCCGAAATTGTTAACTTGGAGTCGCGATTATTAAACAAATATTAGATTGGATGTATAAGTAAAAATTTATCTATTATCCTTAACTATAGTAATAATTTTTAATATATCAACTATTCTTTATGAAGACTATTATGTTTACTTTATGATTGACTATCTTCACTTCTTTTGTAACTTAATTTTAGTAGTAATTTGTTATCTATAAGTTTTTACTTATCACAACCATTATGTTATCTCTATAATTTAAGAGCGCATTGCGATGAGAGTGAGATGGTAAGGCTGGGAAAGCTGTAGACCTAAGTAAACACCCCAAATAGGGTATTTCTTATCTAGCGATCGCAACTATCTGCCATTTCCAACACCACGAATAAACCCCGTCTCTTTAAGCAGCAGCCGTAGTTCTGCGTGACGAAGTTTAGTGTCCTTGTTGTTGTTTTCCCACATATCAGAAAAGAAGTCTTGCATCAGCGCAATGATGCCACGGTACTTGACGATGCGATTTTGTCACCCTCTTCTAGTCTTATAGACATCTGTAGGTGTCAGCGTCCAAATATGAAAATTTGAATTCATCTTAAACGGAAGTTCCCCATTTATTCTTTGTTATTCTCTTATGTAGAGGCGATTTGACTTTATATATCCTCATGCTTTCGGCAGAGGATAACTGTTATAGCAAGATGTAACTTAAAGGATTAGAGGCTTCAATATCTCACCAACCGTCAACATTATCTAAAACTTGTAAAGGCTTACTCTAGAATGAATTTTTTTAAAGAATTGGTAATAGTTTTTTACTAAAACGATAACCTTTTGTTAGGTATCAAGCATTGTGCCGAAATTAATCAAAAGACTTATATTGAATTTAAGCAATTATTACACTGTATAGGTTAGTCAATTCGCTACTTTTCAAGACTTTTCGCTTTTTCTTGAAGAAAAGCAAGCGTTTCTAAGGCAGAGAACGTTGACAAATATCTCAGCACAATAGAAATCTGCGATTTGAACTCTCATTTATAGTTTGACTGGTTGTCATTCCAAGTCATAGGAGTGCTATGGATTTTCCCACCTTAATTTCAGCACTGACAGCAGCTGCAACCGCATTGATAACAGTTCTGCGATTCATGCAGGAAACAGAAAGCACAGGAGAAACTTCAAGGACAAACGGAAAGGAAAGACCTCTGCTACCTATGAGGAAATTCCAAACGGCATTTTTAGCTAGTGTAATAGTTGTTGGCTTGTTGATGGGGGTGGTACGAACTTTAGGAATATTGCAATCATCGGAGTTGGTGGCCTTCGATCATTTGATGCGATCGCGGCCTTTTGAGCAACCAGATTCTCGTCTACTAGTAATCACAGTTAACGATGATGATCTAGAATATCAAGCTCAGAAAAATATGGAGAGAGGAGCCGCATCACTATCAGACCAAGCACTTCAATCACTTTTGCAAAAATTGAATCCGCATGAACCGCGAGTAATTGGCTTAGATATCTGGCGTGATTTTAGTGTCAAT
This sequence comes from Nostoc sp. LEGE 12447, assembly GCF_015206985.1. Classification (NCBI taxonomy): domain Bacteria; kingdom Bacillati; phylum Cyanobacteriota; class Cyanophyceae; order Nostocales; family Nostocaceae; genus Nostoc; species Nostoc sp. LEGE 12447. Next base: position 127,543 of record NZ_JADEXT010000004.1, on the reverse strand, counting down.
ACAAAATTCCGATTTTTAAAACAACAACTCAAGCAAAACAATAGCTTAATTGCTATATGCAAGGTTAGAGGTATAAAATCTCCTCCTGAAATTCCAGTAGGACAAGAAGATCAACGTCTTGGTTTTAGTAATGTCCCCGAAGATACAGATGGAGTGATTCGTCGCCAATTCTTAGGTATGCCGCCTAGCGATCAGTGCAATACAGATCAATCATTTAGTCTACGGGTCGCACTTCGTTACCTAGAAGCGGAAAATATCTCACCAATCCAACAGACCTCAGATGAGAGTTTGCAAATTGGCAAGGTGATTTTCTCAAAGTTAGTCTCAGATGCTGGTGGGTATCAGTTAGGAGAGAGAGAAGCGCGAGGCTACCAGATTCTCCTCAATTACCGATCGCTGAAACCTGATGAATTAATTGCCCAGCAAATAACGCTAACAGATATCCTTGAAGGTTCACAAAAAGCTAAATTACCAAGTCTCGTCAACGATCGCATTATTCTTATTGGTACTAACGCTCCAAAAAGTTTTGGGGATTTACACATGACTCCCTATGATACAGGAATGCCTGGAGTGTTCATTCAGGCACACATGGTGAGTCAAATTATTAGTGCTGTGTTAGATCAGCGCCCCTTGTTGTGGTGGTGGCCACAGGCGCTAGAAATTATCTGGGTTTGGCTTTGGGCATTCTTCGTAGGGATATTGATTGAGTACTGGCGATCGCCAATTAGCAGGGCGCTAGTTGTGGGTATAGCGATCGGCATTTTATATGGACTATGTTTTTTAGCTTTGACGAAGGGTGGTTGGTTGCCACTTATACCCACGGCACTTGGTTTAATGCTAACTGGAGTCTGCGTAGTAATTGCCTTACCGTATGTGCAAATTACTTCTACCACTTCTACCATTCCTACTAATAGTTGATAGTTTTTAGAGGAAATTATGAGCATCAAGAAGTTAATGTTTTCCAAATATTCTCTTGTTATCGCTCTGTCTTGTGTCATGTCTAGCTTGACTATCTACCCCATATCAGTAATCGCAGAATCTGCTAACTCAACCATAAATTCCCCCTTTCTTGTAACACAATCATCTCGCAGAAAAAAGCTAGATTTTTCTTCCACAGGTAGACCGAATCGACAAACAGATGCTGCTAGTCGTGGCAATTGTGACGGAATAAAAACAACAGAGTTAACTGCTTTAGTGCCTAAAAATACAGGATTTACAGTCTCTGAGTATCCTACGTTTTGGGTTTATGTTCCCAATGACCCAAAAGATATCAGATACGCTGAGTTAGTATTACAGGATGAAGCTGAACAAAAAACCATAGAAAGAACTCGATACAAACTGCAATCAACACCAGGAATTGTTAGTGTTAATGTGCCATCAAAACCCCAAAATGCACTCAAAAATGGCAAAGTTTACAATTGGTCTTTTCGGATTGTATGTAATAGTGGAAATAGTTTTGATGTCGACGGAACAGTGGAACTAGTAAGTTCGAGTTCTGCTGCTACTAATGATTACCAAAGCTTGTTAAATAATAAGATTTGGTATGATGCCTTGAATAATTTAGGTGAACGTCGCCGTCGCAATCCACAAGATCCAACCTTAAAACAGGATTGGGCTGATTTATTAGAAGCTAACGGTGTTGGTTTGGAAAAACTTACTCAAGAGTCTCATTTTGGGACGGTAATTCCCCAAAATTAAAGCCAATTTCCTACTAAAACAAAGGGGGCCCAGTAATAAGGGCGTTCCCATTTTTTATCGGGAACACGATTGTTTAAAAGTGCTAATTGAGCTTGCCGGAGAGCTTCGGCTTTATTGACATTTTTTCTACCATTGGTATGAACTAATTCACGATAAAATTCACTCATGAGTTCAGATGTAGACTCATCATTTACTGACCACAAGCTTGCTAATGTACTCCTTGCACCTGCTCGCACAGCAACACCAGCTAGACCTAAAGTGGCTCGACTATCTCCTGTTGCTGTCTCACAGGCACTAAGGGCAAGTAGTTCCAGAGGAATTAGTTGATTTCCTTTACCTACTCGCAGTAGATTATCCAAGTCTTGGATCTTAATCAGGCGATCCCATGAAGCAATAAAAGTTTTTTCGGGATCGGAATTAAATTCTCCATGAGTTGCTAAGTGAACAATATTAAATTTGGCAGTTTCTAGAAGCTGTTGCAATTTATTTTTGGTAAAATCTTTATCTAATAATTTTTTATTTTTAGGCAACTCATGCTGAATTTTTGCCAATTCATTAGGTACGAACTTAAGTGGATGAAATAGCTGATTTTCTTCTTTAATAGTAAGTTCTTGACTTATACCAGCTAGTATGGCATTTAAGCTAACATCTGCCAAAGGTCGCGGACTAATAAGTTGAAGACCAGGTGTGAGAACTAGGGCATATTTTTGCACTAAATATTTCTGACTAGCTTGGTCATAGAGGACTGCCATAGGAATATTTCGTAATATACCATCCAATACAAATACTAAGCTTTTAACTTTACTATTAACTAGCTTGGATTGCACTGGTTTAATTAACCAATCGTATGTCTGTTGAGATAATTCCTGAATTTCATAAGCAAAGCGTGTTTTATCGTTGAGACGTTCTATTAGTTGTGTTAAGTTGTCTTTTAATTGTTTTTGGGTAACTGTTGTAGTGTAGTGTTCTAAATTTTCTTGTCCCGGCAATTTGAGAATTATCTCTAAGCGATCTGGCAAGGTAATTGTATATAAAACTGCTGCCGCTGGAGTAGCTTGATCTACTACTTGATCAATCTGTTGGGGTTTAGCTTGAATGCACGCATCTCGAAAGTAATCATCCAATTCTGCTAGTTGAAGTGCTTCAATTGCATCACGAGCTTGTTTGAGGTTGGTTTGGTGAGAATTATTAGTCTGTAACAGTAAATCGACAAATTCCCGATAAACTGGTGCTACACTATCTCGAAAAGTGTATTGTACCTCTGGATTAATTACAGTCAAGTCTTTACGCAGTGACTTGAGAGTTTCTACTGCGGCTGTGTAAGCAGCGATCGCTCCTTGTTGGTTCTTTTGAATTTGCCGCAGTCGTCCTAATTGCCATTGCCAACGATAGGCAATATGCGGTGCTTCAAAGGCTGAAACTAGCTGTAATGCTTGTTCGCTAGACCTTTGAGAATTTGGTATTTCTCCAATTTCTTGGTAAACTCCACCTAAATAACCCAAAGCGTAGGCTTCTGCTTGCTTGTCTTGCAAAACTTGAGCCTGATTGTGTGCAATGGTGACAATTTTTTCAACATCTTCCCATGTAGGAATCAGTGTAGGTGGCAAGGTATTATCGCCAGTGCTAATTGTGTTTTTTTGGGTTACTCCACACTGTTGAAGTAGGGGAGATGAAAATTTGGATACTTCTGGATTTACTGCTGATTTTAGACAAATGAGATTTTGCGCCAAATTTATTTGAGCATAGATAGTTTTGTGGCTAATAGGCAATTTATCTAGTTGGGGTTGGATTTTAGGGAGTAGTGTTGATATATCAGACCATTGTTGAGTCTGGATTAAAAGACTGAGTAAATTCAGTTGTGCCTTGGTGCTAGTGTTGGCATCGGTAGAAAATTCAGCTTGGTGATAGCAGGCTGCTGCTTGTCTGTATAGTTCAGCAGGAGTATTATTTGCTCGTGCTATGCAGTCTTGAGATGATGTAAATTTAATTGGCGTGGAAATGGTTTCTATTTGGGCTTTTTGATTACCTAATACAAAAGCTATATTACCTAAACTAAGGTAGCCAGCAGCCAAGTTTTGAGTATCATCCAATTGTTGTGCTAATTTCAAACATTCTGCCAAAACCATCTGGGATTGTTCACTTTTACCAATGACTCGCAGAACATCACCGAGACTACGTAATCCCAAAACTTGTAAAGATGCCAACTTTCCTGTGCTTGGGAGTTTCGTTGTTAGGTTTTGTAGCTGTTGTTTTGAGATATTAAGGTCTTGATGCTCAAGTTCTAAAGCTGCTAGTAATGTTTCGCAAGCTTGGCGATAAAGCCCTAATTCTTGCATTGCCTGAGCTTGGTTAATCTGATTCTGGGTGAATCCTTGTTTATGACCGATGTTCTTATATATATCAGATGCCTGTTGCCAAGTTTTCAGGGCTGCTTGCGATCGCCCCACTGCTAATTCTAGCTGTCCTTGAATATCGAAGGTTTGCGCCTGGATGCGACGTTGCGTTGGTGTTTGTGTCTGGGTTTCTAGAAGTTTAAGACTAGTTGCGATCGCCTGCTTTGCTTCATCCCACTTACCCAGTTGTTGCTGTGTAAGCGAAAGATTACTCAAAGCCATTGCCTGATTGAGATTATCCCCTTGAGCAGCAAAAGCTTCAGCCGTTTGTTGCCAAACTAAAGCCGCCTGCTCAAACTGTCCGGTAGTGTAGAGTTTTTTGGCTTGTTCTACCAGTTGTAAGGGATTTTGCTGAGTTTGAACGATGATAGATGATGCAGAGACTTGGTGAGCGATCAGGGGAATGCTCAAGGAGAGGAGAAATAAAAGTATTAATAGGATGAGCGATCGCGGTTTAGTTACTGTATGCGATCGGCTGTATACTCTCTTGACTAGATTCTGCAATCTCTGAACTAGGTTAGACAGCTTGGCATACATATTCTGCCTTCTTTATCAATATTTTCTAGAACTTAATAGGCTACAGACGCAAACCTGGAAATCTAGATGAAATCTGACTTTCTTAATTACGAATTACGAATTAGTTCAAGGTACTGGACAAACATCTGAATTAAGGGGACGTTGCGAACCTGTGCCTGTGGGGTCGTAGGCTGTGAGCATCACCTCACCATTTTTGTCGAATATCCATCCTTGAGTAGGCACAATTGGTTTAGAAACTGAAGATTTAGTTTTTTCCTCTGCGCCTCTGCGCCTCTGCTCCCCTGCTCCCCTGCTTTCCGCAAGTGCAGGCTCGACTAAATCAACTCGCACAGCATCACTGCTAGAAGCTTCATTGGGGCTAGGTGGTAAGCCACCACGTCCAGTGATGATAAATTTACTGCCCACACCCCGTTGACATGGATTTTGGGAAATTAGCGTAGCAGGGTCAACAACCGTTTGAGGCAAGTCCAGCAACCCTTGAGATGGGTCAACTGTAGGTTGGTTAAGAGTAATTTCACCATTAAGTGTGGGAGAAATTTGAGAGAAAGCTGTAATATCACTGCGTGGAGTCAATTTGTTGCGAATTTCTAGCCCAAAGACTTTTTGTGCATTAATCTTAATAACTCCACCTTTACCTCCCAAGGAATTGGCAGTGATATTGCTATTTTCACTAGGAATAGCTACTAGGAAGTTTGTATCTAAACTAATGTTACCACCTTGACCAAAACCACTATTAGTACCTGCTGTGGTAGAAATTTGACTGCCTCGACGTAGCAGAATCAAGTTTGCTATTTGCAGTTTAATGTTTCCACCATCTTGAGAAGCAGCTTCGGCATTAATGGCAGATTTATTTATTAAGCCAATAGTATTGGCAAATATAGAGATATCACCTGCTATTCCTTCTCCAATACTGCGACTGCTTATACTTGCACCATCTCTAACATTTAACTGCCCAGTTTTAATACTTAAGTTTCCCCCACGACCTGTACTACCAGAACCAACTTCAGCACTCAATTGACTCTGAATTTCTCCATTTGGAGATGTCCCAACTATTTCTATAGATTCATCAGCATAGATTTGCAATTTACCGGCATTGCCTTTACCAAATGTTACAACAGACACTTGTCCACCATCTCTAACACTTAAGTTCCTAGTCTCAATAGTCAAGTCTCCACCAGTGCCTTTGCCTCTAGGAGTGACACTCGCACTTAAGCGACTTTCTCCATATTCTGAGTGGATACCTACAACTTCCACTAAGTTTTTAGCTTTGACAAACAACTTTCCAGCATTACCCTCACTGCGAGTAGATACTGAAATCTGTCCCCCATCTCGGATACTTAAATGCTCAGTTTCAATAGTTAAATTTCCACTATTTCCTCTAGCTATGCGTTCGGAATTTCCAGGTATGCCAGTAGCATCAGGAGAAGGATCTGTAACTTCAGCAAATATACCTGTACTAAAGTAGTTATATTTTGGTGTCTCAAACACTTCTATATTAGAAGCAGAAATTACTAAGTTTCCAGAGTCACCATTGCCAAAAGTAGAGACTTGTATTTTGCTTCCATCACTGATACTTAAGCGATTGGTCTGAACAGTCAATTGACCTCCTGTTCCTTGACCCTGCTCCCCTATACGGGTTATGTTGACTTGAGCAAACAAGCCGCTAGGAAACTTTGGATTTTCTTCTTTAGCAGCCCTAAGACTTTCTCCACTCAACTCTACTGAATCAGAAGCACGAATTGTTAAATTGCCTGCATTTCCTATACCTGATGTAGAAGTTGATACTTGTGCCCCATCTCTAACTCTTAATCGTCTAGTTTCGATGGACAAGTCTCCCCCTTGCCCTTTAGCTCCAGGGTTAACTTGAGATGCCAGGAAACTGGGGTTTTCAAAAGCATCTGTGCCTACAACTTCTACTAAGTCCTTTGCTTGCACAGATAAATTACCAGCATCTCCTTGAACAAATGGGGAATAAGTAGAGGTTGATAGTTCTGCACCATCTTTAACACTCAAGACTTCAGTCTTAATCGTTAAATTACCAGCTTTCCCTTGTCCGTATGTAGAAGATTCAATATAAGAGTTATCAGTCAAAAAAAGAGAAGCAACTGTAATTTTGATATCACCTGCATTGCCTATAGCTACTGCTGGCACTGAATTAATTATGGAGCTATCATTTGCCAAGGTAACTGCACCTGTGGCATTTATTTCTATATCTCCTGCTTTACTGTTAATTAAACCAAGTTCTGATGCTATTCCTGCAATCAGTTTACTAGCTTCCAAAATAGTTACATCTTTGGCATTAATGGCAATACTACCACCCCCTCCAGCACTAACATTTACTTGCGCTTTGTTAGCAAGCTTCACATCTGCTTGTTCTATGTGCTGAGGAAAGGTAAAAGCTAAATTCGTGCCATCAACTTGAAGTTCTACTGTTCCAGATTCTCTCAAACCTCCTAAAACAACTTGCCCCCCTGCTGCCGTCAATCTTCCCTCATCCAAACTAATGTCTCCACCTACAAGAGACAACGTTTTCCCTGAAGCGACCTGAAGCCCCACATCATCAGCTACAGACTGATTAGTAATTCTCCCCGGATTTTCCCGAAACTGCAAACCAATGGGGATATTAACCGTCAGCATGGATGGTGTTTGTGGGTTAGTAGCACTAAACTCAAAATCGTTGTCAAATACTAGACTGTTGGCTGTACTAGCAAAAAAAGAACCGCCCATCAACAAACGAGCATTTGGCCCAAATATAATTCCGTTGGGATTCATAAAAAATAGATTGGCGTTACCATCAGCAACACCAAGCGTTCCGGATATATTAGAACGTCTATCCCCTGTAACCCGACTAAAAATATTTTCAACTCCAGCCGGATTGGAAAATAACGCTGCTCGTCCTTCATCTACATTGAATTCCCGAAAACTATGAAAAAGGTTCGCCCCTCGACGCGCACCGCCATTAATTCGGTCAGTGTTAGCATTCAAGTTGACAACTGACTTTTCAGCACCGAGACTATTATCAGGAATAATCTGCCCTTTGGCGGTGTCCATAGAAGACAAACACCCGAATGTGACTAGGGGTAAGGTGATGAGAAAAAGCGATCGCCTCAGTCCTTGCATACTCTCCAACCTCTGGAATATTAGTTAGGAAGGCGATGGTAAATTTCAACTATTTCACAGAAGGTTGATTAATGCTGAGATTGAAAGTTTAGTTATCTAATAAAAACATCCAATCAGTCAGATATTCACTACCAATGAGAATTTTTCCCCACAACTCAAATAACAAGATTGAACACTTACGCATCGTACATCTGTACAGTAAGTAATATCTATATCTCCTCCATCATTCTTTAGTCTCATCCCACTTCTGTTCCTTTTGATAGAGATTAATCTCCAAATCTTGTTTTTCCTTACCTTGATAACGTCTCTCAACAAAGTTTTTTGTGATTAAAATAACTTGATTAAAACGATTTAACATTGATAGAAAAAGACAATCCATTTTCTTGCAATGAATTGTTACTGCCATCAACACCAATCAATGGTACTCCCCAGTCAAGGCGCATATTTAGCCAGTCTGACATTTGCCACTGCAAGCCTAAACCTGTTGACAGCAAAGTATTAGAATTTAGCTCAGAGTTTGCGGAACTATTCCAACCAACGCCAAAATCAACAAACGGAGTCAGGTGTAAAACTCCTTTAATTTCTGGTACTCGTAAAATTGGTAATTGCACCTCAGCAGATAAAAAAGCACCGTTGTCAGTTAGTAGTAAATCTTGGCGATAACCCCGGACACTCCCCCAGCCTCCGATCGCAAATTGTTCTAAAGGTACAAGTTGGCGTATCGTCAATTGTAAATCTGAGCGTACTACTAGCAATGTTTCTGGAGCCAGAAGTCGAACATACTGCCCTTGTCCCCGCCAGTAGAAAAAACGACTATCTGGCGGCTGATTATTAATTGTGGAGTTAAACGCACCTATCCCTAGATTGAATTGTGAACGAAGGGCAAATACTTCTGTAGAATTGCGACTTGTCCATTCTTGAAAGAATCGCAATGCAGAAATGCGAGTTCTGCCATTATCATCAGCACCAGGGGAAATGGGAAAGTTTAATCCCAATAGAGATGTCTTACTTTCTTGCTGGGAGAAAGTCAAACCTAATGCAAATTCTTGTCTGGGTGTTTGCAATAAAGGCTGACGTAGAGTTATTTCTAAAGATTGCGAATCACCTAAAATATCCAGGCGGTCAAAAGGTGGTTCAATTACCTGAGTGGTGGTTGCGCCATATCCTATTTGCAGCGTACCATTTCGGGGATTAATGGGAATGGTGTAACTAATATCGTAGGAATTACTACCATCACTATTGCTGTAAGTTGCCCTCAGTTTATCCCCCAAGCCGAGTAGATTACCTTCACTCAATCGCAATCCCCGGCGAATGCTACCCACACTTGGTGAGCGACTATTATCAACAAAAAATTCTTCCTCTAAAGAATCAGCCTCCTTGACAGTCACTTTCAGGAGGCTTAACTCTGGACTTGTCCCTGCAGATAGTTCGGCAGAAATATTTTTAATCAGAGGGTCGAGTTGTAATAATTGTATGGCTTGCAACAAGCGATCGCGATTTAAAGGTCTGCGGGCTGCGATCGCTAACCGACTTTTGATATACCCTGGATTTAACCGACTTGTGCCTGTTACCTGAATCTCTTCTAAGCCACCTTCCACAATTTGAATTTGGACAATACCTTGGTCTTTCGGAAACCTTTGATCGGCTGGAATGACTGCACCAGAATTGATATAACCAGCATCTATATACAATTTGCTAATAATTGCCTCTACTTGTAGGAGTTCTGTAAAGGTAATGGGCTTACCGATAAATGGCTGAGTTATTTTCGCCAATTCTTCATTACTGAAGGCAGTATTGCCGAGAAATTCAAACCCTTTAATGACAATCGTCTGGGGTATTTCTGGTAGTTTTGGCGGTGTAGGTAGACTGGGGGTTGGTGTTTGCAGTAAATCTTCGTCAGCAGGTGGCGGGATTGGCTTTGTCGGCTGTTTGGGGATTGTCGGCCTAACTGGGGAGGGAATTTGAGTTAGTACAGCGTTGGGTTCTTCTTCTACTTTCCAATTCACAGTAGAACTAGCAACAGACTTAGTAGCAGTGCTAGCGATCGCTATGGCAACTGTACCAAGTAACCATATATTTTGCCAAAATCTCCGAAATTTTTGCCTAATCTGATTTTTCATCGCATAGGAAAGCTAACGACACTAAGCTAGGCTCTTTGACTGAATCTCAGTCAGGCAAACTGGGTTAGGCGCATCAAAAATCTATCGTCTAGACCTATTATTTCCGTAAATTCTGACAGCTATTTCATCTATCTATTAGTGGATGAAAATTTATTAAAAAAACTTGTTGAGTTTAAAATAGGGGATTGGTTTATAGATTTGACTGCAACCCCCTAACTATCTAATTGTTATTAAGTGGCATCGTCAGATTAAAAACAAGAGAAATAGTAGCTATGTTGCAATTTAAATGCTGATTAGCTTACCACTTCAATTAATGATTGCAAAACATCCTTGACTCAAGACGCGATGAATCGCGTTTCTACAACGCAAACAATTGGGAGTAGTTTACGTAGTGTATTCGGCGTTAATCTTCACGTAGTCATAACTCAAATCACAACCCCAGGCTTTACCTACACCATAACCATTGCCAACATTAACGGAGATTAACACCGTATCCTGTTGCAGATAAGCACCTACCGATGCTTTTTTCAAATAAGCACTTGCTGCTGCACGGTCAAATTGTAGAGGTTGTCCATTTTCTAACATTAAGAAATTTCCTAGCTTAATTTGCAGATTTTCTTGCTCAAATGGCACACCTGCACGTCCGGCGGCGGCGGCGATGCGTCCCCAATTTGGATCGCGTCCAAAGATTGCAGATTTAACTAAGGATGAACCAGCGATGGTTTTGGCAATTTGACGGGCTGAGAGTTCATCATGAGCGCCAGTCACTTCCACTTCAATTAGACAGGTTGCACCTTCACCATCACGAGCGATCGCTTTGGCTAAATGCTGGCAAACTGCTGTTAACATCGCCTCTAATTTCTCTGCCTCTGCGCCCCATTCTATAATTGCTGGGGTACGAGATTGACCATTTGCTAAGGCGATTAAGCTGTCGTTGGTACTAGTATCACCATCCACGGTAATGGAATTAAAGCTTCTATCTGCCGCCCTTGCTAACATTTGTTGCCACAGGGCTGGGGAAACCACAGCATCACAAGTAACAAATGCCAACATGGTTGCCATGTTGGGGTGAATCATGCCAGAACCTTTGGCAATACCACCAATTCGTACTGGGCGATCGCCTACAATTGTCTCTAAAGCAATAGATTTTGTTACCAAGTCTGTAGTGATAATCGCCCCAGCTGCGGCATCTGAACCTGTTGCTGATAGTGCTGCTACTACCTTGGGAATCCCGCTTCGCAAAGCATCCATCTTAATTCTTTGACCGATCACGCCAGTGGAAGCCAATAAGACAGATTCAGACGAGATGTTTAGTGCGTGAGCTATTGCCAGAGAAGACTCTAGGGTATCAAGGTAGCCTTGATTACCTGTAGCGGCATTTGCTTGTCCAGCGTTGCAAAGGATGGCACGAGCGCTAGGTTTGGCTTGCAAGCGTTGGCGACAATATTCTACACAGGCAGCTTTAACTTGACTGGTGGTGAATACACCAGCTGCGATCGCTTCCACCTCTGAGAATATCAAAGCTAAATCTGGCAACCCCGAAGGTTTCAACCCTGCGGTTATTCCCGCCGCCTGATACCCCCTTGGTGCTGTGACACCACCTGTAATTTTTTGCCAATCTGCCATTATTCTTCCTTACAACTATCAGGTTGGATAGGTCAATTTGTGCTTTAAAAAAGTGCGAAGAGACGCGATTACTCCCGTCTGTACAAGAGTTATGAGTTTTCCCCCAGTTCCCTTGCTCCCCAATTCCTAATGACTATTATGAGTTTATTTGCTGATGGCAATAATAATGCACCAGTTGGCGATTAGCATAATTGTTTTACCTTTCTTATGACGAAAGACAAATATGAAAAAAGAGAGCAACTTGAGTCGCTCTCCAGATCATTACGGAGCATCTTTTACTCACAGTATATATTTGATTATCTAATAGTTAATACTTACTTATTAAGATTTTTTCTAAAATTTTAATGAAGCTGCTCCGTAAATACCACAGACTAGATAAAAAAGAGAGCTACTTAGGCAGCTCTCCAGATCATCAGGGTGCATCTACTTACCACACTATATCATTTTAGGTATGCGGGTAGTCACCAGTTTTTATATGAAGATTTCATGAAGAAACACCGAGAAAATACTTACTTTAGGTATGGGACATTGGGCATTGAAAAGAGGCAGAGGGGCAGGGAGCAGAGGGGAAAACTCTTCTCCCTTACTCCCTGCTCCCTACTCCCTCACCCTTGAAACCTGCTTTGACAGACTACTAAGCATTCAGTTTCTTTTCTACCAATTCGTTAGTCAGCTTGGGATCGGCACGTTTGGCTGTTTTTTTGAGAACTTGTCCAACAAAGAAGCCTTTGAGGTTGGTGTTACCGTTGCGATACTTTTCTAGTTCTTTGGGATTGGCGGCTATGACTTCATCAACGATAGGTTCTAGTACACTAGGATCAGTGATTAACTCTTGACCTGCAAAAGCTTTTTCAGGAGAAATCCCACTGAGCAAATCTGGCAACTTTTCTTTAGCTTGAGCATTGCTAATTTTGCCCGTTTCAATACGAGTAATGATCTCAGCTAAATTGGTAGGAGTCAGCCCGATTTGAGTAATACTCAGTTTTTGCTTATTAAGGTAGGCGGCGATATCTTGAGTAATCCAGTTTGCAGCAGCTTTGGGATTTGCTCCAGATGCGATCGCAGTTTCAAAATATTCCGCTACTGGACGATCTTCTGTCAATACTCGCGCATCATAAGCCGAAAGCCCCAACTCACTTTCATAATGATGGCGTTTTTGGGCTGGTAATTCTGGTAATTCGCTGCGCCACTTCTCTAATTCTGAATCCGTCACCTCAATTGGTGCTAAATCTGGTTCAGGGAAGTAGCGATAATCGCTAGAACCTTCCTTCACCCGCATACTACTTGTACGTTGAGCGCCTTCTTCCCATAGCCGAGTCTCTTGAATAATGCGATCGCCTGCTTCGATGGCGGCGATTTGGCGCTCAATTTCGTAGTCAATCGCTCGTTGGATGGCGCTGAAGGAGTTCATGTTTTTAATTTCTACTTTGGTGCCAAATTCCTTTCGTCCCACTGGACGCACAGAGATGTTGACATCGCAACGCAGAGATCCTTCTTGCATATTGCCATCACTCACGCCGAGATAGCGCACAATCCGGCGTAACTCTTCGGCATATTCAGCAGCTTCTAATCCTGAACGCAAATCAGGTTCCGAGACAATTTCGACTAATGGTATACCTGCGCGATTGTAATCTACCAGGGAATAGGAAGAACCGGAAAGGCGATCGCTACCTGCGTGTACCAATTTTCCTGCATCTTCTTCCATGTGCAGACGTGTAATACCAATGCGTTTACGGGTGGGATTCCCTTCAGCATCTACCAACTCAATTTCTAACCAACCATGTTCTGCGATCGGTAGATCATATTGAGAAATTTGGTAATTTTTGGGTAAGTCAGGATAAAAATACTGTTTCCGGTCAAACTTACTATATCTCGCAATTTGACAATTCAGTGCCAAACCAGTTTTGACGGCATATTCTAATACTTTTTCATTGAGTACAGGTAAGACCCCAGGTAAACCCATACAAACCGGGTCAATGTTAGTATTTGGGTCAGCGCCAAATGCCGTAGAGCTATTAGAGAAAATTTTGGTTTTGGTACTCAACTGACAATGGGTTTCTAGACCAATAATCGCTTCATACTCAGTTTTTACAGTTGTAGCAGTCGTCATAATATCACTAATTTCGGCATAATCCTTGTAGTGGTACTATTGTAGCGGCGTATTGAGCTGCACTGAAGACGGTTATTTCGGTGAGTAATGCTTACCCTGATGAGCTTGAAAAGCAAGTTGTAAACCTAAGATGAAGAAAATCTTGATTATTGGTTCGGGGGGTGCTGGTAAATCTACCCTAGCCCGCGAACTGGGAACCATCTTAGGCTTAGAAGTCATTCACTTAGATGCTTGGTACTGGAATCCTGGCTGGGTTGAGACTCCAAAAGCTAAATGGCAAAGTATTATCCAAAATTGCAAAATTTAAAAAGCTTGTAACAACTCCGAATATTTTAACAGAAGTTAATAGCCTTGCGAATCGACTTGGTGAACCTGAACGTTCTCAATGTTTTACAATACTTGCTCAATTTTCTAAAAATGTTGCTCTTTTAGATGAATGCTACGTAAAAAGTTTAGATGCTGTTAATAATGATAAATTTGTCAAATTCGGACTGACTGACAGTGGAATCCTGACTTTATCTAAAGGGAAGTATCTTGTAATAACTGATGATCTCAAATTAGCAAATTATCTTCAGGGTGTAGAAAATGACGTGATTAAATTTAACAATATTCGTAGCTTTAATTGGTAGTAAAACACAAAATTTAACCACATATTTATCCCCCCAAACTATAGTAATTCACTCAATGGGGGAAATATGCATACGACTGGCTCCCCTTAAAAAGGCTAGCTCTAATTTCCTCTTTTTTAACAAGGGTTAGGAAGGATAAAGCCTTTACAAGGAGCAAGGGAATTAATTAAATAATTATTAAAAATAATATGCACCCCTTAATTAATACCTGAAACTATTTAATAATAAATCAAACTATTAAATAAAATTAGCACTCAAGGCTTGTTAGTGCTAAGTTTCAACTGAACTTTAATATCTATGATTTAGCACTCAAGGCTAGCTAGTGCTAATTTTTTATTGAACTTTAACACCTATGATATAAACCAAAAGTATACTTTTTATAGATGCTAAAGTTAGGTTATAAGTATTATAATAGAGAAAAAGTAAAGCTTCCTGCAAGTAATTTATAACTCGGAGTACTAGCATGAAATACACTTTTGATATTGTAGGAGTATCTCCACTTTTGCAGTTTTTTAATCACCAACAGCAAAATGAGCAAAAACCACCCCACCAAGGTGTGGAATATTTGGGGATGTATACGTGTACACTAGATACCTTTCTAGAATCGGTAGAATCCGTTCCAGCGAAGTGGGATTGGAATCTAGATCAAGTGGTAGATACCGTGATTCAGTTTTGGCTGAACAACTCAGACAGTATTAGTTATTGGAAAGTACGCTTAAGTAATGCTGGTAAAGATAATTTACTAGTCGCAAGATTAGCGGATATAACCGCCTTACAAGCTGAATTTGAATCCCTTCTAGATAAGAAGTGGTGAATAGATAGCTAGATATAGGACTCATATTTTATTTTTGAAAAAGCTCAGTACAACTCAAAAATCCTTCTTTCCTCTTGCCTGTCAACGCAAGTAAGTATGGCTGCGCTAACAAAAATCAAAGCGGATTCTTATAGGAGTAGAGATTGCTGCGCCTCCAAGCAAAATTAATGATTTTCTCTGTTATTTTCGTTTTCAATTATTTTGAGAATTTTGAGATATAGATTTTCTACTCTTTTGGTCTGAACTTCACCAAATGATGCATAGTGACTTAAGCTAGGAGCGCCATTTACTTCAAGGATTGTATAATCTACTATTGGTGAGGTTATATCACTAGCAAGAATGTCCACACCTGCTAATCTCAGTTGCATATCTTTTGTAATACTTACTGCGAGTTTTTGAAAATCAGGATGAATGCTTTCTGTAAAGTCTACTGCCTCGCCTCCAGTCGATAAATTTGCATTATCTAAAAGATATACAATATTATTTTTAGGTATCACACTACTAAAATTTAGCTTCCGTCTTCGCAAGTTTTTTTTAATTCTGTAATCTTCAAAATCTATAATTTCTTTTCTACCATTTTTGATAAAATTTTCTTGCTTCTGTTGCATAAGTTCTAAAACATTAGACTGACCATCCCCGGTTATAAATAGGGGAATTCTTTGATATGCCGAAACTACTTCATCATCAAGTACTACAATTCTATAATCATTGCCACTATAAAATCGTTCAACAATAAAGCCTGAGACTTTTTGCAAGATTTTATTGGCTATTTGATAGTATTCTTGCTTATTATAAACCTTGGTAACAAATATTCCTTGACTGAGATTAATTGGCTTGACAATTACAGGAAATCCCAACTCCTTAGCATAATAGAATCCTTCATCTATATTTCTGATATTAGCTATTTCTTCGCATAATTCTTCACTAAAAAATGTTTTTCCTTCGGTAACTTTGTAGCCAAAATTATTCAAAAAAAAGCTGGAAACACTTTTATCTTTTGCTATTGCTGTTGAACCCGAAGAATTAATACTAAATCTGGTATTCCTAAAAAAAGTTTTATTCCCATTTTTAAAGGTAATCAGTCCCACAAAGGTGCATTCTGGATCTACTAAAACTACTGCTCCTATTTCCTTTGCTACTTTTTGAATGATTGATGTTACAAATGGTGTTTCCATTATGATAACTATAATTTTATCGGGGGAACTTAATATTAATTCTCAAATGAGCTTTTGATAGTCTCTTTTAAGACATTAGCGTTAAGTTTACCACTGATACTGGTTTTCCTTCTGCGTATGCAAACAAATCATGAAAACTCAATATTTGGCAAACCTTCTGCTTGAAGATTTTTTGGTGCTGAAAACAGTTGCAAATTAAGGCTTTGAGATTCATAGCTACCTGAAAATTACAACTTAGTTGGTCTAAAATTTAGCGCTAAGTGTTGACAACTTATTAATAATCGAATAACAAGGTGGCAGCAGCATAAAAAAAAGCGTTAGTGCATTCCTACTTAGAAACTAATTAACGCCCTTCATTAAACTTCATACGGATAACATCATTATGCCAGAAAATACGGTTAACCAAGCTTCTAAATCAGACAATCAGCCTATTGCTTATAAAGAACGCCTCAATTCTTGGGCGATCGCTCGTCAGCTTCCTAATACGCAACGGGAAATTGTTGCTCGCTTCCGCAGTCGTTCTGATGCCGATGGCTATATGCGACACCTCCCCCAGGAAATACCAAATGCTTCATATATGGTTGTTTTTGATTGCCAACGCGAAGCATCTGTGATTTAAAATACAAATTTCGGCAATAGACCTATTTTGAAAATAGGGAACAGAGAAAGAAATTTTCGTTCTAGATTGTGTTCGCGTAGGGGGTGCTTTGTCCTTACTCTGTTCATTAGTATCTTTTTACATTCTTGTGGTGAAAAGGGAAGGGTTAAGGGGAAAATCCAATCCCTTTAACCCTTGCTCTTAATCTCTCTTTTTGCCCGCAAAAAAATTAAAAATGTGTAGGTGTAGCTCGTCGAAAGCGAACAGCGCTCACTACAAACTAATTTCAATACAGCAGTTTTCCTTTGCATGAAGTACAAAGCTACTGGTTTAGCGGCAGGGGACAGGAGGTAGGAGGTAGAAACTCTTTATATATGATGCGTGAATTCTCCATTGTGTACCTCACTTACTTGCAATCCGCTGTATTTATTACATTAATTTCCTTTGATTATTCTCGCCTACTTACTTAATTAGAAGCAGAAGTTATTAAATTTTTTTACCATTATATTAAACCTCATCTATGTTGAAATCTAGGTTTTTTAAAAGATATATTTATGTAGGTTGGGTGGAGTGAAACGCAACCCAACATTACCACCAAATTTGATGTTGGGTTACGCGATCGCTGCAACCAACCTACAAAACTACGGTTCTCAAGGTAGACGAGGTTTATATACAAATATATTACTAGGAATTACGTACTGTACAAAAGAGCCATGTTGTGAAACAACGTAAATAGGTCGTTTCAGATTTCTATTAATCATTGATGGTAAATAGACCTACGTCGTAGGGACAATTCATGAATTGCCCCTATGACGGATCTGGTTTTCAAATCATTTATACTTGGTCTTTCCTGTCAATGCGTAACTCCTAATTCCTTAAAAAAATCCGTAATTGCCCCCTTGCTATTGATATTTTAAATTACTTAAAAGTAAAGGTTAGTGTAATAAGCCCTGAAAGAAAGTGCTGAGGGTTAATAAGTGGTCAAACAGTGCCGATATCACTGGTTAAAAGCTGTGATATTTTTCCACAAAGAAAAATTACTAGCTTTATTGCTGGGGATCTTCTTCTCAATCTCTGTAGTTTTACTCTGCCAGCAACTTTCAATTCAGACTCCAAGGTTATTAACACAAGTAGTATTGATTACAGGGTTATTGGTTGTCACGCTGACATTACCAATCTGTTTTGTCCTGGCGATAAAAGCAATAAATCAGGATTTAACTCACAAGATTTTTGAACAGAAACAAATAGAACTTGCCCTTCGTTGCAGCGAGAAGCGTCTGCACCAGTTACTGGAAACTGTCAAAGTCATCCCTTGGGAATTAGACTTGAAAACTGGTCGATTTACCTACGTTGGGCCGCAAGCAGTAGACTTGCTAAATTATGCGATCGCAGAATGGTACGAGAAAAATTTTTGGTACAATCATCTGCATCCAGACGATCGGGAAAAATCCGTTCGTTTTCGTCAAGAAGCAACTGCTAGGTGCGAGAATCACGAATTAGAATACCGGATGCTAGCAGCCGATGGGCGAGTTGTTTGGCTGCGAGACGTTGTTAGGGTAGTTGAAGAAGCAGAAACTCCTACTACGCTGAAAGGGTTTATGTTTGACATTAGTGATTTAAAGCAGATTGAAGAAACCTTGAGGCTGAAGGAGAGGGCACTTGCTGCTACTAATAATGGAATTATCATTGCCGATGCTAGACTTCCCTGTAATCCTGTAATTTACGTCAACTGCGCCTTTGAACAAATAACAGGCTACAACACTACTGATGTGATTGGGCAAAACTGTAGATTTTTGCAACGCGCAGATATAGAGCAATCAGCACTCAATGAACTGCGCTCATGTATTCAAGCTAGAACAAGTTGTAAAGTTATTCTCCGTAACTATAGCAAAGATGGTATCTTATTCTGGAATGAATTGGGTATTTCTCCTATTGATGACGAAAATGGGAAGTTAAGCCACTTTATTGGAATTCAGACAGATATTAGCCACCGCAAGCAAGCTGAAACTAGCCTGCATCAGCAAGCTCTCACTTTTGAAAACATGAATGATGGCGTAATTATCACAAATTTAACCGGAAATATTATTGACTGGAATCCTGCTGCCCAAAGCATGTTTGGTTATACTAAAGCTGAGATTTTGGCTAAACATATCAGTATTTTGCATCAACCGGAAGTAGCCGCAACATTAAGCACCAAAATTCTCGAAACAGTCAACCAGCAAGGACGCTGGTCAGGGGAAATACACTTTCTTGGTAAAGATGGCAGTGAGAGAATTTGCGAAACAACTGTAGTCCCTTTACAGGATGAACAGGGAGAAACTGTTGCCACTGTTGGCATAAATCAAGATATTACCGAAAACAAACGAGCTAAAGAAGCATTGCAACGCCAATTGCATCGCACCCTACTACTTGAACAAATTACTCAAGAAATTCGTCAAAGTCTTGATACCAGCAAAATCTTTGAGACAGCTGCTACCCAAATTGGACAAGCGTTTAAAGTTGATCGCTGTCTGATCCATTCTTATGTTAGCGACCCCATTCAGAAAATTCCTTTAGTAGCACAGTATAATACACTTTCCAGTCCCTGCTCAGTGTTGGGATTGGAAGTTCCTATGACTAATAATCCCCATGCAGAGAAGATGATGGCACAAGAAACTGCGATCGCCTCTCCTAATGTATATGCCGATCCTTTACTTAAGGCGGCTGAACCTATCTGCCGAAAAATTAAACTGAAGTCTATGCTGTCAATCCGCACCTCCTATCAAGGAGAACCCAATGGTGCGATCGGATTACATCAGTGCAGCTATTTTCGCCAGTGGACACCAGACGAAATCGAATTACTAGAAGCAGTCGCGGCTCAACTGGGTATTGCTCTAGCACAGGCTCACTTACTGGAACAAGAAACCCGCCGACGGGAAGAACTTACCTTGAAAAACTTTGCTTTGGAGCAGGCAAAACGTCAGGCTGAAGCCGCAAATCGGGCAAAAAGTGAGTTTTTGGCAATGATGAGCCACGAAATTCGGACTCCAATGAATGCTGTTATTGGCATGACCGATCTCCTGCTGGATACTGACCTCACCCCTCAACAGCAAGACTTTGTAGAAACAGTTCGCAGTAGCGGAGATGCTTTGCTCACCATCATCAACGACATTCTAGATTTCTCAAAAATTGAGTCGGGAAAGCTGGAATTAGAAGAACAGCCTTTTGATTTGAGAGCTTGTGTAGAACAGGCTATTTCTCTATTAGCCCCGAAAGCTGCCCAAAAAGATATCGAACTAGTTTACCTAATCCAACCGCAAGTTCCGACTCAGATCGTTGGCGATATGACACGTCTGCGGCAAGTCTTAATGAATCTCCTCAACAACGCCATTAAGTTTACCGAACATGGAGAAGTGTTACTCTCTGTTGAACTGGGGGCCGGGGATTCAGGGAAGCAGGGGGAAAATTCCTCCCCTCTGCACCCTTCCCCCGTTCGGCTACGCCCTTCTCTACGAGAGGCTGTGCCAACGACTACGCTCAGGACAAGCTCACGGCAAGCCCGCTCCTCTGCCTCTTCCGAGTCCCCAATCCAAATTCAATTTGCCATCAAAGATACAGGTATTGGCATCACACCAGAGAAAATAGAGCGGTTATTTCATCCCTTCACTCAGGCTGATGTCTCCATGACTCGAAGATATGGCGGCACAGGGCTAGGACTAGTGATTAGCAAGCGGCTTAGTAAGATGATGGGGGGCACTCTTTGGGTGGAAAGCCAAGGGATTGTTGGTGGCAATCCTAGCCCTAGATGGAAAAGTAGAGAATTATTATCATCTCCTTACTCTTCCCAAGGTTCAACATTCTACTTCACGATTACTGCCCAAGTGTCTGCTGTACCAGAAGCTGAATTTAGTAATTCGCCGATGCAGCTCCAGGGAAAGCGCCTGTTGATTGTGGACGATAATCTGACTAACTGTCAAATTATCAGCTTGCAAGCAGAGTCTTGGAAAATGGAAACTTATGCCGCCAAATCTGCGAAAGAAGCGTTAGCTCAACTTGCTCAGGGAACACAGTTTGATATTGCCATTTTAGATATGGAAATGCCAGCAATGGATGGCATAACCCTAGCTCGTCAAATCCGCAGGCAATCTGGTTGTCAACATCTACCTTTAGTGATTCTTACTTCTTTAGGTAGAGGAGAAACATTCTCTGACTTTGGTGATCTCGATGCTGCCTTTTTGAGCAAACCCATCAAACAGTCTCAACTCTACGATGTTATGACCCGTGTTTTAGGAAATCAGCCAAGCCAAGCGAGTATTTCTGATTTTCCCTTGGTTGATCGGCATTTGGCCCATCCACTGCCATTACGGATTCTTTTGGCAGAAGATACGGTTGTCAATCAGAAAGTTGCCTTACTGATGCTACAGAAAATAGGTTATTCAGCTGATGTCGTAACTAATGGGGTAGAAGTACTCAAGGCTTTGCAAAAACAGCCTTATGACCTAGTGTTGATGGATGTCCACATGCCCGAAATGGATGGGTTAGAAACAGCTCGGAGAATCTGTCAAGAATGGGAAGTTGGTTTTCGTCCGCATATCATTGCGATAACTGCCAATGCGATGCGAGGCGATCGCGAAATTTGTCTTGCTGCTGGTATTAATGACTACATTAGCAAACCGATTCAGCTTCAAAAATTAGCTCAGGCACTCAGCAAATGCCCACGCCAAAGAAGTCTTGAAGTCACTTCCATAGTCAAACAAGATCGAGCGATGTACTTAGAATTGCAACCTTGGCAAAATATTCTCCAAGAAGGGCAAAACCAGACATCAAAAAGTGCCAAAATTGATGCCAAAATTCTCCAATCCTTACGGGATATAGTCAGAGGCGATCGTGTTGTATTTGCTGAACTAATTAAGTGTTATCTTACAGAGACACCGAGACTGGTACAAGATATTAGTACTGCGATCGCAAATCGGGATGCCCAGACTATATGGAAGGCAGCCCATCAACTTAAGTCTAGCAGTGCCTCAATTGGAGCGATCGCTTTAGCACAGCTTTGCAAGGTTTTAGAAGCACAGGGACGGAGCAGTGAATTAGAAAACACCGTAGAATTACTCCCGCAGTTATACCAGGAATATGAACAAGTTAAAACTGCGTTAGAAAAAGAACTTGCGAAGGAAACACCATGACAGCTACTGCTCAAGAAAGCCAATCTTTAGTTCTAATTGTTGATGATGAGCCTTTTATCCGGATGATACTTCGGCATTTCTTGGAGCGGGAAGGCTATAAAATAGCGGAAGCTCAAAATGGCAGAGAGGCTTTAACTGCTTTTAAGGAACTGCGCCCTGACATAATACTTCTTGATGCCATCATGCCGGATATGGATGGGTTCGAGTGTTGCACTAACTTAGAACTTCTTGATTACAGCAAGCATACTCCAGTTTTAATGATTACAGGACTTGAGGATCAAGAGTCAGTTGACCGGGCATTTGCAGTGGGAGCTATGGACTATGTTACCAAACCGATTCACTGGCCAGTTTTGCGACAACGGGTAAAACGCTTGATTCAGCAATCTCAGTTACAACAAAAACTGGAAACCGTTAATTTGGAATTGCAGCGATTAGCTACTATTGATGGATTAACTCAAATAGCTAACCGCCGACGCTTTGAAGAGTATTTTAACCAAGAGTGGCAGCGTCTAAAACGGGATCAACGGCCTCTTTCCTTGATTCTTTGCGACGTTGATTTCTTCAAATTATATAACGATACTTATGGGCATCGAGTAGGTGATCGCTGTCTTCAAGAAATTGCTAAGGCCATCAAAAATATTATTAAACGTCCCGGAGATTTAGTTGCCCGTTATGGTGGGGAAGAATTTGCTGTGATTTTACCTAACACAGACACCGAAGGGACAACTCATGTTGCCAAGAAAATTTGCCATACTGTCCGAACATTAGCAATACCTCATGAAAATTCCCAAGTTAGTCCTCATGTAACCATTAGTGTCGGGTTTACGACAGAAATTCCTCAGTCAGATTCTGACTTGGAAGAAATGATTGCCGCAGCAGATCGGGCATTGTATCAAGCAAAGGCAGCAGGGCGCGATCGCTTTGTGCAAAATATTCTACTACCCAAAAATAAAAATTTCCGCTAGTGCGCCAAACTGTCACACATTAAGACTTGCTGCAAAAGCCTTGTAGTAGTCTGCCAACCCAAAAATGCTGCGTGATGGCTGGGGAAAGGGGAAGGTGGGGCCCCCACGAAGTGGGGATAAGGGGCAGGGGTAAGGGGTAAGGGATTTGAAACCTTTTCCCCTTCCCCTTTACCCTTTACCCCGCCAAGTTCACTTGGCGAACTAGTAGGTTAGGTTGCGCGGGATTTGTAAAGTAGTGCAATCGCGGCTTGATTCATTAGAAAAGCGATCGCGGTTCCGTATGAGCGATCGCTAGATTAATCCCTAACCACAGGGATTGATGATGACAATTATATTTGTTGCAGTACTTTAAAGATTGCAGTGCTAGCCCCCTCATCCCGACGCTCTTAAAAAATAAAAATAATTGCTTTACTGTAGTATTAGAAGAAACTAAAGCTTCAAAAATTGGGTTCCTTTTCCAATACCATTATTTGTCTCAAAATAGCCGTACACAATGGACTGTCACTATCTAAAAAACCATTCACGATCGTAAAGTGGTTTTCATCAGGCTGTGGTAAATATTCACCAGGTAATTCTTTTTCTTTCCATGCAGCCAGAAAATCTAGCGATTGTCGTTCAAACTCTGAAGTCTCTTTGCCGCCATAAGTTACAAGTAGAGAACCAGCTTTTTCAGGAAGATGGCGGATAGGACTATTGCGAAGAACTTCACCCCAAGTAAATTGTATTTTGGGTTGTAGCCAAGTGTAGGGAAATGGCATCAAATCAAACAAACCGCTAATAGCACAACCACCTTTAATGATGTCATCTGGTAGCCCATAGTCGTTTTTCCAGTCTGTAGCCATGAGCATCGCAGTTAAGTGACCACCGGCTGAGTGACCAGCTACATGGATGCGATTCGGGTCTGCACCAAAGCTTTCTGCATTATTATAAATCCAGGCGATCGCTGAACGATTTTGGCGGACAATCTCATCAATGGTTACTTTGGGACACAAGGCATAGTTGACTACCACCACTGTAACATTGGCAGCTACAAGACCTTGGGCGACAAAGCTAAAATCTTTACTGTCGGACATTATCCAATAGCCACCGTGGATAAATATCAAAATTGGTGCTTGTGGTTGCGTTGCAGGAAAAATATCTAGATGTTCGGCTACGGTAGAACCAAAAAAAACATTTAGATGACAGCGCAGTTTTTCACGCACCTTAGCACTGTTTGCGGCATACAAATTCATGTATTTAGGTATATCAAGACCTAGTTCACTGGGATTGTACTGGTAATCTAGCTCGGCTTGAGTTTGAAAATTTTGATACAGCATTGAGTTTTCTGGTTTAGGGCAAGTGATTTTAATCAAAACGAATTCATTCTGTTAGCGGATAGCTAGGGTTTAGCCCATTCTGACTCCTGAACTGAAGAGCCGCTTAAAGCCTGCGGCATAGCAATTAGAGACGCTATGCGTAGCTTGCTTCTTTGCAGGAGTACGCTTAGAGCGAGTTTACGATAGCAAAGTGGTAGCGAGTATTCGTTCGCGCAGCGTCGCGTCTTAATTCTGACTTCTGAATTCTTCTCCAACTAAATTTTTGAATGAATTAATTCCTTATAAAGTCTTACGTTGCTTTAAATTAGTCAGTAGAATCACTAGCCGATTAGATGAACTGTGATGTGAAAAATAGCCTATGATATTACTGGAATATTTATCATAAAAAGTAAGTGATAGTACAGAAGGCAAAACCTTTACACCACGCATTACATTACTTGATTGCATAGGATCTTCCTAAGGATTTAAAACATGTATTCACACAAATCAATAAGATACAAAAGGTCAATAATTCAGTACAATTTCGGTGTAAGTCTTTTGAGCAATTTACTGCTTCTACGTCCTATTACGCAAGTTTAAATTTTATTCTTGAATAAAATTTCACTATTTTCTGACCTTTGTAAAGTTAACATCAAATTATTAGAATATATTGATTTACTTCTTGCGGTAATTATGGTGGAAACCTCTACCTGAGCAATGTTTAGCTGGAGCAAGACAAACTAAAGAGGTTAATTCATGTTGCTTAAACGGTTGAACTGGGCACCAGAGAAGTATATGACACAGCGTCCCTGAACCAGAGAAAAGCTTAAAATGCACTTATATAAGCATTTTTAAGCATTTTTTCAAAATTTCTAATTTTAATAAGGACAAATTAAAACTCCTTTGACACAATAGGACAGAAACAGAGAGGTATCTAATATTCTCATCTCTCTGTATATATGATTAGGCAACTAGACTGGTATAAAAAAACCAAGCCACTTACCCAAAATACGATGAACCCCAACAACCCTTTGCAGACAATGCAAACAAGTTTCCATACGGCTTTAGGTGCTGTTAGTGAATTTACGGCCCTACTTCAAGAGCCCCAAAAACTCACGAATTACTTTACCCGGATGCAACAAAAGCCGGATCAATTGTTCCAAGATTTAGCAGTAAAAGGCAAAAATATGGAACAAGATATGAATAGTTTTTTCAAAAATTACTTTTGCGGAGGTGGTGACAAATCACCATATCCCAAATATATAGAACGGGCAGATGGACAGGCTTTTAACCAACCCTATGAAATCAAAGGGACAAAAATGTACGGCTTTGTCGTTGAGGGTTCAATGGCGAAGTTGCAAGAGGTGTGTGATAAATATCTGAACGATCCCAATAACGGAGAGATTGAATATCGCCCAGCGATGAACTATCTCGTCCTAACGTTTAACAAGATAGATTCTTTAAGTTCCATCTATCCTCCCGACTATGACAAAGGAACTGTGCATGAAGAAGAAGCCATCTTTTGGATGTTGACAGTGGTAGGTAAAAGAGTCGGGCCTTTATTTATAGCCGAACGCCTAGCTTGGTTTATGCCTTACGTGTACGTGAATAATTCTCCCATCCTAGTTTCGGGTAGAGAAGTCTATGGCTTCTTTAAAGAACTTGGCCTATTTCAGATCCCTGAATTAAATCAAGAACCGGATTTATTCACTGTAGACACCTTAGTATTTAAAGAATTTTCTCCTACAAGCCAATCTATAGATGCTCGCCTGCTGGAAGTTCAACGCATCAATACAGGAGAGAATCAAGCCATCAAGACATGGGACACCTTTGAGGAAGCAGCAAGAGCGATCGCTAGTTTATTATTTGACAATAACGAAATTCTGATTCCTGGCTTACAGTTACCCTTCAATCTCCTCGAATATCTCCTAGAAAAAATCGTCCCTCTCGTTACCCTCAAACAAATCCGCGACGTAGAAAACAGCAAAAAAGCCTGCTATCAAGCACTGATTGAATCCCCCATGCAGCTACAAACTTTCTATGGCGGAAAACTCTTTGGCGATCAATTTCAACTAAAAATCAATAATTTCGCTAGTCAACCAATCGTCCAAGACTTAGGACTACACAAAGGTTATTCCGCAGGTAGCGAATCCATAACTATCCCCGTAAAACTTGGTTTCGTGTTGCACTTCGACTTCACCCTCAAAGATGGGAAAGCCGTTTGGCAAGCACCACAGAAAAATTAGCATTAGGACAAATGACAGCAAAATCAAGGGTTTACTAACCTGCGAAGACAGGTTTTGGCTGTGTAGCCCCAACTTCTAGTCGCCCAAACTTTCTCAACTCGCGCCTATCACGAAAAACAAATATGTCTGAAACCTTTAAGCCCAAAAAAATCGCTATTTTAGGCGGTGGAATATCATCCCTAGCCACTGCTTATGAATTAACCAGTCAACCAGGGTGGGATAGTCTCTACGATATTACTATTTATCAAACAGGTTGGCGTTTGGGTGGTAAATGTGCAACTGGACGCAACATCAAACCCCATACACCCAATTCTGAACCAGACTATCGCATCGAAGAACACGGACTGCACATTTTTTTTGGATTCTACGAAAATGCTTTTCGTCTACTCAAGCAATGCTACGACGAATTAGGTGGTAACGGGCCTTTCAGCACCATAGAAGACGCATTCAAACCTCACAGTCTCATTGTCCTAGAAGAATACATCAATAAAAATTGGAAAACTCTGCCTTTTGATTTTCCTACCAATACTCTAGTTCCTTGGGAAGGTGGCGGCATTTCTTCCCTTTGGGAACATATCTGCACAACCATTGAATTCGTCATTCAGACTTACGGAGTAATTGATGATTATAGTCAGTCAAAGTCTACCAAAAGTTCTTCAACATCTCTTGCCAAACAAATAGCATTAGGCAAAGAGGTAATGGAATGTTTATCAGATAGTAGTCTCTTACAATTTCCTAGCCAGTTGATTCAGTTATTTCTCCAACAACCCATGTTTTGGGGAGGATGGCTGAACAATATCAACCAATTTATTGGTAATATCCTTCAAAACCTAGATTTTACTTCTGAAAAAGTATTCTTAAATCTTGCCTACAACCTAGCTAAATCACTGCCCAGAAATACCAAAACTCACAGACGCGAACATCATCAGTTAATTCTTAAGCTCATAGACCGCTTTAAAGAACAGTTAATCTGTCAGATAGAATCTAAGATTGGGCAAAACCCTGATATGTTTTGGCGTTTAACACTCATCGATTTAGCATTAGCAAACATCCGGGGTTTGTTTGTGGATGAGATAATTGATTTTCGTTCCCTAGATAGTTTAGATGAGTACAACTACAGAGACTGGCTACTAAAACACGGAGCTAGAGAATCAAGCGTTAAATCAGCATTTATTCGCGTCTTATACGATTTAGTGTATGGTTTTCCAGAAGGTAATACCGATAAACCCCAATTAGCAGCCGGAACAGCTATTCGTGTCCTCACCACTATCTTGTTCAAATACAATGGCGCAATCATGTGGAAAATGCAATCAGGGATGGCAGAGGTAGTCATCACTCCACTATATGAAGTGCTAAAGCGTCGCGGTGTAAAATTCAAGTTCTTCCATGTTGTCAAGCAGTTACATTTGGATCAAAATCAGCAATCAATTGCCAGTATAACTTTGGCTCGTCAAGTAAATTTAAAAAACCCAAAGCAAGAATATCAACCACTTATCACAGTAAAAGACATTCGTTGTTGGCCTAGTGAACCTCTTTACGATCAGATTGTCGATGAAGAAGCCCAAAAACTCCAAGACCAAGAAATTAACCTTGAGTCATATTGGACACCTTGGCAGAATGTAGACAAAATTACCCTCACCAAAGGCAATGATTTTGATATTGTGTTGCTGGGAATTTCTATAGCCGCCTTACCCTCCATTTGCAGTGAATTGCTCCATGCTAAAAAAAATCCGGCTCACCAAAAATGGAGCGATATGTTAATGCAAGTCAAAACAGTAACTACTCAAGGGGGGCAAATATGGCTTAAGCCTACCTTATCGCAATTAGGATGGCAACAATCTAGCCCTGTGCTAGGAGCTTACGTTGAACCACTCGATGTCTATGCAGATATGAGCGAGTTAGTACAACGAGAAAATTGGCCTTCCGATCATTATCCTTACAATGCAGCTTATTTCACCGGTGTAATTCCAGATCCAGGGATTCCTCCCCACACAGCTTATGATTTTCCAGCTAAAGCCCAAAAAAAGGTAGAACAAGAAGCAATTAACTTCCTCAACAATCACATCGGACAGCTTTGGCCTGATGCTACTCAGCCAAAAAATCCCCAAGGTTTGAATTGGGATTTACTAATAGATTTTCAAAACCGTCAGGGAGTAGAACGCTTTAAAGCTCAATACTGGCGAGTTAACATTAACCCATCAGAACGCTATGTACTGTCTGTACCTGGAAGTAGCAAGCATCGACTCAAAACTGATGAATCTGGGTTTGATAACCTTTATCTAGCTGGCGACTGGATTAACAACGGTTACAATTCCGGTTGTGTGGAAGCTACAGTTATGTCTGCAATGCAAGCAACACGAGCCATTCTAAACCAATGCTTCAATATAAAATACACCAAAGAAATTATTGGTGAGTGGGATTCTTGGTTATAAGGGTATATTCAAATTAATCAAGAGCATTTTGACAAATTTAACAGAATTTAGCATTATTGAGGTTGCTAAAACCTAGACTATTTCGTAAACCGATACATTTTTAAAGTTTGTTGTACAATGGACTTTAAAAATGTATTTATTATTCTCTGAATAATAGGATCGTTAGTTAAAACTTTGAAATGTTATTCAAATATTAGTATTACCAATGATTACATTATCAAATTATCAAATTATAGAATTAATTGATGAAGGGATAAAAACTGCTGTTTATCGAGCCAGGAGAAATCAAGATGGTCATATAGTAGTTATTAAGCTTTTAAAAACAGAATACCCTGAGCTAAGAGATATAGCAGCCTTTAAACATGAATATGAGCTAATCAAAGATTTAGATATCCCAGGAGTTATTCAAGCTCATAGTTTAGAAAAATACAACAATGGTTTTGCTATTGTTTTAGAAAACTTTGATGGCATTTCTCTCTACAAAACTATCCAGACAGAAAAAATTGAGTTACGAAATTTTCTCAATATAGGCATTCAAATTACTCAAGCTTTAGGTGAATTACATCAAAGTTATATTATCCATAAAGATATTAAACCACAAAATATTATTGTTAATTTAGCAACCTGTCAAGTTAAAATCATTGATTTTTCTATCTCATCATTACTTTTTCAAGAGAAACCCAAACTCAGTAATCCTGGTTTGCTTGAAGGAACTCTAGCCTATATGTCTCCAGAGCAAACGGGAAGAATGAATCGGTCAGTTGATTACCGTACAGACTTTTATTCTTTGGGTGTAACTTTTTATGAAATGCTCACAGGTCAGTTACCATTCTCAGCAACCGATCCAATGGAGTTAGTTCATTGTCATATTGCTAGACAACCCATAGCAGTAGAACAATTAAATCCACAAATCCCTCAAGTAATTTCTGCAATTATTATGAAATTACTCAGCAAAACTGCTGAGGGAAGATATCAAAATGCTTTTGGGATTAAAGCGGATTTAGAAACCTGTCTCGATCAATTAGAGCAAACTAATTCTATAACCAACTTTGCTATTGGCCAGCAGGATCATTCCAGCCAACTGCAAATTCCCGAAAAGTTGTATGGACGAGAAGCAGAAATAGATATCTTAATGAATGCTTTTGAAAAAGTTAATCAAGGAAATAAAGAATTAATATTGGTCGCAGGTTACTCAGGTATTGGTAAATCAGCATTAGTTAACGAAATTCATAAACCTGTTATCAAAAACAGAGGCTATTTTATTGCTGGTAAATTTGAGCAATTTCAGCGCAATATTCCTTATGCTTCCCTGATTCAAGCATTTCAAGAGTTAATACAGCAATTACTGACAGAAAGTGAAGCACAATTATCTACTTGGAAAGAAAAACTTTTAGAGGCTTTAGTTCCGAATGCTCAAATTATTATTGATGTCATTCCTGAACTAGAACTGATTATTGGTAAACAAACAGAAGTCCCACAACTAGGTTCAGCAGAAGCACAGAATCGCTTTAACTTGGTTTTTCAAAAGTTTATCAATGTGTTTGCTCAAAAAGAACATCCATTAGTTGTATTTTTAGATGATTTACAATGGGCAGATTTAGCTTCATTAAAATTAATTCAGTTATTAACTACAGATACTGAAATTCAATATTTATTGCTCATAGGAGCTTATCGAGATAATGAAGTTGATGCTAGTCATTCTTTAATGTTAGTTTTGCAGGAAATTGAAAAAAATAGTAGCTCTGTCCAGATTATTCACTGTCAAAATCTAAAAATTACTCATGTTTGTCAATTAGTTAGCGACACTCTAAAATCTAGTTTAGAGAACTCCAAAGAATTAGCAAAATTGATTTTCAATAAAACTGCTGGCAATCCATTTTTTATAAATCAATTACTCAAATTTATTCATCAAGAAAATTTACTTATATTTGATTTTCTCACTGGTCAATGGCAATGGGACATTCGGCACATTCAGACGATAGAAATTACTGAGAATGTTGTTGAATTGATGATAGGTAAAATTCAAAAGCTCAAAGATACTAC
Organism: Nostoc sp. LEGE 12447; assembly: GCF_015206985.1. Lineage (NCBI taxonomy): Bacteria > Bacillati > Cyanobacteriota > Cyanophyceae > Nostocales > Nostocaceae > Nostoc > Nostoc sp. LEGE 12447. The sequence continues at coordinate 96,577 of NZ_JADEXT010000004.1, read as the reverse complement.
ACAAAATATTTTAAAAATAGCTGCCTGTATTGGCAATCGATTTAATTTAAATATACTTTCTTGTGTTAACGAAAAATCTCATAATGACACAGCTTTAGAGATTTGGGAAGCATTACAAGCTGGTTTAATTCTACCTTTAAGCGATAATTATAAACTACCACATCTATTAGATTATGTTGAAATTTTTGTAATTGATTATAAATTTCTTCACGATCGCGTGCAACAAGCTGCTTATGCTTTGATACCCGATGAGCAGAAAAAGGAGATTCATTTAAATATTGGTAGACTGCTATTAAAGAATATAGACGAAAGTTTACTAGAAGAAAGAATCTTCGATATTGTTAACCAATTAAATATCGGTATTGAATTGATTACCTCTCCAGAAGAAAGATATAAAGTAGCTAAGTTAAATCTTATTTCTGGACAGAAAGCAAAGGATTCTGCTGCTTACGAATCTGCTGTAAAGTTTCTGAGGCAAGGTCTAAGTTTACTTGCAGTCGATTGTTGGCAAAACCATTATGAATTAACTCTTAAGCTCCATGTGGAAGCCGTAGAAGCAGAGTATTTAAATACAAATTTTGAGCAAGCAGAAGCATTATTTATCAGTGTTATAAGTAATAGCAAAAGTATTCTTGATGCTGTTAAAGTATATGAGAAAAAAATTCAGTTTTATGTTGCTCAAAATCAAATGCGAGAAGCATTAAATTTAGATTTACAGGTTTTAGAGATGCTGGGAGTCTCTTTATCTCAAACTCCACCAGCAGAGTTAAAAGTTGAAGAATTAGTCAATCTGCCAGAAATGACTGATACTCATAAGCTAGCTGCTATGAGGATACTAATGACAGCTATGCCTCCCGCTTATTTAGCCGATCCTGCACTTTTACCATTGATTGCTTTTACGATGGTTGATTTATGTGTGCAGTATGGCAATTCATCTTTTGCAGCTTATGCCTATGGTTTTTATGGGCTAATTTTATGTGGGCCTCTTAAGGAGATTGAATCAGGTTATAGATTTGGTAAATTATCTTTGCAGATTTTAGATAAATTCAACGCTAGAGAAATAAAATCTAAAGTGTATGCACTATTTAATATTTTTGTTAGACATTGGAAAGAACATATTAAAGCAACTATAGAACCTTTACAAGATGGTGTTCAAAGTGGTTTAGATACAGGTGATATTGAGTATGTGGGTTACAATGGATTATTAGTTTGTTGGCATCCTTTTTGGGTTGGAGAAAACTTAGAAATTGTTGAACAAAGACTAGAGCAATATATTAATTTAGCACACAAGATAAAGCAAGAGCATTTTACCATTTGTTTGCTTATTTTAAAACAAATGATAATCGAACTAGTTCAAGAGACTGAGAATGAATCTTACTTAGAGGGTGATAGTTTTAATGAATTAGTAATGCAGAGAATGGCAGGAAATATTACAGCTATCTTTTATAGTTATCTTGCCAAAAGTATTTTGAGTTATTTCTTTAAAGATTATAGCCAGTCTGTTAAAAATGCTCAATTAGCACAACAGTATGAAGTTGCCGTTAGTGGGACTGTTTATCTATGTGAATATAAATTTTATTATTCTCTGGCATTGTTAGCCTTCTTATTAAAGACTACTTCTCAAACAGATACAAAAGCTGATATAGAGATAGTAGAACAAAATCAAAAACAATTAAAAGAATGGGCAGATCATGCACCTGTAAATAATCAGCACAAATACGATCTAGTAGAGGCAGAAAAAGCACGATTTTTAGGTCAAGTCTTAGTAGCAATGGAATACTACGATCGCGCCATTCAAGGGGCTCATAATTTTGGATATATTCATGAAGAGGCTCTAGCTTATGAATGTGCAGCAGAATTTTATCTCAGTCTAGGAAGAAATGAATTTGCCTCACTATACATGAAAAAGGCACATTATGGTTATCGCCGTTGGGGAGCAAGTGCTAAATTTAAGGATCTGGAATCAAAATACCCAGAATTAATTGCTAAGGTTTCCACTCACTCTAAACTAGGTTTTACAAGTAATACTATTACTACTTCTACTGCTAATGAAAAGTCAAGCGGACTAGATTTTATTACAGTTATTAAAGCATCGCAAGCTTTGTCAGAAGTAATTTTATTGGAAAGTTTGCTAGAAAAATTAATGACAATTGTAATTGAGAATGCTGGCGCTCAAACTGGTATATTGCTTCTAGAGAAAGGAGGAAAATTATTTATTGAAGCTCAAGCAGATGTAGACCAAGATGATTTAACTGTTGGTCAATCAATACCAGTCGAAAATGGTCAGAAATTACCTGTATCTGTGATTAATTATGTCACAAGAACAAAAAAAGATGTGGTTTTATCTGATGCCAGTAGTGAAGGAAGTTTTACGATAGACCCATACATTATTGAGCATCGTATAAAATCTCTTATGTGTACTTCTATTGTGAATCAAGGCAAAGTAATTGGGTTACTTTACTTAGAGAATAATTTAACAGTGGGAGCATTTACGTCAGATAGAATACAAGTATTAAAAATACTATTTTCGCAAGCAGCTATTTCCTTAGAAAATGCCCGACTCTACGCAAATTTAGAGGAAAAAATTGAGGAAAGAACGAGGGCGTTAAATGAAAAAAATGTGCGATTAAATCAAACATTGCATGAATTAAAATTAGCTCAAGCTCAACTTATTCAAACAGAAAAAATGTCCAGTTTGGGTCAAATGATTGCTGGTATTGCTCATGAAATTAATAACCCTGTAAGCTTTATTCATGGCAATTTAGATCACATTAATAATTACACACAGGATTTACTTAGTTTAATTAATATTTATCAAAATATCTACCTCAATGTCGCACCAGAGATTGAAGAGTTTTTAGAGAATATTGATATTGATTTTATTAAAGAAGATATTCCTAAAACTTTATCTTCGATGAAAATTGGCACGCAACGCATTCGAGAAATTGTGCTGACATTGCGTAATTTCTCTCGCTTAGATGAGGCTGATATGAAACCTGTTAACATTCATCAGGGAATTGAGAGTACGTTACTAATTTTGCAAAGCCGTCTTCAAGCCAAACCAGGTAAGCCTGCAATTGAGATTATCAAAAATTATAGTGAGTTGCCAAATGTGGAATGTTATGCTGGGCAACTCAATCAGGTATTTATGAATATTCTGAATAATGCGATTGATGCTTTAGAAAGGTCAAATCAGGGAAAAACAGCAGAGGAAATTCAGAGTGATTGTAGTGCGATCGCTATTCGTACCCAACTAGTGAATCCTGATTTAGTCGCTATTTTCATTAGGGATGATGGGGTTGGTATGAGTGATAATATCAGACAAAAAATATTTGATCCTTTTTTCACTACTAAACCTGTGGGACAAGGTACTGGTTTAGGATTATCAATCACTTATCAAATTGTAGTAGACAAACATCACGGGACAATAGAGTGCATTTCAGCACCTGGACAGGGTGCAGAGTTTATTATTCAAATTCCCTGTCGGCAAAAGCGGTAATCTAGCATAAAATAACCCAGCGTTGCTGAATTCAGGTATGAAAATGATTTTGCGTGATTTCAAAACCCTTGTAGAGACCTTGCAATGCAACGTCTCTACACCAAGATTTATATATCTAATCAGCAACGCCAAAACTGCTGTAAATCCTTTGCAGACGCACACATATTGTTAAAGTGACATCCTCCTAATACTGATGCTACCGCATACAGTTTAAGTAATGGGTTTGTCGATCAAAGCCAAATACTCATCACGAAAATAACGTAAGGTACTAAATACCGGATTGGGTGCAGACTGACCAAGACCACACAAACTAGTATGCTTCACCATGTCGCATAGTTCTTCCAACAATTCCAAGTCAGCAAGAGATGCTTTACCTTCACTCATCTTTGTTAACAACCGATACAACTGCACCGTTCCTACCCGACAGGGAATGCACTTACCACACGATTCATCCATACAAAATTCCATGAAAAAGCGGGCGACATCCACCATATTGGTAGTTTCATCCATGACAATCATGCCGCCGGAACCCATCATCGAACCCAATTGAGTGAGTGATTCATAATCTACCGGACTATCAAAAGCTGTTGCTGGGATACATCCCCCGGAAGGGCCGCCAGTTTGTACTGCTTTTACCACACCGCCATCTGGTACGCCACCGCCCATTGTTTCCACAATCTGCTTTAATGAAGTTCCCATCGGTACTTCTATCAAACCTGTGTTAAGGATTTTGCCTGCCAATGCAAAAACCTTTGTGCCTTTACTCTTTTCGGTGCCAATGCTGGCGAACCAGTCAGCACCTTTGCGAATAATGGGTGCAATATTGGCGTAGGTTTCAACGTTATTAATTAAAGTAGGATGACCCCATAAACCAGACTCCGCAGGGTAGGGCGGACGGGGATGAGGAGTGCCGCGTTTACCTTCAATAGAAGCCATTAAAGCAGTTTCTTCGCCACAAACATAAGCCCCAGCACCGATACGAATATCAATCTTAAAATCAAATCGAGAGTTGAAAATTTGAGTGCCCAAGATACCAAGGCGTTGGGCTTGACGAATGGCAGTTTGCAGACGATTGATAGCGATGGGATATTCTGCCCGAATGTAGATGTAGCCTTGATTTGCACCTACAGAATATGCTGCGATCGCCATTCCTTCCAAAACGCGATGAGGATCGCTTTCTAAGACGCTGCGATCCATAAATGCCCCCGGATCTCCCTCATCGGCGTTACAAATTACGAATTTGCGATCGCTTTGTTCGCTACTTTTTGCTTTCGCAACTGTTGCCCATTTTAAACCTGTAGGATAACCAGCACCACCACGTCCCCGTAAACCACTGCGGGTAATCGCATCTACTACTGCGTTGGGTGTCATCTCCCGTAAGACATGGTAAAGCGCTTGATAACCTTTGGTAGCAATATAAGATTGAATGCGTTCTGGGTCGATTTTGCCACTGTTTTCTAAAACAATCGGCATCTGAGCAGTAAAAAATGGATGAGTTAAATCACCTTGTTGAACTGTTGTTTCTCCTCCATTGAGAGCAGTGATAATTGAGGAGGCATCACCAGGTGTAACTTTCTCATAAAGCTTACCTAGACTTTCTGGTTCGGTGTTTTTCCGAACCTGTACTAATGGGCCTTTACAGCACAAACGCATACAACCAACGCCACGAACTTCTACTGTTTCTGCCAAATTTTCTGCTATAACAGCCTCTTCCAAACGCTGTTTGACGGCTTGTGAATTGGCAGATAGGCAACCAGCTGCAACACAACAACGAATTTGTACAGGTTTCTCTAAAGCACGTTCTTTTTCGGAAATTTCAATTAATTCAGGTAGATCCATCTTGCAACCATCCTTTGATGCCCTCAAGGACTGATTCAGCAGTTTGATTGCCTAAAACAGTGCCATCCAAAACTACAGCAGGCGCAATTCCACAAGCACCCAGACATCTTGCTGTTAACAGTGAAATTTGACCATCTGCTGAGGTTTCACCAGCGTGAATGTGAGTAGACTTTTCTACGTTTGCCAGGATAGCTGGAGCGCCTTTGACGTAACAAGCTGTACCCATACACACCACACAGGTATGCACGCCACTAGGTGCAAGTGAAAACAAATGGTAGAACGTGGCAACACCATAAACTCGACTAGGTGGCAGTTTGAGACTATGAGCAATGTAAATTAATATATCGTTTTCTAAATAGCCAAAAAGTTCCTGCGCTTTATGCAATATTTCAATCAGTGCATCCTGTTCATACTGGTGGCGTTTGATCGTTGCTTCCAGCATTTTAAAGCGCTTATCACCGTGAGTTATAGAAGATATTTTTGTTGTGTTGTTACTTTTAACACCAAATATTGAATTCATCCTTTGAGCCTCTCCTCTCTTCAGGATATTATGAGTCTCACAGTTTTGATGATAGGAAAACAACTTGAGGAACTTGTGAGGAGAGTAAGTAAATTTTTGGAGATGTCTAATGAACCAGTTTGCAAAGCCCCATGTACAGCACCAGCCACACCTCCTTCACTCTGCATCTCTACCACCGAGGGAACAGTACCCCAAATATTGGGTTTGCTTTCACTAGCCCAAGCATCCGCCCACTCAGCCATTGGTGAAGAAGGAGTAATGGGATAAATCGCAATGACTTCATTGAGTCGATAGACGACTTGGGCAACAGCCTCATTACCGTCTATGGTTGCAAAGCTTCTCTTGTTTATCTTCAAAGCACCTGTGTCTCTAAGGGCTAGCAATGACTAAGCCGGATCTACTTTTGACATTAGGATAAGAAGTTGAGAAACTTGTGAAGACTCATTTTTGGCGTTGTTTGCTGTTTATTAGAATGTAAGGCTGAGATTTTCTGGCTAAACCACCTGTATCGGCTGTTACCCAGAAAAAGTCTGGCTATTACTCCGATTTTGTTAGTGAGAGAAAGGATTTGGTCATGGCACGAGATAAAGCTTATCGGGAAGCAGAACAGCGTATTGAAAAAGCACGAGGAGAGGGAGCAATAGAACTCGATCTCAGCAAGATGAAACTTACTGAGGTGCCAGAAGCAATACTCTATTCGATTATTACTTCATTACTTGAAGTATCGTTTTATCCTGGTGTTTGATTAATTCATACCGCACTCAGCAACGCCCAGTTACTTATTATATAAATCCAACAAGCACCTGTAGCCCAGTATAAAGTTCAACATCGTAGATTAGCTTTTCTAAAGTACCTTGTCAGCAAAACGTCGTCTTCATCATGATCTAATTAGCACAATATAAGATTTGGTCAATCAATACCAAGAACTTAAAATAATGTATTATTAATCGAATCGAGTACTTAAGCATTTTTGCGTTAAGAATTTTAAACTATTGCGTTCATTGCCAAAAGATTTATATAACCTTCAAATTATAAGAACATTTTTACACTTCATTTCTTATCCTCTTATCCTTCAAAATGCCCAAGCTTAATAGAGAGGCTCTATTTACTGAGAAACTTATTGCTAGTATCTCCTTTATCTACCAAAGTCGCCTTTCAGAGTACATACCTGATAATCTAATTAACTTTGGCACTGTAGCTTCCTACAGTTCTCTGTCTCAGACATAACATAATTGATTAAAATTTGAGATATTATAAGCTGAACTTTATCCAATTAAGTAGTCTAAACCATTTTATCTATCAAAAGGACTTAAAATACTAGATTTTGATGTTCTATGTTGATTAAAACAATTAATAAAGAAAAATAATTCGACAGTTGATCTTGATTTAACTCTCCTTGCTTTAGCTCTTGCTAAAGATTGAAATTATGTCTGTAACTCACACATTAGGAGTTGACTCCACGATTAAAAAGGAGGAAAAATAAATGAGTAAGAACGGACTTCACACCTTTGCATTCCACACAAAAGACGAAACTTCAGATCGGGTAGCTAATATATTGCGGACTGAAAGACCTTCGTTAGCTGCCTTCGCCACGACAAAAGCTGTAGGTCTGCGTAACCTTGATCCAGAAACAGCCGCTCGTCAGCACTTAAATCAGGCTCTGGCAAGTAAGGAACTGCCGCAGTTTACTGCTCCAGAAGTGAACAACGCCACTTGTGAATTCAAAATCCTTGGCACCGAGACATTGCCCCTTACTGAGACGAAAACTGTAAAGTTTCGTCAAACATACAACAAAATTCCAGTTTACGGTTCCTTAATCACTATTGAGATGGACTATGGGAACGAGCTACTTGCAGTCAACTCGTCACTGGGAGAGCCGATAAATGTAGACACCATAGCGCAGATTTCACCAGCCGAGGCGTTGAATAAGGTTCGTGACTTAGCGGGATATGGATTGAAACCACTCGAAGCAACACCCCGTTTGTGTTACTACTTTGACACAGCAGTTGATCGATGGCGCTTAATATACGTAATTGAGGATGTACGCCAACAAAGTCGGGAGAAAACACAAACAGACAAGCATATACCACTGTTAATGGACTACTTAATTGATGCACATAATGGCGAGATCGTTGCTAAATTACCTCGAACGCCGAGTGTCGCTGTTCTAGATAGAGCCTCTCTTTCTCAACAACAGGTTGAAGAAGCACTAGACGGTCTTGAAAAGCTTCGTAAAATTTCGTGCTTAATGACAGGAGATAGGAAAACACTACAAGACCTTGATTTGAATGTTCATACTTACGACTTTGAATTTCGGGACTTGAATTCGGGATTGTTACCAGGGAATTATGTGGGCAAACCACCGGAGTGGGCACCAGGAGCGATCAGTGCCCACGCCAACGCAGCGGTGGTAGCAATTTTCCTGCGGGACGTTCTCCGTCGCAATGGTATTGACAATATAGGTGGGCCGTTAATTTCCAGCGTCAACTGCATAGTTGCAAATGAAAGTCCAGACGGTCAGGAGTGGCGGAACGCGGCCTGGGTAGAAGGGCAAATGGTGTATGGTCAAAGGAAAGTTCGTGGACAGCTCCGTTCTTATGCTGTAGGGCTTGATGTTGTTGCCCACGAGATATTCCACGGAGTAACTGATCGGACGGCACGGCTCCAGTATGCGGGGGAATCTGGAGCTTTAAACGAATCCTACTCAGATATTTTTGGGATCATTGTCTCTAATTTTGAAGAGCCAAATCTGTCTGCATGGAACTGGGAAATGGGAGAGGAACTTCAAGGTACGGGGATACCGCTCCGGGATCTCAGTAACCCTAGCAAATATCGGCAACCTGCACAGATGCGAGATTACCTGAACTTGCCGATTACTGAAGCTGGTGACTGGGGAGGCGTTCACTTCAACAGCGGCATCCACAATTTAGCTGCCTACAAAATTATGACAGCTAAGGATAGGCAAGGAGCTTATCTGTTTGATCGCAAGAGTCTTGCAGCGCTTTTCTACCTAACATTGACTCAGTATCTGTCTCGGACTTCCTTATTCAGAGACAGTCGGCGGGCGATTGAACTCGTTGGTCGCACCTTGTTCCGAGGCGATGCGATTGAGGTTCGGAATGCAAAGTTGCAGGCGATCGCCCGCGCCTTCGATGAAGTAGGAATTTCGATTTCTGGTCAGGAACAACTACTAGATGGGAGTGTCTTCTCAGGAGATACAATCACGCGATCGCAACAGTTAGGCAATGGCTCACCACGCATAGTTGGAAACCATTATCTCGTATATGTACACGGGATTAGCCAACATAGAGAGCATTATTCCGACAGTTGGTGGCAAGCATTACAACCGCACGTCGGAGAAGTTTTCAAGAACGGAAACCTTGGTGACACGCGCTTGGAGGTGCTATGGAGTCATTTAGTCAATACCGAAACTTTTGTCAATGCTGTCAATGCAGTTGATAACACCAAGCAACAGCAACTGCGGCGAGAAATTATGGCTATTTTAGAAGATCGACGGCGACAAGAACTAGCGACAAATACCAACGGTGGTTTCCACAGAAGTTCAGCAATGCAGACTCATTGGGTAGAAAGCAATGCAGCGGCTCTGGCAATTGACGACTTTCTCATTTATATGTTAAACAGCAGAATGCGCCAGCGCATCATTGATTGCTTCACAGATGTTGTCAAGCCTCTTCTGATTAATAACAACCAAATCGACATCATTTCTCACAGTTGGGGTACTGTAGTTGCCTACGAAGGATTGCGAGAACTTGAGGCTAATGAGCAATTTTTACAAAGATATGTCTCGAACTTTTTTACCGTAGGTAGTGCTTTATCAATTGGAACGGTGCGCGACTTCTTACGCCCAGAAAATAGAGATGGTCGCCGACCCTCTATGGTAAACAAATGGATCAACCTTGATGCCAAGGGTGATCTCGTTGGCGGTACTTTATGGGGTATATTCGATATCAGTGAAGAAACTCTAAAACTTAACCCAACAAGTTGCTCACAACAATGGTTTGGCTATGATTCAGTTTGTGCACATAATTCTTACTTTGTCAAAGAAAACATAGCTGTTAACCAGGAAATTTTTGCTAAGAACATACTGGCGTGACTGTTAGAAACAGTCACAGAATACACATATTGTTTTTAAATCTGGAGGGAGCAAATAAAAAAGAATAAACAACGAACCGAAGAACTTTTGGCAAGGTGGAGAATTATGTGCATTCCTTCGCCTTGCTAGAACAAATACAATGATTTATGAAAAGTTTGCTGAAGGATTTTGTTCAAAAAATAGTCTTGATAATGAAATATGGAGATCCTCACTGCGAAAGGTTATTTACACTCAATCCACAGTATTTGAATGCGCTATCCTATTTTCTTATATCTTTTACTTTTTAAGACTACAAAAATCTCAGGTTGCTCTTGCAAACTGTGCGAAAACAACAGCTTTCCACTGATTGGAAAAAGCTCTATCATGCAAGAGCGGGAGTTGAGGGAACGCTATCTCAAGTAATTCTCACTTTAGGGCTGCGGCAAGCCCGCTACATTGGTTTGGTTAAAGTGATTAGTTAGATCGGTAAGGATCAGCACTGAGTTGTCCCTGATTGACCGTCCTGAGATAATAGCCTCTGGTAGGTCGGTTCTTTAGGTCAAACGTCTGCCCATTATCTACTTTCCATATTTTGAAATTAGAGAACGTGAGTGATCGATCCGGCTCACACCTTTCAGGTAAGTGATCGCCTAAGACAATGTAGACTGGTCCTTTTCCCATAGCCTGAGCCATGCCATTCTGATCAACAACCATCGAAGTGGCTTCTGGCAGGCCAATGCCCAAAACCTCATCTGCCATGCCATCGCGGATTTGGCGGGCAATGAATGCCATCAACCGACCCATACGCTCATCAACATCAAAGTGCGTGTCGATGATTGTGCCTTTGAGGGTTGTCCACTCGAACAGGTTATTGGTAAAACTTATGTCTGCATAGGGATCGCGTAAAGCATTGTCACTGGTGATATTTTCTCGTCCTTGTAAACAAGCGTTGTAGATAAACTCACTTTGGATCATAGCACCAGCACTAGTGCCACCAATTGCACCCCCGCGTGCATAGACGGATTTTACGGCATCCTCCAGTTCAGTGCGCTGAAAATTTCGTGCGTAGTTGCACTGGTCTCCTCCTGCAAAGAAAATTATTTCGGCTTGCCGGATGCGATTGACGACATCAGACTGATTAGCATCTTCCCGACTGCCAATCACGAAAGTTTCTACGGAATCGACCCCCTGCATGCACATAATAGGCTGATTGTAAGCATCATCGTTGCTGGGATCGTCATCAGGCGAGCGAATCACCACCACATCTACTTTGGTGGCGCAATTGCTACACCCCCTCACCTGGTTGATCATCCACTGAATTGCCGGATCAACATCATGCCCCCCACCGCCTAAGTCATAGACCATCCCAGATAAGAGTGGATTAACATCAGCAGGATTACCTTTCTGGTATTGCATAACTCTGGCTTGTGCTGATGTGGGAAAGACAGCGATCGCAAAACAGAGAGTCAGGATGAACACGCATAATGATTTTGCTAGATATTTAAATCGGTTCGAGGGGTAATAACTGTTTTTCCTGTTCACCTTCATAGTTTCCTCCTATTATCCTGGCGGGAAATCAGTCAGTTGTTTAGCATCCAATACGGTTCGGTTAAAGGGGGAAGGGGAAAGGGACTCATGTTTTGAATACATCCTTGCCCCTTTACCCCTTACCCTTTACCCAGACCACAAGGAAAGTGAAAAATGCTTATCCGAACCGTATTGGTTTAGCATCTGCGATCGCACAACCTCAGCTTGACCTCAGGGATGATTCGTCAGAATCAAAAATTCGGATGCTGAAATCGGTTGGATTTCAACATAGGCAGTCCCATCTTGTTGCTGCACCAATACTGTTGATCCCACTTTGTGAGTACCTGTGTAACCCGGCAGATTTATCACTTCAGCCGTATTCAGAATCACCGTCATTGAACTTCCGATCGCGTTCAGATTGGCATCTACCAAAACTCTTGCTCCCCGATTATCCGTTCCATGACTGTTTAACACACAAACCGCCTCTTCATCATCTAAAACCCGTGACCAACCGATAATTTCCCCACTCCGTCCGTGATCACCAAAGGGCAAGTTTAAGAAGGGAATTGCGATCGGTCGCAAATACTGCCGTCCCAATCGCAGCACTGGGAACTGCTTACGGATTGCTGCCATTGCCGCAATCCGGACATAGGCAGGGTGATTTGGCTCGAAACAATGAGCACCTGCTGTCCCAAATGGCCCGAAACCAGGTAAGTTTTGATCGAGGGCTTGCAGTCCCGCCACACCAGATTGTCGGGGATGCTCTGGACCAAACATCGCCTCCCGTAAATAGCGATCGGATTTCTTCCAGCCGGGCAACCACCTCCGTTCAGACGGTTCTGGCCCCGCCAATGCCTGCTCAGTTCCAGCGTAAATGCAGGGCACTCCCAATGTAAACAGTTGCAATGCTACTCCAGCAATCACCTGATGATCCGATGCAGCTTCACTGGAAAAGCGGATTTTTTCACCAAAAACATGATCGTGATCATCCAAAATTGAAACATGCCGCCGTCCGATATTCCGATGCGACCCCATTACAGCTTTCCCTGGATCAAACCCGTTAAAGTAGGCTCTTGGATCTATCAGCCCTTTGGCAACTAGGTTAAGATTTACCCGCATCTCGGCGATATCCAGAGCAGCGTTTAGATTTTGCCCCACCACATCCAGATAGCGGTCTTCGTTATAGTCTCCGCCTGCTATTTCTCCCACTAGAAAGAAGTCACTCTTACCTAGATTGGCTGCAAACTCCTTAATATTTCCGCAAAAATTTCGGGCTTGTTCATAGGTCACATGCTTGAGTGTATCAATCCGAAAGCCATCACAGTCTGTCAGCGCAATCCAGTATTTATAACATCGGGCTAAGTTATCTAATAGATAGGGATACTCCAACTGAAAATCTCGTAGTGTGATGAAATCCGAACGCCGGAATTCCGCATTGGGATCATCCAAGCCTCCTCGCCCCAAATCTCCCTTGCCAGCACGAGTGTAGCAATCTGCTTCCTGAAGTTCCCTCGGCCACACTCCTTCTGCGCTCGTTTGAGGCTTTACCGCAATGGGTTGTCCACGATCGCCTAGCCATGAGCCAAACTGATACCAACCAGATGTATAAGGTGGTTCCAATTCTCCCCCAGGAGTATTCGGAGCATAGAGCCAGTTAGATCCTGAATGGTTAAAGATGATATCTAGGATAATGCGTAGTCTCTTTTCGTGGGCTTTATTGACCAGACTGACCAAATCTTGGCGAGTCCCAAAGCGAGGATCGACCTCTAGAAAATCTTGAATGCCGTAACCGTGGTAGCTATCCAAGTGACCCCGTTGCTGAAAAATTGGCCCTACCCAGATCGTCGTTATGCCCAGTTGGTTCAGATAATCCAGCTTCGACTCTAATCCTTTGAGTGTCCCACCCTGCCAGCGATCGCCTCCCGACTCTGCCCATTTATCAAATCGCCAAGACTGCCCATTCGGTAGATTAGGGCGGGCCAGATTCAGTTGCTGTCGATTCAGCAGAGGACGTGTATCCTCTTTACCATCGCTAAAGCGATCGGGTAAGAGAAAATAGAGCACTTCATTTCTCCAATCCGCAGGGGAGGGAAAGTAATTCTCGCGTCGAGGCAAAGAAAAGCCTTTTAGACTATCCGGTCGCTGTGTAGCTAGATTCTGATCGGTAAATGTCATAGGAATTATCTCAAGATTGGTAAATAAGTTTACTAAGTGAGACTTTTTTCTCTTTCGACGAAGACTATAAATTTTCTACGCGACTTACTTAGTTGAATAACTAGCTATGTGTTGCAACGCGGTAATACTAGGTATAAAACAGTAAGCTCCTCCTTTGGTTGTAATGAATCGATCAAAACCCGTCAACTTGATTGAGGGGTTGTCTGGGGAGACGGGAATATCGAATTGACCACTTTTATTGTCATTAGCACCAATCAGGGGAGCTTTAGCATCTGTAGGTAGACCAGCAAAATCTCCTTTATTCACCCACTCTTCCATGACAAATTCAAATTGACGTTTGAGATTCACACAGATGAATAGACCTAGCAATCCCCTTTCAATGCCATCATTAGGAGAGTTAGGATTATAAAGAGACCCATAGGGAATTCCCCTACGGATGAGTCTGTGAATATTTGTTACCCCTTGTATTTTTGCCGCACGAGGATTTGTGCGTCGTATATGTGAACCAATCGGACATTTATATCCTTGTGGATCATCAGAATAATCAAAATTATTAAATTGTTCGTAAATAATTGGTTCTTTAGGAGGGGTTAGTTGATCAGCATCTGGAGAAAGGTCTAGAGGGACACCATTGCGCCATCGGCCACACATTTTAGCTGCCAGTTTGTCTGAATCAATTTTATCTTTTTGCTCTTGGAGAAACTTTTCAAAGCCAGCTACATCTTGTTCCAGGACTCGAAAAGCAGCAAAACTACCATTCAAGCCCAACTCCGGAGGTGTCGGTACGTAGTAAGGAGCTTTTTCATCATCCAGCAGGATAAACTCATAAGCAGGAATAATAGGTTGGGGGTCGAGGAATTTTGAAAGTCCACGCTTTGTAGGAACACCTTCTATTTTCGGCTGTGAAATTCCATCTTTGTAACCAAAATGAACTATATCGCTAGGTTGGCCTTTCTCATCAGGAAGTTTAGCTCCATCAAAGCAAGATAATTCTTTAAGTGCGTCTCCTTCTTTAAAGAGCGATCGCAGTTTATCCGATTGCTGCTCTAACACCTTACTATCTTGAGCATAGAGCGAGAGCAAAACATGAGTATTAGATGTTCCTAATCCACCTTTCCATTTGTCAGGGGCACTCTCTCCAATATCACCTACTTGAGTTGCTTGAGCAATAGCACCTTGTCTAAATGATTTGTAGTTGGAACCGGAAAAGGATTTACCAATATCTGCAACAATTTGGAGAGCGTTTAAACCTTCAAAAGTAAATCCAATATTTAAGCAATAACTCGGTTTTATGTCCCACCATGCAGCAGTGGTGATCTGAGGAATTGATTCATCAATACCGCTGACCAAGCTACCAATAAATTTCTTTGCGGCCTTCGCTTCTTTAATGTATAGAACAAAATGTCGCACATTGTTCATGTTATAGCCACGGATAATATAACCCTGGATATCACTAAAGTTAAGCTGCGTTAGAGTTTTTTCATTTGTCATAGATTTTCTCAATTTCAGAAGTAGGATGTTTGACAAATGGAGAATTATTGCGTTAAACTTGGCGACAAAAAAGTTTACATATTCTGCCTTTTTGCTCAGTCCGGCTCTAAATAAAAGCGTTGCCAAATAGAACTTCTCAGATTAATCAAGTACAACTTACTCTAGGGGTGTGATTGCCACTAAAGTAAGTTTTAGTTTAAAGGATGTTTGAAAAGTCCTCTTATCGGTATCAAAAGTTTAGATACTTCTAAATTACCCGATTAATTGGGGGACTTTGATTCCGGTGCCCCGCGATTTATCGAAGGGTTAGGGGGGATCTAAAAGTTCATAAAGTCACATTGAAACACTTTCCAGATAACCTCTTAGGAGTTAGACGCAAGCTGACGAATTTTAACCACACTTAAAGTAGGGTAAGCACTATACCAAACTTTTACTGGCTGATTATATTTTTTTATATAATCAGCAAAAGCTTCGGAGTCTTTTTGGACTGGAATTAACCCTTCAGCATTTTCTAAATGCACTAACACTGCATTGAAAAAGTCACTAACTACTGCAACAAAGTCATCAACATATTTCTTAAAATCTCCGTCATAGGCAGTAAAGAGTGCAAATTTAGCATAATACTCTTCCCCTGATTCTGGCGTAACTTTTTCGAGGAACATAAAACGCCCAAAATGCACTGTACCAATCTGATCTAGTGCTGTTCCAAAAGTCCCAGTTTCTAAAATTTCCTTTAGGGCTTTATAGTTTTCTGGCACTGGGGCCTTAATTGGGGCAACAAAGCTTAATGGACTTTGTTCTGGTTTAGTACTCATGATCATAACTCCTTAGTATTTTTATAACTGAACGCGGGTATTGCTTGTTGTGGCTATGTTCACTTGAGGTTAAGCCGGATACGGAAAGTGACAAAAATTTTATTTATCATTTCATCAATTTTCCCAGTTATTGATGTCATCTTGAAATTTGCTTTAGTTTTTATTAGTAAATTAAGATGCATTTTTCCTGACCTTTTAAGTGGACATACAAGGCAAAGTTTTGGCTATTTAATGGTCTGCTTATTTACACCGTACTGTACTAGACAGTAAAGGGCTAATACCGAACTTTTCCAGCACCATGTCGGAGGTCTCCAGTGCGCCTTCAACCCAAACCTGAGCGTCTGAATAGGCTTCACCGCAGATGTAGAGTGAGCAATCAGTGCCGAGCGGTTGGATAAATTGTGCATGGTTCAGATTACTGGGGTATGCTTTACTCATGTTGCTCTCTCGGTGCTGTGTATATATCTATTCACAGCTTATACCAAGAGAGTTTTTTTACAAACTGACCGACTTTTCAAACCCCCTCTAAGAAATATTTCCCCATACCAAAGCAATATTTATCTCATCTATAAAGTCAAAATCAACTTACAAATTAGTAAAAAGGATATATCAGTTGTAAAAATCATAATTTTTAGTATTCTAAATCTCTTACCCACTTTATTAGCGGCTGCAACTCTCTTGTGACTGCTTCTTCATTAACTACGACTGTATGACGTTGACCATTCTTTTCTACTATAATCTTGTATTTAAAACGGTCAGGATGGGGCGGCTTAGAGTTTATGTTTGTAGGTAAATTAAAAAAGTCAGCATTATGAATCAGTTGACGTAATTGATTGGCTTTATCTATAGGTAGATTAGCAGTATTAACAATCTTTGTTGTAGTTATTCCTGCAAAGCCACCAGTACGTTCGAGAGTAATTTGTATTATTTCATTCACTGCCGGATATGCTGCTAATTGCAGTTTAAAAATGATACAAAGGCAAAGAAAAACTATAAGAAGTGTACGCTGCCATTTCATCCTGTGCGATATTTTTGGCGGATAAAGGAGAAGTTTTGAAACTTCCCCTTTATTATGAATAAATAAGACTAAAATGCTGAGAATCGTCGCCTCTGAATTTTTGGCAACTTTTCATCATTTTCTTCAACAATTTCGTGGGTTACACTGGGTGGAAGTTTCCCATCCTGCGATCTTGCCGCTTCTTGTCTAAAAAGAATGTCTCTCACATACTTCTCCTCAGAAGGGTGCATGATTATTAATTCTTCCTCAGTCAAGTTTTTTTGCTCTACGATATCTATTTTTTGTTTGATTTTGTTGTGACCAATCTTTACTTTCAAAGACTCCTCTGCTGTGTTGTCTTGCATATTGAAAATCCCTTAAAGACTCTCACTTCTATGACATCTACATCTTAGCCCACAATCGAACAGCTGCCTCCTGAGAATAAAGTTTCCATTTTCTTGCTCTAGCTTGTGGGTTTTTCTTTTAGGAACTCCAGATATAGGCCCCCTCATAGTAAAAGAAGCAATATGTGTGCTTTGGATCTCAACATTGTCTTGCTGGAAAAGATCTTCTACAAAGGAGCGTGCAGCGTCTATAGCAGAGGGTGTAGCCATCTCCTCTCTATTTACAACAGCTGCGTTAATATGAAACCTTCTAGGTTGAGTTGGAGGATAAACTATAATTGTCTCCACTTCAAGACCAAATTCTGCACCAGCAACAGCTGCTTGAGTAAGTTCCATTAGCTGGTTATCTGCGCTTGAGATCATGGATCTTTGTAGACGAGTCACCTCTCTAGCTGCCTGAAGTGAGAAAATACCATGCTTCACAAATGCAGTCTTCAGCGATTCCGTGTACTTGCCATTATTTCTGTTACTATCTGCTTCAATCATGTGAGCTGCAACTTGGATAAAATAGTCAGAAACAATTGGCGCAGCTAAAATTCCATCAATCAAAAGTTGACCTATAACTTGGCTAATTTGCAATAGATCTCCCTCATTAGGTGAGGGATTCAAGGTCAACAACATATTACACAAAGCTTCAAAAAAAGCACCAGTAAATATACGGGAGAAAGAATGTGGTTCTGATGATATTGAGGAAGCCGGAGACGTTGGAGGTAAAGTTTCAGGTTTTTGATAAAAGAAAGAATTTACGGCATTACGTAAACAGTCAAAATCTGCACTCTCTGAACCGTATTTCAATCTGATAGCCCAGCCCAATTGTTCTGCTAGTCGAGACAGACGCGAAGATAAATATTGTCCATTTGTCTGTGAGATTACTTCTTCTCGTATAGATTTAAGTTGCAAAGCCGAAAGGATACTACTTATGTCACCAAAAGACTCATGTAATGCAGCAACCTCAATACTCATAGTATTCCATAATTGAGGTCGTATAGCATCAAGTACCGCATGTCCTAATTCATGACAAATTATGTCTGGACTTTCTCCTGAGTAAACTGTTGTTCCATTAACTCTGTCGTGAAAAAAGTTAAGTGCATTGCGATCATAATAGGCATTTAAATCAACACCTTCATCAAGCTTAATATGTAATTTTTCTCCAACTTCTTGTTCCCATTTTATTGAAGGAGGTAAAATAGCTCTCCAAAAATTAATTCCTCGTTGCAATGCTGCTGCTGCATTCCAGTACATGAATTCTTTTGTTTTTGGCTCATAAAGTTCTGGTTCAGGCTTAGTATCTTCAATTTCAACCGGAAGAGGTTGG
The DNA here is from genome assembly GCF_015206985.1 of Nostoc sp. LEGE 12447. Classification (NCBI taxonomy): domain Bacteria; kingdom Bacillati; phylum Cyanobacteriota; class Cyanophyceae; order Nostocales; family Nostocaceae; genus Nostoc; species Nostoc sp. LEGE 12447. Next base: position 77,902 of record NZ_JADEXT010000004.1, on the reverse strand, counting down.
TCATCTATATTAGGTATTAGTACCTCGATTAAATGGGTTACAGAACCTTTAGACATTGGATCATCTTCCCATTCATTTATTTTGTTGCCCATGACTTTATCCTCATTAAACTCTTAAAGCACTACACTACAAATTATGCAGATTCTTTACTAGCCTGGAAATAACTAAACTTAAATACTTACAACTAATGGTAATTATAAAAAAGGCAAAAGAAGTAAGCTGAATTGCTTTTGTTGCTAGTAATTAATTATCTGCTGATTACAGGAAAAAACACAGTTTCTGGGTTTTAAAAGTTGCAATGGCAGAGAATAGTTAACTTTACTTAAACCAAGCAAATTTAACCATCGCTTACGTAAAACGGATGACAGTTGTTAGCCAATGAACACTCATTGCACTGATAAGCGCATTTGAACTCTCATCTCTAATAAACAGCATTTCCAATATGCTGAAGCTAATGGCTTGAGGTGATTCATTAGTCGTGTTCGTCAGCGCGTAGAAGTGCTTTCACCAAAATTCAAAAAACTGGATATAATTCTGAATTCTTAGTTAATAAAACTGTAAATGGCTTTGGTGTACATATTGGTGGCAATATTGCATCTCAACACGCTACGTTTATTACTTTGTCGCCGTTTTGGTTTTAATGTTATAAACTTTCCACTCTTAAATTCTTTAGTTAATATTAAGAAGCGTAAGTTTTTAAATGCTTCCTACCAGCTGCTTCCTACCAAGGCAAACGCATCTAAAGTATAAGAATCCCTTAATAGCAAGGGTTTCAGCGTTTTATAATTTAGCCTATTTTTTCATCGATATTCCTATACACCAAGGGTTTCAGGTTTTGTGTGCGTTCGCCCTGTGCTTCCTACTATGTTGTTTCAACAGTTAAATTGCTTCTTCAGTCAAAAGTTGTATTTTTAGCTTAAACATAGTATTTCTTTAGATGTAGTTGGTGTTGAGCCGAGATGTGACCAAACATCTGCAAGATACTATATATATTGAATGTATTGAATGGCACTAAGATAAGCTCTAAGAGAATGGATTATCGGGAGAAAGGACAACTTGAATTTTCTTCTCTTGACATACTTGATCAAGGGTTTTTGGATGTAGTGATGTGCGTAGTTTAGTAAATCCGGCAAAAGCAAGACGATAGATTAGGTCTTTACCAAATTTCCCTTGAAAATAACCACCATGAGTATCCACACCAACCTTAGAATTAAAGGTATTTAGGACGTAAGCAAAGAAAAGTTTGCCATAATCAAGCAAGTTGAGAGAAGGTTTACTAACTGCTAGGCTAACAATACCTTTATAGCAACTTGTTAGATCGTTATAGTCAGAATAGTCAGTGCAGTCATAGTAGCTAAAGCGATTAGTTACATCATTGGGATTTTTGGCAACCCAAGGATAGAAAGGCTGCTCTTCTAACTCCCTATGTTCAGCGTTTGAAGAGCGGATTTCAAGATGCTTGAATGGAAGATTTAAGCAAGGACCCAGATTGTTGATGATCCCATATTGTGGAGAGAAACCTAACTTGTCTTTATAGTTTTTGAAGTGTTTCACTGTCAGATTACCAAGACGGTAGCCGCTAAAGCGAGTCTTGGCTGGAAAGCTAAAGTAGTTCGCGGCAGTAGACGCTAGTCTCAGTGCAAGATCTCCTTCATTAGTGAATACGTGCGCCTCTTTAACACGTCGGATTGCTGAACGCAAAAAGTTTGAACGTCGAGGAATAACTGACTCTACAGGAATGTCGGGAGCAACAAGAACAAGCCTTTCAAGTTGGAAAATTCGCCCAATCTCATTAGTTGGTCGTTTCCCAGTTTGATAAGTGTTGAGAGTACCAATTGATAGAGGGTCAAAGGCATCGGAAAGAATGCGAATGGCATTAGTTATTACTGAGCAGCCTAGACTATGCCCTAGAAAACTCAATTTTACTTTATTATTTGGGTTATGCTGTAAGATAACACGATCAAGTTGCCTGACTAGCTCTACCAAATCAGGAGTTCCAAAATAAGCAGATCGATAAGTATCTCGAAAGTAGACTATCAACCTCAATATAATTAGAGTAAGAATGAGTGAGGTTATAATAGTAGTTAATCCAAAGGAAAAAACTAAAAAGTTTGTATAAAAATTCAGTAAAATAGTTAACAATAGTAAACTAATTAATAGACCAAGAAAAAAAATATTTTTTGGCAGAACAGGTAAAGCTTCAAATGCATGAACGATACTAAGTATTAGATGATCTATAAAATTTTCTGAAGGCCATCGATAGCCAATAAAGATAAGATTTCTTTTCCTAGTAGTAGAATCAGCATTAATATAATGGTGAATATCTTCATACCAAGCTCGTACACTATTAAATTTATTATTAAATCCATGTACTGCAATGACAATTTCAGGATCATTTGTTTGAAGCTCCGATAGTCTTACAGCAATCTCTTGAAGACAAGATTCAGTCTGCCCAACCAAATTTTCAGCCCTTGCTTCAGGAGAATTTGCACTCAAATTTAGATTGGCTAAAAGTGATTTATACTCGTCATCTTCAGCATTATCTGTTGCTGTACTGATAGCAATATAGCCAAGAATTTCATCCTCCACATTTAATGGTCTAAACTTGTCGATGATGATGAGGGGGATTTGTCTATTGGAGCTGTCTATTTGGGTATTTTGAATTTCATTTATCATCTTTGTCACCTAATTTTTTCAAAATCATCTCAAATGCTGCATTACTATGACTTAATTCTGTTAGCACAGTGAAGGAGCTAAATATTTTTCCCAATTCCGATTTATTATTTGGATTGACAAAATTTACATACTAGACAGTAAGGGGCTAATACCGAACTTTTCCAGCACCATGTCGGACGTTTGCAGTGCACCTTCAACCCAACCCTGAGCGTCTGAATAAGCTTCACCACAGATGTAGAGAGAGCAATCAGTGCCGAGCGGTTGGATAATTTGTTGCTTCACCTCCCAACTTTTTACACCGATATTCCAACTATTCCATCCACCGCCAAACGGGTCATCACCCCAGTCGCGGAATGCGGCGTTCTGCACATCCGGTGTATAGTTGAGACCGTGGATGATCCCAAGCTGGCGTGCCACCTCCTCAACCATCGGTGCCGGTGCCACGTATTTGTCCCATTCGCTGTTAGACTGTTGCTTGCTTGACCCCAGGTATGGATTTTTCACTAATTCCGCAACCTGCCGACGCGCTTGCCAAGCCTGATGTCGTTGTGGGCGGAGACCGTCCCAAAAGCCGATGTCTGTGCCATCATCATAACTTGCCATCAGCATCGATGGCCCCTCGGTGGCTGGTTTGCCGTCGTCCTTGGGCCAGTAATAGGTTTGCCGCACTGGCAGGTCTGTGACTGTTCGTCCAGACTCAACTGGAATGAACTTACCATCGTCCGTGTAGCCTGCTGCACGCCACCACGGGTTAGTATAGGTTGTGAAGAGCTTGAAGAGTGGGCGCGGTGTGACGCTAGTGATGAGGTGCTGAATCTCCAGCAGAGGCGGACTTGTGGGCACAAGCAGATCGAGTGAGCGGCGCGGCATAGCGAGGATCAATGATTTTGTAGCGATCGTTTCTCCTTGGATGCTCAGTTCAAATGTGTCGTTTTTCCAATCGAAGCCGTCGAGCCTAGTATTAAGCCGAATTTCGCCACCAGCTTTGGAGAAAAGCTGCGCTAATGATTTGGGTACCTCCTGAAATCCTTTCTTAAAACCCTTGTATTGCGGGTCAATGCCAAAATCGGAGAGATACCAGGGAATTGCATCAGCGGCATTCCAGTTAGTGAGTGTTGAGTTGTAGCCGCCAGCATCGATGCCGAGCTCGTAAGCTTCGCCGCTGATGATGCGTATTAGCACGTTCCAAAAGCCTTGTTTCCATAACGGTGTTCCGGCAAAACTCGCGTTATGCACCATCTCTCGGCGTTGAGATTCAGTAAGCTTTGGATTTGTGATTCCCGGTACAATCTGCTCAATCGCATTGATGATGATGCTGCCTGCTGTACCACCACGTTCCAGAAACGAGAGATGATACGGCACTTTATCCGGTTTGATAATGAAATCGGAAAGCCGGAGATAGACACCACGGAGATAGGCGATGTTTTGTGGTTGATCGACCGGAAAATCATACAACTCAATCTGCTGCTCTAGTGGGAGGACTTTATTAAGCTCTCCGATGAGCTTTGCGATCAGTGGTTGCACTGCTGGGAGGATACGCATCCCCCCAAGTTCCGCAACCATGTTTGAAATATCGGGCGGGCGCACTGAGAGCAAACGCCCCCCAATATAATCGCTCCCCTCGAAGACAACGATATTTTGATCTGGGTAGGCTTGTTTGAGCCGCCACGCACTATAGACGCCTGATACACCACCACCGACGATCGCAATATCGATTTCTGCCATGATTTGTCATCCTCTATTGGTATTTGGTTTAAAAAATAATCGGAACATTCACCGCTGCGCCAGGAGCCTGCGTCCGCAAAAATGATTTTTCCACCTGACGATGAAAAAAGTTGAGTGGCGGTTGTGCGGTATAGCGTGCAGACATCTGCTGGGTCAATGGCGTTGAGAGCGTGTCTTTGGCAGTTCGTACATCGAGGATATACGAGCGCCGGGTCTCCAATACATAATCAATGCCGCGCCCTACAGCAGAACTAACGTCCTGGGAAGTCTCTACAATCTCACCATCTTGACCACCGAAGGCCCTCGCCAGAGCTACAAAGTCGAGTTTTGGCCTCTCAATTCGCAGATACTCAGGGTCATTAGTCTTCGGTTTCCAGCCATAGCCAGGTGCAGAGCTATATGCAGCGACTACCTGTTGCAGTCCGCTTTGCAGTGTTTGGTATTCCTGATTGTTCGTAATGATATAGAGTATGCCGAGTTCGCGGTGTGCCGCAGTCCACCAAGTTTGCGGATAAAACAGCGATGAGCCGTCACCGACGGCGTTAACGACCAGGCGCGTCTCGATGCCTTGCCAACCAAAGCTTTCGAGTTTAATTCCCAGAGAAGCAGGCATTGACCAGCCGAGGGAGCCGCCAGCTACGCAATAGTAGCTAATAGGTGTGGCCCCATCATTGCCAAGTGGAAGAAAATACTGGAACGGTGCTGGATCGGAGACTGCCTCATGGACGTACACAAACTGTTTCTCCAGACCGCGCTCCTGAATCGCCTCGCGGAGCGCGTCAGCAATGACAACAGCCCAAATCTCATCTTTTGTAAGTGCTAGTTCCAAATATTGTTGCCACTGTTGATGTCGCTGGACATTGAGTTGTCGCAGATTCTCGTTGCGCTTTACCGCCTCTGCCGGGGGATTCTGACGAACAAGGTTATTGATCAGTGGGAGTGTTGTTTTGATATCGCCGAGAATTCCCACCTGGCTATAAGAGTTCTTGCCGATGTCCCAGGTGTTATTCGTCAAATAAATCTGCTGAACAGTGGGGGGAATCAGAGGACCGTCGGAATACTTGAAAACTGTAATCTGAGCTTGAAGACCGAAGCCGCAGAAAAAGGCAACATCATGATCCTGAAATACTTGCTGCATTCCTAATTGGGTACCAGGGAGTTCTCCCTGCCAATGGAAGTCATCATTGGGGAAATTCGCCACGCTACTGAAGGTCTGGAGTAGTACTGGTGCGCCCAGGAGTTCCGCGAGTTCCTGTAACTCTGGCCAAGCATTAGCATAGCCAACTGCATCACCAGCAATGATAATCGGGTTTCTTGCTTCTGCCAGCAGCAAAGCCGCTTGCTGGATTGTTGATGAGTCACCAGTGAAATGGGGCGATATCTGCGTGATCCCTGGAATACGATCTTCGGCATCAATGTGGCGCATTGTAAATTCCCACGGGATGGCGACCATCACTGGACCGTTAGGCGGCGCGATCGCCTCTTTGAACGCACGCTGTAAAACCAGCCCAATTTCCTCGGGTGTCCGAACCTCATGTGCCCATTTCGTATACTGCCGTGCCAGATCAACGAGGTTTGAGGCCAAGAGTGGCTCTTGTGTTACTAACTCATTTTGCTGCTGGCAACAAAGTATTACTAAGGGGACATGCGATCGCCAGGCGTTGAAAAGATTACCGATGCTATGAGCGATACCCGGTGTAACGTGGACAACAACAACGCCTGGTTTGCCGCTCATCCGTGCCGAACCCATCGCTGCACCGATGGCGATGTTTTCATGTAAACATTCAATGTATTGGACTTCATTTTCTGGATATGATGTGCCATCAATAATTGGAATTTCATTTGTACCTGGTACACCAAAAATGTAGTGAATGCCTATCTCACGCAGAATGTCGAAGATGTAGTCGCGAGTCCAGCGTTCTGGGTGTTGTATAGTCTTATTTGTCATATTTTATTATGTGGATTATGCCAAAACGGTAATAAATCAAAAACGCAAACCTGATTTTGTCAGCCATAAATCGAAGAAATACAGCTCCGCTTCTAAAGCACGCTTAATATTTTCTGCCTGCCGAAAGCCGTGCTGTTCGCCGTCAAAGAGAAAATAACCTACGGGAATATTTTTACCCCGCAACGCCTCGACAATTTTCTCCGTTTGGTTGGGAGGAACAATTCGATCTTCATTGCCTTGAAAAAATATCAGGGGCGAAGAGAGTTTGTCAGCATGATGCACAGGAGAGCGTTCTTCATAGAGGTCACGTCGATCTGGATAAGGGCCAATTAACCATTCGAGATAGTGCGACTCAAATTTGTGCGTATCCCGAACCAAAAGCTCTAAATCACTAACGCCATAAAAACTGGCTCCTGTTTTAAAGAAATTGCGAAACGTTAAGGCGCTTAATGTTGTATATCCACCAGCACTTCCTCCTGTTATAGCTATCCGTTGGCTATCAACTAAATTTTTTTGAATGAGATACTTCGCTGCATTGATACAGTCATCAATATCAATAATTCCCCATTTTCCTTTCAGGCGATCGCGGTACTCCCTACCGAATCCAGTGCTACCACCATAGTTAACGTCAAGAATTGCGATCCCTCGACTTGTCCAAAATTGTTTTGACAAATTTAAAGTATCGTCAGATGCTGCGGTAGGACCACCATGACACATCACTAATAGAGGAGGTTTACTTCCAGCAGATGCAATATACTCAGGATTTTTGGGAGGGTAAAAAAAGGCGTGTGCTGTCAACTCTTTCTCGGTGGGGAACTCAATAGCTTCAGAAGTAGAAAAATAAGGTTGCCATTGCTGGTTTTCTTGAGTAGACCGACGTAGGATTTCGACTTCGTAAGTCTTTAAGTCAATCTGAACTAACGCTGAGGTCATAGTGGGTGAACCTGCAATAGCCACAACCTTTTCGGGTGTGGCATGAAGAGCTGTGAAATAAGTAAACGGTGTATCGATAGGCTTAAGCAAACCCGTCAAGAGGTCAATGATTCCTAGTATCCACCTTCCTCCTTTTGCATAAGTGCAGACGATATGGTTGGCAGATACAAATGCATAGGTAGAAGTTCCAAACTGCCAAGGAGGCTGACCGAACTCAGCCTCATCCAAAAGAACTGGTTCAACTTTGCCATTCACAAATTTATAGAGGTTCCAGTAACCGCTCCGGTCAGAAATGAAGTAGAGTAAACCATCCGGCGACCACTTTGGTTGTAATATTGATTCTGTTGAACCACCTGCAACTTTTTGTGAGTTCTCCAGTTTCCCCTCATCTGTGCAATTAGCAATCCACAATTCTGTGGCTACCCAAGGCATATTTGGATGGTTCCAGGTTAGCCAGGCAATTTGCTTACCATCATGAGTCAGTCGAGGAGATGAATAGAAATCATTACCTTGAACTAGAGACTCCAATTTCCTACTGTCCGCAACCGCAACCGCAACCGCAACAATAGAATTGACAGGCTCACCGAGTTCATTTGTGTGATCTTCTTGGATGCAGATAATTCGATTCCGAGCCACGTCGTAATCACCATCTGCGTATCGCTTTTTCTCATCAGGTGTCAATGGCTGGGGGGTGTCTATATTAGTTTGTCGATAAATCCGTTGATCGTTGAAGTTTGAGAAATATATAACTCCGTCCTTCACAACAAAAGCACCACCTCCATATTCGTGGACTAGTGTTCTAGCACTGAAACCCTTTGGAGTAATATCGACAATTTCGCCATTGGCAGTTCGTCTGACAATTACATATCGACCTTTTTCTGATGGTCGTGACTCGATCCAATAAACGTCCTTGCCATCTAACGCTACTTCTTGAATATTAATCGTTTCAGCAACGATAGCGTCAGCAGTAATAGGAGACTTCCAGAATCCATAGGGGGATTCCAGGGGTTGTGGCAAATCCATACTTGTAATTACTTATAGTATTTTTAACAAAAATTGCTGGGAAGTATCTCCCCATAGCAAATGTCGGATAACAATTTATTTGTCGTGTTATGAAATTAATGTCGTTAAACTTTTAAATTGATGTAATTTCCATCCCAGCTATGTTGTAGCACTTTGGATTCCTTAGAACAACGGCAGGTAAAAAAGACTTATGCTGCGTATAATGGGCTAATGCTTGATATTGCGTAACTTGACAGGGTGCATTGTAGAGCGGCACTAATGTGTTAACAACGACAAATAATTTGTTATTCTACAAAAGAACAAGCTCAATACATAGTTACTAATATTTTCAAGATTATCTGAATGCTATAAAAGTGAATGTAATAGTATAAACTTCTTTACAAAACGCGATGTGCGACTTATTCCCGCATTTCTCACAAGCCCTGCGATGGCTACGCCCGCCGCAGGCATCGCACTTTTCATAATCCTTACCCAGAATATGTTTCGGGCATTTTTAGCAGTTTATTTGTTGATGCAGTGTGAAAAACCAGAATCTAGATTGTATAAGGCTTTGAGAATTCTGGTGAGAAATCCGGGTATTGTTTCGTTACAAAAGGCTGGTGTACGAATGATTGAAAAGAAAAATCCCACAATCCTCATCTGGAGAGAGAAAATCGTCACCGTGACTGGAATGAGGGAAAGATGCTTTCTATTGAAGAGTTTATCGTTGCCGTATTTTGTTGTATTGACAACTTGCTAATTGAAATCACCTAAATCTACCCAATAAAGAGACGAGGTTTGTCTTAATTAGTCTCATTTTCAGCAATACTATACCTTTGGCTTACTTATCGTCTAACTTTAGTTAGAGGATTAACTATTTGAGCTTATCATAATGAAATCATGTATCGAAACATGATTCAGATATCAAATACCCAATTTTTTAAGACTAGACATCTCCAGAAATGATATGAAGGCGAACAACCCTTCGCCCCCAATACGGTTCGGTTAAAGGTATTGGTTTTGAATACATCCTTTACCCAATACCTGCAAGGCCATTCCCCAGACCACACTCGATTGTGAAAAATGCTTATCCGAACCGTATTACGTTCGCCCCTACTAAGGATTTTGAGCAACGCAGAATCAATTATTCGGGATGTCTACTTAATAACTATTGGGAATTCAGAATGTTGCTCGATGAATGGGATAGCTTTCAGTCTTAAAGTTTTTCTATCTAACTGTGAGAATTCAATTACGGGCTTAACAATAGTTTTGGTTATACTACTTATTTAGCTCCTAATTTTAATAGATAAAACTAGGATTTAGATATCTCTAGAGATATGAAAAATCTTAGCTGAAGCTAATCACTAACTACTACAGAACCAATACTTGATAATGCTTAAAAAAGCATAATGCCATATAAAGAGGGATAATTATGACCACTGAATCAGCGGCTAAACCAATCACTCACAAATTTGATAAATTCCAGACTCTTGCTACTGAAAAGGGAGCTGTTCGCGCTGTAGCAGAGAAAATGTTGGACTTGCCTGCACAAATAAATCCACCTATACTTGGTTCTCGCACGCGTATTTGGAAGCAAGATCCTTCTGTAACAGAACTAAAATTGCCAAGAACTGTTTATGTTCACACCGAAGTAAACGATGGGCCTAGTGACTCCCAAATTAGAATAAAGGGTGTTGTGCCTGTTCCTGCGGATGTTAATCGAGATTTTTTAACAGACCCTGCTGCAAATGTGGAAGCTTTCGACGCGGTACATACTTATACTGTCGTGCGTCAAGTTCTTACTTTCTACCAAAGAGTATTGAAGAAAAAGTTGAATTGGCAGTGGGGTCAAGATAATGGTGAGCAAGCAATCAATGTTTATCCTCATGCAGGAGAAACGGCAAATGCCTTTTATAGCCGTGAGGAAAAAGCTTTAAAGTTTTTCTATTTCACTCCCTTTAAAGATTCAAATTTAACCTCGAAAGTTTTTACTTGTCGTTCACTAGATATTGTTGCCCACGAAACTGGACATGCAATATTGGACTCGCTAAAGCCTGAATGGATCTTATGGGATGCGCCAGCACAAACAGGAGCTTTACACGAGTCATTTGGTGATTTGACATCCATCTTTTTGATTCTGTCTCAGTTGGATTTGGTCGAGTATATTGTCGCGGAGACGAAAGCAGATTTACATCAAAAGAATATATTGGCTGAACTAGCAGAGGAATTTGGACTGGCTTTTAACTTACGTAATGGGTTGCGAAATGCAGATAATAACTTAAAACTCAGTGAGGTTACTCCTGAGGTACATGACTTGTCTCAGGTATTTACAGGAGGAGTATTCGACACTTTGGCAGATTTGTTTACATCACGCAGAGATCCCTATGTGCAAGATAGTGCCGAAGTTCTCTACCAAACTGGGAAATATTTGGGTGAAGTTGTGCTGCGTGCTATCATTGAGTCCCCAAACACTAATGCCAGCTTTGCAGATGTGGCTAATGCCATGATTAGAATTGCTCAAACAGACGGCAATCACGATTACGCTAAATTTGTACAGAAAAACTTTGAATTTCGGGAAGTTTTGGGACCAAAAGCTTTTGGGACTCACATTGATTTATCCAATTTTGGTATGTATCCTAGTCGTCGTTGCGCTTGTGGGACAATGCAGCATCCACAATATAGACCAAAGGCTGCTCATTTGAATGGCATTAACACAGATGGAATGAATGGTCAAGACACCATAAGTGTAGGAGAGCAAAGAAGCACGGGAGAAAGAAGAAGCTCCACGAGTATCTGAGTCGAATGTCATGAACAAAAGCTGAAATCTTTACCAGGGCAGGGTGTAGGGAAGTTGTTGATTTGTAGGTATTATTTGGTTCTTAGTTTTTTCCTTTACATCCTTACCCCTTACGCCCGAAAACCAGCTATATTAAAGGTTTGTGTTTTTTAAGCGTGCCATTCGCATTTGAGCCAAAGGGATAAATTCTCTTCTTCCCCTCTGCTCCTCTCCAACCCTTACACTCATTACAGTACTTGCTTTTAGACTTAACTTAGTGCCATTCACTCCTCACTCCAATGGAAAAATGACAAGCAAGTTTAATTTCCCCTCTCTTTGAGAGGATGGCAAGGAAAAGAAGCAAGTGTGAAGTATAAAGTGTATGACCGCTCTCCTGTATGAAGCATTTATTTTTATATCTTTTGTCTTTCATCCTTCTTCTTTTTCTTGCTAATCAGCCAATAAGTGAGGCTTACTCAACTATGAAAGTTAAGTTCGTTCAGTCAGGAGGATACGCAGGCTTGAGAAGGGGTTGTGAAGTGGATACAAACTTACTTCCAAGCAACGAAGCGGCTAAGTTAAAGTCTTTAGTGGAACAAAGCGGCATTCTACAAAAAGCTAAAAGTAATCACGCGCCACATGCCCGCGACTTGTTTAACTACAACATTACTGTTGAAACAGCTGAGGGCGAGGAGTGCAATGTCTCATTTGATGACTTGAGCTTACCTGAAGGTATACAACCATTGCTTAACTATCTCCAAAGTTGTGCGTATCCACTTACGCCTAATGTGAATTAGGAAAAAAGGCAATCTTTGTCATAGTGGATGATTTGTATCAAAAGCAAGTAAAAAGTTTTTTAGCTTAAGTTTCTGTACGATTGCTACCAGAAAGCCTCATTTAATAAAGAGCATTGTAAATAATTTTGGGAAGTTAAATTATGAGTGAAAACACCCATAATGTTATTTTTTTTGACATAGGCGGTACTCTTGGATCTCCAAGAATTTCACCCTTTCCCTATCGCCTTGAAGGTTTAGATGTTTATCCTTATGTGCCTGATATACTACGGCAGTTGCGTGAGCGCAACAGTCGCATCGGAATCATATCGAATATCGGCGATGATAAACCCGAAAACGTAAAGAGAGTGCTGGAAAAGTGCCAAATTTATGATCTTTTCGATTCTGATCTAATCATTTATGGTGCAAAAAACTCTTCAGAAATCTTTCAGTTTACAGCACGTCAAGCAGGCCATTCTGATACTCCAAACCAGTGTCTATTTGTTGGTGAGGATAGTCATGAGCGAAGTTATGCAATACAAGCTGGTTGGCATGTAGTTCCACATCCTTGTCTAGTTTGGGACGTGCTCAATGGTAGCCATTTAAGGTATATTTGCATAACTGTCCCAAGCGATCGCAGTGAACAGGGATGGCAGCAAGTCATTAAATCTTTACCTGTTGTACCTTTGTATGTGACTGGTGACAAAGGAAATCAGGTTTATGCGATCGCCACAAGCCAAGCGGCGATGAGACTTGATGATTTGGGATTTGCAGTAGATCGCTTGGGTAGTGAAGACGATCCCCTGACTACAGAAGTTTATTTACTACGGGACGATCTTCAAAAAAGCACTGGCTTTCTCAACCCACAAGGAAGATCAACGGAATTTTTTGCTAATGATGAATCCTCTAAAATGGTTTTGGCTTCTTCAACCGAAGGTCTTTTCGTTGCCTTACCATCAGATCGCTCAGTAGAGGACTATCATTTTGAGAACGCCCAACACGGACATAATCTGAAACTGCTGCCCGATATTAGTTTGCTCGAACCATTTGGAGAAGGTAATAATGCAAAAACTGCTGGCTTTTTAACCTCCCCTACCACTGAGCCATCCTTAATTCAGGCTGAATTAGACAAATTTAAAGCCATTACACCCGACAAAATTCGCAGCCATGTAGAAAGGTATGCAGGGATCAAACCTCTCAATGAGCAGCAGAGAATTATCAAAAGCCGACATATTCACAGTCCAGATATGCCGTTGGTTACAGAAGCATTAGCACAAGACCTAAAAAGCATTGGGGGAGATATTTTTAGTGTCAGAATGAATCAGTTTGTCCACGAAGGACGGGAGTTATACAACGTCGAGGCAGAAATTCAAGGCAGTCAATCACAGGAGATAGTTCTAGTTACTGCCCATTTAGATTCTACTGCTGCCAGCGATAGGCCTTACGATGCCAAAAATGATCCTGCCCCCGGTGCCGATGATGATGCAAGTGGAGTTGCTGCTGTCTTAGGGCTTGCCGAGGTCATCAAAGAGCTTAATTCCCTTAACCCATCTAAGAGAACAATTCGCTTTGTCCTCTTTAATGCCGAGGAGCATGGCTTAGTTGGTAGCCAAGCTTACGCCAGAACGCAAGCGGCGATCTCTGCTCCCATTGTTGGCGTGTACCAGATGGACATGATTGGTTACAACATCGAAGCTCCTCGTTCCTTTGAAGTTCACGCTGGTTATGCTAAATGTGCCGACGTGCAGCAGCGATCGCTCGTTCTCGCCCAACGTCTTGAACGGCTAGTTTCTGTTCTTTCTCCCAGGCTAGAACATCCTCAAATCTATACCCAACCCGACCCTGCCGAGGGTAGGAGCGATCATGCAAGTTTCCACCAACGGGGCTACGCAGCTTGCATTACCTCTGAGGACTTTTTCGTTGGACCCGATCCAACATCACCCGAAGCTGAACCCAACATCAACTACCACCGCAAGGGAGATAAGTTTGTGGATTTTGACTATGCGGCTGATATTGCCCGCGTAGTTGGCGCTGCTGCATGGGTGACAGCAAATGCTTAATTTGGGATCAGCCCATAGAAGGTTATTAAAACCTAGTAGTCTGCCAACCCAAAAATGCGCTTGTGAGGTCTGGGGAAAGGGGAAAGGGGAAAGGGTAAGGGATTTAAAACCTTTACCCCTGCCCCTTATCCCCACTTCGTGGGGGCCCCCCCTTTCCCTTTACCCCGCCAAGTTCACTTGGCGAACTACTAGTTTTTCCCTTGTTCTTTAACTTCTGCTTTCTCATTACAAAAAGGTTAGGTATGCACAATGGTACATTCTATTGACCGTCGTAATTTCAGCACAAATCGTGCGACTCAAACGCGTATTGATGAACTCAGCGAATTTGCGTCATCTGTCTCTAATCAATTGCCTGGAGACCATACTGTTAGTGTCGCTTATTTGAATTCACTCACAGGTACGCCCAACACTCTCGTTTCAAACAATGCCCCAAGCACAGATGGATCGCTGATTGATCGAGCGTTAAACTTTGTCAGCCAGACTAGTGCTGCTTTCGGATTTGCTCCCAGCGAACCAGTAGAATTCGTCCCTGACCCGACCATTGAAACAACTAGTGCTGATAGTCGCGCGGTTCACTTACAACAAACCTATCGCGGTATTCCTGTCTTTCAGATGGTTCGTACTGTTCGCTTTTCTTCTAACCAGAAGATTAATGAAGTCGTCGGAAATAACGTTAATCTCCCAACCGGGATTAATATTGCGCCGCAAATTGATGTTACCCAAGCCGTAACAGCTGCTGCTGGGTATATCGCTAACCCCAATGAAACTGAGGAAATAACAGACGGTTGGGGACAGTCAATAACCCCTATCAGCGTGGACTTGTCCGATTACAACCCGCGAGTGCTAGTTACTTTTCCCATGCCGAGTCAACCGACAGTCTTGGATAAAGGGCCTTTTGCTGACTTGATTTCCGCTCATCTGGTTCTTTTTTATCAAAATCCTGAGACACGTCTCGGATGGTACGTGCAGATTACTCTGCCAGATTATCAAGATCAATACGAAGTTATTATCTCAGCCGATCAATCTAACCCAGACATTCTTTACTGTCAAAGCTTAATGAGAACGGTTGTGGAGGGCAATGTTTATACAGAAAATCCCAGGACTACCCCACGAAGAATGATTCGTTTTCCCAGAGACTTGAATGAGTATCCTGTTCCAGCCCCCCAACCTCTGCCTCCTCAATTCCCTGGTGACTGGTGTATTAACAACCAGTCCGTTGGCAATAATACGATCGCAGCTCTTTGGGAAGAAATATTTCCAGGACCGCAAGAACGTGAAATTCAAAAACTTCAGGGGCAGGGGGACAATGGTAATGTCGTGTTCAATCCTGACGACCCTGATGGAGATGAACAGAAGATATTAAACATCTTCTACTTCTGCAACTATATGCACGATTTCTTCTACCTGTTGGGTTTCAATGAAGCAGTTGGTAACTTTCAAAAGATAAATTTTACAGGGAAAGGAACTGCTGGCGATCCGGTGGATGCTCGCGCTTTTCTTGGTAGGGTTAGAGGAACAGCGAATATGTTTACCCCGCCAGATGGGCGAAGACCCATTATGAACATGGGATTGGTAGATTCTGCTGATCCTCCGCGGCATACTGCTTTTGATGCAGATGTAGTCTTTCATGAATTTGCTCATGGTGTGACTAATCGTTTAGTTGGTGGTCGAATGAATAGTCCACGAGGACTCCAACAGCCTCAAAGTCGGGGAATGGGTGAAGGCTGGGGTGACTATTTTGCTCTGACGATTCAAAATTTCGGTAAGCCAGTTGAGAAAGTTGTCATAGGCGATTGGGTGACTGATAATCCAGAAGGTATCCGTCACTTTCCTTACAATAGCAACTATCCTCATGACTTTGGCGATATTGGGACAGGGATCTACAACGAAGAACATAATATCGGTGAGATTTGGTGCGCCACATTAATGGAGATGAACCGCCAGATTGGGCAGGTATTAGGAGGCTCGCAAGAGCGCGGTCATCAGATTGGCTGGCAAATGGTCGTTGATGGATTAAAACTGTCTCCCTCTAATCCCAGTTTCCTAGATGAACGTGACGCAATACTCTGCGCACTCAATGACTTGCTTACGAAGGGACGCTTAACCAATCACGAACACGCTAAGGTAAGAAAAGCTGTTTGGACAGTCTTCGCTAAGTTTGGCATGGGGGCTAATGCTGATTGTTTTGGGGCTTCGCTCAATGGAATTGTTGAGGATACTAGTCTGCCCCCAGGCTTATAGATAAAGCGTAGGGGTAAAGGAGCATTTCCTGCCCCTACTCAATAAACCTCGACTTTATGCAATTACAAAATGTTCTTAGATTTCACCAAGTGCATCCCGTGCGGCTAACATATTTGTTTGTGACGCAACACTTTGGAGTTCCGCGATTGATGGAGTTCAGAGTCTTGAGATTTTCTGGAAAAATTTAGCTTACCTTCAATTGTAAAAAATGACCTTTAAATCGACAAAATTCAAATCAAAAATTTTGATTGTCTTGAGTTTGATTTTTATTCTCTTTATTAGTGTGATTTTGGCTAATAATCATGCCTTAGTAGTATATGTACCAGAAAAATTAAATACAAATCTTTTTTTAACTCATACATTTTATAATGAAACACGACATAACATGGTTAGTGCTGATTTTGGAGAGCAGTTTCAATTGAAAATTAGTGAAATTGCTAGTATAAACTCTGGAGAGGTTGAACTAACTTTACTAGACGTAACAGAAGATTCAAGATGTCCTTCCGATCTAAATTGTTTCTGGGCAGGACAAATACAAATTATTGTTAAAATTTTAGTAGATAAGAAAGATTTGGGAAAATCAAATTTGATTTACAATGCAAGCAGAAGGGATTTAGCTATCAAAAAAATTGATAATTATTTAATAGAGTTTATTAAGGCTGAACCTTATCCCAAGAGTAATCAAAAAATAGAACTTTCAGATTATGTTTTTACTTTAGTAGTTTCTTTACTAAAAGATAATTAAGGAAGGTGTAGAATAACAAATTATTTGTCGTACTGGGTTGACAACACGCAGTTTTTAAAAAAGCATTACCACTTTTTAAAAATTACAAAATTGTTGTGTTAACCCTGTTCTGTCACTTTCGGAAAACAATAATCGGAGCGAAACTCTGAAACTTTGATTTGATAAAGTTTTGAGCTTTTCTTTTCTAACAGAAACTAAAATTTATAGCCAAAAGCTGAAAAATAAAGCTCTCAAAGGCTTTCAGGCATTGGCTTCTCCCCAAGTGACAGAACAGGGTTAGCAGACCGCGAATTTTGTTCAGTTATACTGTTTCGCATCCTAGCCCTTTTTGTCCCACCGTAAGGGGTCGAGGACATCCAAGCGTGACTAGTTTTCTAAAACCTAATGATGTGCTTGTAGGGGATAGAGCTTTTTGTGCTTATCCGGGCAAGGTAGCGATTGTACCAGCGATCATTGCCACCGAGGGATTCGGCAATCAGCAGATGGTGCAGTTCATTCCAGAACTCTGCAAAATGCACTTTTAGCCAGTCAGATTTGCACCACCAGCCCATCGTTTCATAGAGGTGTAAAACGGAGGTGAAAGCAAAATAGGGTACACGGGCAACGGTTTCCAGTACAAAAAATCGTGCAAAGACGCGATCGCGACCCTGATAAAAAGTATTCAACAAGGCTTCCAAAAAATTAACGAGCAGTCGAATCATGATGTTTAGTGTCTTAGTTTTTTGAAGCGATATCCTGCATGAGCTAGAGTGAATGCGTCTAGGTCAATGTTTGGAGTTGGCAACCTGTTCAGAAAGCGTCAATAAAAAGGCGAGGTTAGTTGCTGCTTTAAGCGCGTGGCGTGCGTTGGCGGGTATAAAAGCAAAGACTCCAGATTCTAGAACAATCTCTTGATCTTCCAGCGTCAGCACGCCTTGTCCTTCAATCACATTCACAGTCGCATTGCGAGGATTGGTATGTTCTGCAATGGTCGATTCTGCCGCCAGAGACATCAGCGTATAGCGGCAGTTTCCATCTTCTAGCAGAACCTTACTTTTAGCTCCATGCTGGGGATACTCAATGATGTCCGCCCAACGAATTTTGGTTATCTTCAATGAGAGTATGCTTGTAGTCATGGGATGTTTCCTTTGTTGCAGAGAGATTAATTTGAGCGACAAAGACACTTATAGATTGAGTGTCTGTATTGAATTATGGAAAGACAATTTTGGCGATCGGCGCATGACCTAAGAAAATATAGGCAGCCGGTCTCAGCACACTTTCAGAATAGATAATCTTTTGAATGTCCAGGCTGGGCGCACGTTTGGCGGTGGCATTGTAGGTGGCGATTTCTCCTTTTAGGCTGAAATCGCTCTGAGTGAGGTAGTGGTCATTGTCGTGCATTCCCTGGAAAATAAAGTTATAGATGGGGTTAAGTCCCATCGTTGTGTCGTAATTATCGGGAGATACCCAGAGATGACTTTGCTTGATGTCAGTAAACATCTCTGCGGCATTGTTATAGCGCTCGTACCATGAGAATTCTAGATTGAGCGGGGTACTCTGAAACTCACCCCAGAGCCAATCACACAGTTCTGCGAGTGTTGCATCAGAAATTTCGGCAGGGTCGCCTTCCAGGTATAATTTGGCAAGGGTTTCGACCTGGGAAATTTTTGTGTTTCCTTGAATAGATGTCATATTATCTATTTCCTGTTTTTTTGATAACTCTGATTTCTAGCTTTATTGGTTGCTTTCAAATATTGCCTTTGCTTGCATAAGCTTTTGATACTTTTCTTCGCTGACTGTTGGGTATTTGAGGTTCAGTTCTTTTAAATGGATGGAACAGTGAAAGGACGGATCAAATCATCGAATTTTTCGATGGAAAATCGGTTCAAGAATGAATCACTGTGGCTATACTGATTCGGTCATACTCTTAAATCTCCCTTGTCAAGCCACGGTCTTAAGGTAAGTGCTGCCTTTACCTAATTGAGTTTGTAAATCGCTCAGGTGAACATCAACGTGAGTGATGCGATCGCTGAATCGGCTCAGGCTCTCTTCCACTACACCATTAACCTAAGTTGCTAGTGCTTCGTGACCTTCGATGTTATGGCCGGTATGGATTTGGATTTGCACGATGTTCTCCTGTTGTAATTGTGATTGGCTTAGTTTCGAGCCTTCAGGTTAATCTCACTTAAAGTAATCTGCAACTATTGCAACTAAGTATGTGGCGATCGCTTCCAGTAGGCGGTTACGCCATCGCAAAAAAAGTGAGGCTATCCTACCTGAACTTCCTCCTCAGTTTGAACCTTTGCTAAAGCCGCTTTTAGATTTGCTTCCTCGACCTCCGCAAAATCCCTTATTAGTTCCCTTGTTTTTCACTAGAACATAAAACATCGAATACTTCTTGTATCTTGCTAGGTAAATAAGTTCAATTTCATCTACCACTTTTGAATGTTTTATCAGGATCTGTATAATTTATACGATTTAGATATTGCAGTTGCAGCAGGTGGTATCAGTGGCTACGCTAAGGTTAATTCAAAAATCTCTGCTAGTGTGGCAGGGACGGCAATAGCTTAACTTCTTCCATTCTTGGACAAAAGGATCTTCCAATTGGGTAAATGTTTCGGGAATGTCAAGAGATTCCGTGTCAATACTGTTTTGCGGTTTCGACTCCTAATAAGCAGATAATAGATGGTTGAGAGTTCTCGCTGCGGAGGAACAGCGTTGAGAAACTTATCAGGTGATAAAGGCACAATCTTAGTAGTAGATGACGAAGCCAGCATCCGCCGAATTTTACAGACGCGGTTAGAAATGATTGGCTACAACGTAGTTACAGCCGGGAAAGATTTATTCGCGGTTAGAAATATTACAGCAATTGTGGGGTTTTGTACCAGAGATGAATACAGATACCCGTGTGGTAGATGTGCATATCTCACGATTGCGGACAAAGGTAGAATCAGACCCCAACAACCCAGAATTCATTATTACAGCAAGAGGTAGTGGTTATTTTTCCACGAATTATTGATTCAGAACAGGAATAGCAGAAAAATATGAGTAAGCTCATCTTAATTACAGGCATAAGTAAAGGTCTAGGTTATGCGATGACCGAGGGTTTTATTCAACAAGGGCATACTGTTATTGGTTGCGCCCGTTCATCAGATGCTATTGATAAAATACGCCAGAATTTTAGTGCGCCCAACGATTTCACTTCTGTAGATGTAGCAAATGAACAGCTTGTAAAAAAATGGGCACTAGACGTACTTCAAAAATATGAACCGCCAGATATATTAATTAATAATGCGGCAATTACTAATTATCCAGCACCTTTGTGGGAAATACCATCTGAAGAATTTTCTGATCTAATAGATATCAATATCAAAGGAGTAGCGAATATAATTCGCCATTTCGTACCAGCAATGGTGAAAAAGAAACGGGGTATTATTGTTAACTTTAGTTCCGGCTGGGGACGTTCGACTTCAGCCCAAGTTGCACCATACTGTGCTTCCAAGTGGGCAATCGAAGGATTAACTCGTTCTTTGGCACAAGAATTGCCAACTGGTATGGCTGCTATACCCCTCAATCCAGGTATTATTCATACAGATATGCTTTCTATTAGCTTTGGAGAAGAAGCTGCTAATTATACACCCGTGTCCGATTGGGTATTGAAAGCTGTTCCGTTTATTCTCAATTTAAAACCCAAAGATAACGGGATTCCCTTGACTATACATTAAAGAGTGAATCTCAATTGCGTAGGCGTAGCCAGTCGTAGACATCGTTGCCATTAGGAGCCGACAGTTGAATCATCTCAGTAAAACGTGAATACTTAACCGCATCGGTAGGGGGATAATCTGCCGACACTGCAAGTAACCCAATTTTGATATCCTCGAAATAAATCACACCCCCAATATGTCCATCAAGAAAGGAAAGCTCCATGAAATAAATGATATGGAGCTATGTAGATCAGCAAAAAGTCACTAATATTTATTGCCCTGCTAAACATCTGCTGACAAGTTTTTTGGAGGACAGCATCTAGATATTTATTATGGGCAGGCTCACCCAGGTCAGTAAATTCCGGCCAATCTGCAAAATGATCCATATAAAATAGCCAGATATCGGACAAGTCTGCGTCATTCGTCAGTTTTTGCTTAAGTGACTGCAATCGGTCGATATTCATATTGTGGCAAACAGACAGTACTGTTAAAAAGTTACCAATTATTTGTGCGTGAATGGGGGATTGTTGAGCCGGCTGGTGAATTAGCTGGTTTGCCTTTCCCTATTAATGCTCAGATGCTGCGGCATGGAACAGGTTATCCCAAGGCGAATAGAGGCGATGAAGTTTGTAGATGCTGAGTTATCATTGTCTACTCTTACACTTGTACACTTAACCGTATTTTCTCGTAATTTCTTTCAAAAATCAAATAGGATTCCTATCTTAAGAAGTTAATATAAAGCAGTCAATTTCCTATATGAAGGTTAGTTAAATATTTGCTCAACTGTCTTAACTGTCCACCTTATTATCTTCTTAACTGTCTTAACTGTCTTAACTGTCTTAACTGTCCACCTTATTATCTTCTTAACTGTCTTAACTGCTATTGCATTTTATTGACAAAACTGAGATTATTTAAAAGATTTAGGTTAAACAGACTAATTTCATAAATTTTGTACTTTAATACAACAATAATTTCTAAATATTATCTATAGTAAATTGATATAACAAAAAAAGGCTATTCCTGAATTAATTGATATAAAATAACAGCAAAATTTATATTTTGCAATATAAAACAGAGTAGTGTTTACAATAGTTTTTCGGTTGCCTAAATTATAGATTAGTAAGTATAAGCTTGTAATTTTTAAGTATATTTAAATTATAGTAAAGAGTGTAAAAAATGAATTTTTTAGAAGAAGAGAGTTTATTTTTGAAAAAAATACAACAAATAAAAACTAAATTTGAATTAGTTTTATTGGAGAAAGCTCCATTAAAGGAATGCACAGTGATTGTGAATAAAACATATCCACTGGAAGTTGTACCATATATTGTTTCAAGCTCAAATAACTCGCTAAAGCAAATTCGCTCTTATCTTCAAAATGTGTCCGGGGAAGCATTATTACCCAAAGCCGTAGTACCAGTATCATATATACCTTTAACTGCCACAGGAGAGGTAGACGAATTGGCTCTGATGAACATTCCTATTGTTGATGAAAGTTTAATTGAGCAAGTAGAAAAGCAACTAAACTCGCATCACAAAATTGAACAGGCAGTGGTAGTGGTGCAGGAGTTGAGAAAGAATATCCCCTCACTCCATTTATCGGATTTGATCCCAGATTGGCAAGACAAGAACGCGATCGCGGGAGGCGGGGTTTTGCCCATCGCTAACGTTACCCCAATTCCCATAGGCTCCCAAGCCAATACACAACAGCATTTCTCAGAGCCAAAGCCACTTGCCATCAGCCACGGCGGTATTCTACCGGATGATCCCAATGCACCTATTACCTTGCCCGAAGTTTTGCAAAGAGCTGCTCAACAGGTTACAAGTGGGGGAATTATTTACCTGTTGCCCGATGGCACAGAACTACGCCAATCATACGCTGAGTTACTGGAAGTTGCAGAGCAGATTCTTGCTGGTTTGAGAAAGTTGGGACTCAAGCCAAAAAACAAAGTCATATTGCAAATGGAACTTAGCTGTGACATTATTTCAGCTTTTTGGGGCTGCATATTGGGAGGCTTTGTTCCCGTAATCATGGAAGTGCCACCGACTTATAGAGAATCAAACAAGGTGGTGGATAAGCTTTGTCATATTTGGCCGTTCTTAGATAGTCCAGTTATCTTAACTACAGAAGTTCTCAAACCAGAGATAGAATTACTATCGCAATGGCTACCAACAGAACGCCTCAAGATAGGCACAATTGAAGTATTAAAAAACAATACTGTCAGTAAACAATATCACCATAGTCAACCAGATGAGGTAGCTATTTTCAACCTGACTTCTGGCAGTACAGGAATACCAAAATGCGTTCAATTGACTCATCAAAATCTCATTGCTCGCGCCAGAGGAGCTAACCTACTTAATCAACACGAGTCAGAAGATGTAATTTTGAATTGGCTGCCGTTCGATCACATTGGCAGCATTTCCGACTGGCATATTCGTGGTGTGGAATTAGGTTGCACGCTGGTTTATGCACAGAAAGAATATATCTTGGGTCGCATTCTCAACTGGTTGGATTTAATTAATAAATACCAGGTTACTCATAGCTGGGCACCCAACTTTGCTTATGCGATAGTTAATGACTCTCTCAAACAAGAACCAGAACAAAACTGGAACTTATCGTGCGTGAAATTTCTACTGACAGCTGGTGAAGCAGTATCTAGTAAAGCTGTGGAGGATTTTCGAGAAAACTTGGTTGCCTATGGACTCAAAGCAACGGCAATTCGCCCAGCCTTTGGTATGGCTGAGATGGGTTCGGGAATTACATATTATCAGCCTCTCCAAGAAGCACCTTTGTTGTTCCATAGAGTAGACAAATCTATATTGCAAGGTACTATTAAACGAGTAAAAATAGATCATCCGAATTACAGTATTTTTACTGATTTAGGCTCAGTCATTCCTGGAATTACCATTCGCATAGTAGACGAGCAAAACTCTGTATTAAGAGAAGACACCATAGGGCGTTTGCAAGTTAAAGGCGATGCCGTTTCTCCAGGATATTACAACAACCACAATGCCAACGGTCAATCCTTTTTAAAAGATGGCTGGTTTGATACTGGAGATTTAGGATTTATTACCAACGGACAATTAGTGGTTACTGGTCGTGCCAAAGAAACTATTATCATCAATGGAGCCAACTACTACAGCCATGAAATTGAAGCAGTAGTTGAAGAAATTGCAGAAATTGAAGTGTCCTACACTGCCGCTTGTGCAGTGTGCAATGCTGATGATGCAACAGAGAAACTGGCTATTTTCTTCAGTTCGCCAATTACAGAAGAAGCTAAACTGTTAGAGTTACTGAAGAAAATTCGCCAGACAGTGGTGAACCAAATCGGTTTAAATCCTGATTATTTAATTTTATTAGCTAAAGAAGATATTCCCAAAACCGTTATTGGTAAAATTCAGCGATCGCAACTTAGCGATCGCTTCCATGCAGGTGAATTTAACTTAATTCTCAAACGATTCGATATCTTACTAGACAATACCAACACGATTCCTGATTGGTTCTACCAAAAAGTCTGGCGACGTAAGCAAGCCAAGGTTTTAAAGACTTTATCCCAAAATAGCCTGACTATAGTATTCCTTGACGAGTTTGGATTAGGTACATTTGTTTGTCAGCAATTGCAAAAGCAAAACTTGCCATATCTGTGTGTCTCACCTGGATCGTATTTTACTAAAAAAAGTCCTAATAATTTCTGTTTAACTCCTGGAAATGCAGGTCATTATCAGCTATTGTTTGAGACTATAAAGGCAGACAACCTGACCATTGGTCAAATTTTGCATTTGTGGAATTATCAAGAATATGGCGTAGAAATCAAAAGCATAGAAGCTCTGGAAAAAGCCCAAGAGCAGGGAATTTACAGTTTATTGTTTCTTGTCCAAGCCCTAGCAAAAACTCAGGTATCCCAAGATTTAGTTCAATTATTATTTGTTTCTAGCTATACCCAGTCGACACAACCAACAGACAAGATAGCTTATGAAAAATCCCCAGTTCTAGGTGTAGTTAAAACTATTCCCCAAGAAATACCCTGGTTAAATTGCCGCCACATCGATTTGACACCAAATTCAATACAGGTGGATGGTAACTATCTTCTACAAGAACTCCAGGTTTTATCAAAAGACCAAGAGGTTGCTTACCGGGATGGACAGCGTTTTGTTGCAGGTTTGGAAAAAGTCAAACTGCAAGACAAACCTAAGCAAGAACTTCCCTTTAAACCAGGAGGAATGTATCTGATTAGTGGTGGACTTGGAGGTGTTGCGATTGAAATTGCTAAATATCTGATTAAGTTTTTTAATGCCAAATTGCTATTACTAGGTCGCACTCCTCTACCAAGTACGGACGTTGTATCCAAAACAATATCAGACAAAATTAAAGCTTATCAAGAATTAAAGCAGCTTGGAGCGGTGGTTTATGAGGCAGTGGATATCTGCGACTTGCAAGCCACACAGCAAGTAGTAGAAAAAGTCAAATCTAACTGGGGAAGTCAGTTAGATGGGGTGATTCATCTGGCGGGAACTTATCACGAACAAATGTTAGTGGATGAAACACCAGAGAGTTTAGCTGCAATTTTACGTCCCAAAGTCTTAGGTGCTTGGGTACTGCATCAAGTTTTAGAGAAGCAAGGACAGGGGGTTTTCATTAGCTTTTCATCTTTAGCAAGTTTCTTTGGTGGCGCTACAATTTCTGCTTATGCTGCTGCTAACAATTTTTTGGAAAGCTTTAATCAATACCAACGTTCTATTGGTGGGTTGCACAGCTATTGCTTTGCTTGGACAATTTGGCGTGATACAGGGATTAACAAGGGTTATCAGAGGCAAGAAATCACCCGCGCTCAAGGCTTTTATGAGATGAGCCTGCAACAAGGATTGTATTCCTTCTTGGCTGGTTTATATCATGACCAACCACAGCTGATAGTTGGTTTAGATGGTAGCAATCCCAAAATTCGGCGTTTTACCTTGGAGTTTTCAGGGTTACAGAAATTAACTGCCTATTTCACTACGAGTAACGGTGCTGCCGTACCAGAGTTATCAGATTTTACAGTGCGCGATCGCTTCACAACAACTGTTAACTGTGACTTTGTGCAACTATCACAAATGCCTCTCACTGCCAAGGGCGAAATTAATCGAGAATTATTGGCTAGGGGGATGACTCGTATAGGAGCGATCGCTCCCCGAAACGAAACGGAACGGCAAATAGCTCAAACCTGGCAAGAAGTTTTAGGCATACCCCAGATCGGCATTCATGACAACTTCTTTGAACTGGGAGGAAATTCTTTGCTAGCCTTCCAAGTCATTTCTCGGTTGCGCGAGACTTTTTCTGTTGAATTGTCGCCAAATCGTTTTTTTGCATCCCCGACTGTAGCTGGTTTGGCAGAAAGTCTGGAGGCGCTACAAACTGTTGTCACCACATGGAATGCAGCTATGGATGACGCAGAAAAAGAATATGAGGGAGGCGTATTATAAATGACAATAATAGAATTTGTATCTTATTTAAATAGTTTAGGCATCAAAATTTGGCTGGAAGGCGGCCAGTTAAATTATCGCGCTCCCAAGGGAGTGATAAACCCAGACCTGAAAAACCAACTGTTAGGGCGCAAATCAGAAATCCTGGCTTTTCTAGAAGAAGCTCAGATTGCAACAGACTCCTCTTTTGAGCCAATACCATCTATAGAACGCTCTGAAGAGTTGCCTTTATCCTTTGCCCAGCAGAGGATGTGGTTTCTCTATCAATTAGAAAGCCAAAGCCCATTTTATAACGAGGGTTTACAGCTGCGCGTTGCAGGTGTACTCAACGTAGAAGCTCTACAGCAAAGTATCAACGAAATCATCCGCCGCCACGAAATTTTACGGACAACATTTCCAGCAGTGGATGGAAAACCCTTGCAGGTAATTTTTCCTAGCTTGGCGTTGGTAATGCCAGTTTTAGACTTCCAAGGTATAGAAGAATCAGAAGTACAACAGATTGTCACCAAGGAAGCTCGCCAACCTTTTGATTTGAGTAATGGCCCTTTGTTGCGGGTTACTTTACTGCGCCTGGGATCGGAGTCCCATATCCTGGTATTGATCATGCACCATATAATCACGGATGGCTGGTCAATGGGGATATTCATCCAAGAATTGTCCACCCTCTACCGAGGTTTTACTCTTAGTTCTCCTTTACTCCTCCCTGAGTTGCCCATCCAGTATGCTGATTTTGCAGTTTGGCAGCGACAGTGGTTGACTGAGGAAATTCAAAAACAGCAACTAAATTACTGGAAGCAACAGTTAGCCGATGCGCCACCCTTATTAGAACTACCCACAGACAAACCACGCCCCGCCGTTCAGACTTTCTGTGGTGCTACCCAGGAATTTCAAATTGACCAGAATTTGAGCAAGCAAATCAAAACCTTCAGCCAACAGTCAGGAGCTACCCTATTTCATACCCTACTGGCGGCTTTCGTCGTTTTAATGTTTCGCTACAGTGGTCAAGATGATATCTGCATTGGTAGCCCCATTGCCAACCGCAACCGCAGGGAAATAGAACCATTGATTGGCTTTTTTGTCAATACATTGGTACTGCGTAACCAGATTAAAGGAAATCCCAGTTTCAATGAGTTTCTCTCTCAAGTGCGACAAGTTGCAACCTCCGCTTACACTCACCAAGACGTTCCTTTTGAACAAGTGGTAGAAGCATTGCAACCAGAACGTTCTCTCAGCTACAATCCCCTATTCCAAGTGGTGTTTGTCTTAGAGAATTTCTTGTTGGATACATTAGAATTGCCTGATGTCACCCTGACTCCTCAATTTGTAGAACGTGGAACATCTCAGTTTGATTTGACCTTGGCAGTTTGGGAGACAAAAGCGGGACTAATAGGTTCGTGGGAATATAACAGCGACCTATTTGAGGCAGATACCATTGCGAGGATGACAAGTCATTTCCAGACTTTGTTAGCAGCGATTATTGCTAATCCAAATCAATCCATTGGTGAATTACCAATGCTGAGTCAGCCGGAGCGACATCAGTTGTTAGTGGAATGGAATGATACTTATACGCCTTATCCTCACAGCAAATGCATCCATGAGTTGTTTGAGGAGCAGGTAGAAAAAACACCAGATGCGATCGCAGTAGTCTATGAGAATGAGTCTCTCACATACCAACAATTGAACCTCCGCGCCAATCAGTTGGCGCACTATCTGCAAACTTTAGGTGTGAAACCAGAAGTTTTAGTGGGAATTTGCATTGAGCGTTCGCCCTTAATGTTGGTAGGATTGCTGGGCATTCTCAAGGCTGGTGGGGCTTATGTACCCCTCGATCCGGCATATCCCCAAGAGCGGTTGGCGTTCATGCTAGCAGATGCCCAGGTATCGGTACTGCTGACCCAGGAAAGTCTGGTGACAACACTGCCGCCACATCAAGCGCGGGTAGTTTGTCTTGATAGCGCAACCTTCAGCACGATCGCAGAGAATTTACCTCACACGGTGACAACTGACAATCTGGCTTATGTGATTTACACCTCCGGTTCCACCGGCAGACCCAAAGGAGTCCAAATTGAACATCGAGGATTATTAAATCTCGTCTTTTGGCATCAACAAGCTTTTGCCGTGTCGTCCTTTGACCGAGTAACACAAGTTGCTGGAGTAGCATTTGACGCTTGTGGTTGGGAAATCTGGCCTTATCTGATGGCTGGAGCGAGTATCCACTTTCCCGATGATGAAACCCGGCTTTACCCTGAGCAAATGCGAGACTGGCTGTTGTCAAAGGCAATAACCATTAGCTTCCTCCCGACACCAATGGCCGAGAAAGTTCTGTCATTAAATTGGCCGGCCAATGCTGCTTTGCGAACTTTGCTCACAGGTGGAGATCAACTTCATCAGTATCCTTCAACTTCTCATCCCTTTGAGGTGGTGAATAATTACGGGCCAACGGAGAATACTGTAGTCGCAACATCCGGTACTGTTCCTAAAAGACAACAAGCTTACTTACCACCTGCGATCGGGCGAGCGATCGCTAATACCCAAGTTTATATACTAGATTCCCTGTTGCAGCCTGTACCCATTGGTGTCACTGGCGAATTGTACATTGGTGGTGAGAGCTTGGCACGGGGTTATCTCCACCGTCCCGACTTGACCGCAGAACGCTTCATTCGTAACCCTTTCGCACCCGAAGGACGACTTTATCGGACGGGCGATTTGGTTTGCTATCAAGCCGATGGCAATATAGAATTCTTGGGTCGCATTGATCACCAAGTTAAAATTCGCGGCTTCCGCATTGAACTTTCGGAAATTGAGGCTACTTTAACTCAACACCCCCAGGTACGTGACGCTGTGGCGATCGCCAGAGAAGATATACCTGGTGTTAAGAGTTTGGCAGCATACATCATCCCAGAATTGACACAGCCAACCAGTAATGAGCTACGCCTATTTCTTAAGTCAAAGCTCCCCAATTACATGGTTCCTGCATCCTTCACATTTCTAGAAGTTCTGCCGATTACCCCCAACGGGAAAGTAGATCGTCGGGCATTACCAGTACCGGAGTTCGATTCCGACGAATTTACTAGCTTTGTCTCACCCCATACCCATACTCAAGAAGTCTTGGCAAAGATTTGGCGGGATGTTTTAGTACTAAAACAAGTTGGTATCCACGATAATTTCTTTGAATTGGGTGGAGATTCCATCATTAGTATGCAAATTATTGCCAAAGCTAATCAAGCTGGACTCAAACTGACTCCCAAACAATTATTTCAACACCAAACAATAGCTGAATTAGCTACTGTTGCTGGTATAATTAATTCGGTTCAATCAGAACAAGGTTTAGTTACAGGGGTTGTCCCTCTAACACCGATTCTGCACTGGTTCTTTGAGCAAAATCTACCTCAACCTCATCACTTTAACCAATCCTTCCTACTAGAAGTTCCTGCAAATTTGCAACCGGAATTACTAGAGCAGGCATTACAAAAGTTACTCTCCCATCACGATGCTTTACGCCTGCGGTTTGTGCAGCAGGATGGGCAATGGCAGCAGTACAACAGTGATGCAAGCGATGTATCGTTGGGTATTGCAGATTTGTCATATCTGCCCCCAGCAGAACAGTTAAAGGCGATCGCAATCAGGGCAGATGAAGCACAAAGGACGCTGAACTTAGCAGATGGGCCGCTGATGCGGGTCGTTCTGTTTCACTTAGGCAATTCTCCCGGACGGTTACTCATCGTCATCCATCACTTGGCTGTCGATGGGATCTCGTGGCGGATTTTACTAGAAGACTTATCTGAGGCATACAAACAATTAGAAGTTGGCAAAAGTATCCAACTACCTGCAAAAACAACTTCCTTTAAGGATTGGGCAATTCGATTGCAGGATTATGCCCGCAGTCAAGAACTCCACTCACAGCTAGATTATTGGCTGGACTCAATGCAGTTCCCAATTGCTCCTTTACCGTTGGATTATGCTGCTGTTGCTCAAGATAACACTGTAGCTTCTAGTCAAATTGTATCTGTATACCTGAGTGTAGAACAGACTCGCGCTCTGTTACAGGATGTCCCTGGAGCCTACAACACTCAAATTAACGATGTGCTGCTGACGGCATTGGTGCAAACTTTCACTCGTTGGACAAGTTCTTACTCCCTACTGATTGACTTAGAAGGTCATGGACGAGAGGACTTGTTTGATGATGTGGACTTGTCCCGCACGGTAGGCTGGTTTACTAGTATATTCCCCGTTCTCTTACAACTTGAGGATCGCAACGATCCCGGAGAGGTTCTCAAGTCGGTAAAAGAGCAACTACGACGTATTCCCAACCGGGGTATTGATTACGGCATCTTGCGATATCTTAGCCCGAATGAGAGCGATCGCAATCAATTACAAGCGTTCCCCAAAGCTGAGGTGAGCTTTAACTACTTAGGTCAATTCGATCAAACACAGTTAGCAACCCTGGAATGGAAATTTGCCCACGAGTCTAGCGGTTCTATTCACAGCCCCAAAGGACAGCGCCGCCATTTGTTAAGTGTAGATGGATTAGTTGTTGAAGGGAAGCTGAAATTAGAGTGGCAATATAGCGAGCATTTTCATTCTTGGGCCACTGTGGAAAATCTGGCTAATGAGTATATAGAAGCCTTAGAAACTATTATTACCCACTGTTTATCCCCAGAGGCAGGTGGCTATACTCCTTCTGATTTCCCGGAAGTTGAGTTTAGCCAAGAAGCTTTGGACGAACTGCTAGCAGAAATTAATTAAATAAAGTTGTCTGTCCATACTAGAAACCCGGTTTCTGTTTTAACAAGATTTTCTGCAAATAAACTAAATTCCTGGAGGTAATTTATAACAAAGCTACTAATGACTCGCTACCAAAAAATATCATGATGATTACTCAGGAAAAACTATGCTGGAATTTCAGATTGAATTTCAACCTCGTATCCCTCCTTCCAAAAACTTAGTCATAGGTACTTTGGGGCCTACTGCTACTAGTAGTGACTACGCTGCCAAGCATATAACTAACCATCTGCTCTCAGAACAATTTACTGTATCAACTCAGTTATTTGATACTTTTATAGATGTCAAAGAAGCTTTGCTACAAGACAAAGTAGATATGGCTTTAGTCCCTCATGCTTACGACCGAATTAATGAGTTTTATATGGAGCCAAGTTTTGATTTAGGCTTCATTTTTATATATCCTACTCCAGTTTATGGATTGGCTAAGAAAAAAAATAAAGAGGTAGTTTTCAACGGTTCTAGAATTGTTACCCATCCTGCTCCTCTACCTTTGTTAACGAAACTGTTGCCAGATTCTCAAGATCAAACACAAATACAAGTGGATTTGTCTCCTTCTACCAGCGATTCAGCGATTCAGGTAATGCAGGGTTTAGCCGATTTCGCTATTACTAATGAGAATGCGGTGAAAGCCTACGATTTAGAATTTATTTCAATCTATGGAAACATCCGTATGAGTTGGTCGATTTTTCAGAAAAAATTAAATTAACAGAAAGTTATGTCTAAATATTTCCCCCAACCAAAAACCATCAAAATTAATTCTGATGTAGAGTTAATCGCATTTCAATGTCAAGACACAGTTGTGCAATTAGCTTCTATTCCACCAGGAGCTACTTTCGAATTACATCGACATCCCGAAAATCAAATTGGAATGCAAATCGCGGGGCGTTTGGAAATTAATATTAATGGTACTAAAGAAATTCTTGAACCCCTTCAGCAAGTTTATGTGGCTGGTGACAATGTTCTTCATGGTTCTATAAACCCTTTCTCAGAAACAGCATTAGCATTTGATGTGAAACGCATCACAAATTCTGAGGAAGCTGAGGAGGCTATTCTAAAAGTTTCACCAACTCAAGATGAAATTACAGGTTTTGAGTGTCAGTCTGTTGTTGGTTCTTGGTTTGAGATTGTCATCACCAAAATTCCTCCAAAAGGAATAATCCCAATTCGCCAAGCTGCTAGTGAAACAATGGGAATAATTCTTAACGCTCGATTGACGATCGCAATAGAAGAACAACAGCAGAATTTAAAATATGGTAGTGTTTATTATGCTCCTGCTGACGCTCTTTATGGAGGACATAATCCTTCTGATGAAACAGTATCTTTGATTGAAATTTTGATTAAACCTCGCTCTCGTGTTTCAGTCAAAGATGCTTTTTTAAAGACAGATATGATGGCGCGATCGCTAACTACTTCATAAAGGATATTTATCATGGATTTAGGCTTAACACAGAAAGTAGCTTTAGTGACAGGAGCAAGTGCTGGTATTGGTTATAGCGTTGCTCAAAAGCTGGCAGCAGAAGGTTGTCAGTTAATAATTTGTGGGAGAAATTCTGAGCGATTAGAACAAGCTTATCAAGGTTTGGTTGGCTCTCAAGCAAAAGTTATCCCGATTTGTGCTGATGTTCAAAATGCAAGTGATTCTCAAAATTTAATCCAAGAAGCTCTCAGCCAATTTGGAAAACTTGATATATTAGTCAATAATTCTGAGGGGGCAACATTTTCTAATGAAGCTGTAGAAAATCTATCTGATGAAGATTGGTTGTCTGTTTTTGAAGGTAAGTTAATGGGCTATATTCGCATGACGAATCTGGTGCTACCGACGATGAAAAATCAGCAATGGGGACGGATTATCAATATTGTTGGGACATCAGGGAAAGAACCTTCTAGTCGTCTTGTTAAATCGGGGGTGGCGAACGCTGGATTAATCAATTTTACTAAAACTGTTGCTACGCAAGTTGCTAAGTGGAATGTTTTAGTTACTTGTGTTAATCCTGGTTTGATTGATACTCCAAGGCATAGAGAATATTTGGAAGTATTCGCCCAAGAGGAAGGCCGGACTGTTGATTCAATCATTGCAGGAACGAATAAGATGATTCCTCTTGGTCGTCGCGGTGTTTCTAGTGAGGTTGCTAATTTGGTTGCTTTTCTAGCTTCAGAATGTGCTAGCTATATTACGGGTGTTACTATTCCAGTTGATGGCGGGTTGTCAACTTCTGCTTTTTAACAATTACTTTTTTAAACGAACCGCGAAGACGCGAAGAACGCGAAGTAAAGAGAGAAAGAGAGAAGAAGAGAGATAAATTACGTAATTAATATTATTTAAAAAAAATGGTAGTTGCACAAAAACAAAGTAAAAATAAAGATATTGAATCTATTTATCCTCTTTCACCTACGCAGGAGGGTATGCTCTTTCATACTCTCTATGAGCCGGAATCGACAATCTATTTTGAGCAGTTTAAATTAACTGTTCATGGCAATTTAGATCCAGGTATATTTGAGCGGGCTTGGCAACTTTTGGTAGAGCGACACTCGGCTTTGCGGACTCTTTTTGTTTGGAAGAATCGCAAACAATCTGTTCAGGTAGTGCGTAAAGGAGTGAATTTGCCTTGGTCTAATTTAGACTGGCGGATGTTTTCTAAACAAGAGCAAGAAATACGTCTTAATTCTTTCTTAGATTCAGATAGAAAACAAGGTTTTGAACTTGACAAAGCTCCAATAATGCGCCTTGCTTTAATTCGAGTAGCTGATGAAACTTATGAGTTTGTCTGGAGTTTTCATCACTTGCTGGTTGATGGCTGGAGTTGGCCGATTATTTTCCAAGAATTGTTTGCTTTATATGAATCAATTCAGAATAAGCAACAGTTGTATTTAGCTCCTAGTCGCCCTTACCGGGATTACATTAATTGGTTGCAGCAGCAAGATTTGGCTGGGGCGAAGGCGTTCTGGCAACAAAATCTTGAGGGTTTTACTGCACCTACGCCTTTGATAGTTGAACGAGCAATCGGGCAGAGTTCTCACCAACAGCAAAATATTGATGTGCGATCGCAGCATCTATCAGCCGAGAGGACAACTACCTTAAAATCTTTTGCTCAACAACATCATCTGACGCTTGCCACCTTGGTACAAGCAGCTTGGGGGCTGTTACTAAGTCGCTACAGTGGCGAGTCTGACGTAGTTTTTGGAACTACTGTATCTGGCCGCCCTGCTAGTTTATCTGGTGTGGAGTCGATGGTGGGGTTATTTATTAATACTCTACCTGCACGGGTGAAAATCCCTGATAAAACCGATTTGTTAACCTGGCTGGGGTTGTTGCAACAAGAATATATAGAGCGGGAGCAGTATTCATACACCCCACTGGTAGATATTCAAGGCGTAAGTGAAGTTCCTCGAAATCAACTTTTGTTTGAAAGCCTCGTTGTATTTGAAAACTATCCTGTAAATGTAACGTTGCAACAACTCCCTGGAAACTTGAGCATCGGGGAGCTACAAGACAGGGGACAAACCAATTATCCTCTCACACTGCTGGCAATTCCTGGCGAGGAAATGACCGTAAAAATTTACTACGATCGCGATCGCTTTAATGCAGAGATTATTGATCGCATGGCTGGTCATTTCCTCACTCTGTTGGAGGGAATTACCATCAATCCTCATCGCACCCCAGGAGAGTTACCGCTACTAACTTCAGCAGAGCAAGATTTACTTTTAGTCGAGTGGAATGCTACCTCACCAGCGCATCCCATCAATCGTTGCATCCATCAGTTATTTGAGGAACAAGTCAAAAAAACACCCCAAGCTTTGGCGGTGGTATATGAAAATCAACAATTGACTTATGAAGAGTTAAACCAGCAAGCCAATAAAATTGCCCACTATTTGCAACGTTTAGGTGTGAAACCAGATGTTCCAGTGGGTATTTGTGTGGAGCGATCGCTAGCAGCTGCGATCGCCATTTTAGGAACTCTCAAGGCTGGGGGAGTTTGCGTTCCCCTCGATCCTACCTATCCACCAGAGCGTTTAGCGTTCATGCTCAACGATTCTCAAACACCAGTCGTCTTAACTCAAACACATTTGCAGTCATTATTTAATGGCAACTTGGCTCATCGTCTAATTGTGTTAGATGAATGTGGGGACGAAATCGCCAAAGAATCTGAGAGCAATCTGCAAGTTGAAGTAGCAGCTGATAATTTAGCCTATATCATATATACCTCTGGGTCTACCGGCACTCCTAAAGGCACTCTTGTTCCCCAGCGATCGCTTACCAATTTAATAGAACACCATCAGGCAAAAATGGCCACAGGTATTGGTGTACTTCAGTTTGCATCCCTGAGTTTTGATGTCAGCTATCACGAAATATCCGTGGCGTGGGGCTTCGGAGGTACGCTGTATATGATTTCTGAATGCGATCGCAAAGATTTAGATAAATTAATCCATTTACTTGCTAATAACCCAATTGGTAAAGTTTTTCTGCCAGTTAGCCTTTGGCAGCAATTAGCAGAAATATACGGAGAGCAAGAACATTTATTTCAGAATATTCGGGAAGCGATCGCTTGTGGCGAACAACTCCAAATTACTCAGCCGATGATTAAGCTGTTTAAGCGTCTGGAAAATTGTACACTCTACAATTTCTATGGCCCTACGGAAGCAGATTTAGTGACAGCTTATACTTTTAGTCAAAAGCCGGATGAATGGCCGATTTATCCACCCATTGGTAAAACTGCCGTCAATGTGCAAGTTTATCTGTTAGACAGCAACCTTCAACCCGTGCCGATTGGCGTTCCTGGTGAACTCTACGTGAGTGGTGATGGTTTGGCTCGTGGCTACCTCAACCGTGCAGATTTGACTAATCAAAAATTTCTACCAAATCCCTTTGGAAGAGGCAGGGGGGCAGGGGAGCAGGGGAGCAGAGGAGCAGAAATTCTCGCCAGTCCCCAGTCCCCAATCCCCAATCCCCGCCTCTATAAAACGGGGGACTTAGCCCAATACTTGCCAGATGGGAATATCGAGTTTTTGGGACGGATAGATGATTTAGTAAAAATTCGGGGCTTTCGCGTTGAACTGGGAGAAGTTGAAGCCGTTCTGAGCAAACATCCTCAAATTAACCAAGCAGTAGCTAAAGTGCATGGGGAAAGTGCCAGGGAAAAATATTTAGTCGCTTACTTTGTCCCCATTGTGGGAGAGACAATCACAGTTGAACAACTGCGGACTTATTTGACTGAGCAATTGCCAGATTATATGATTCCATCGGCTTTTGTAGAAATGGAATCGTTCCCGCTCACACCCAATGGTAAGGTAAACCGTCGCGCTCTCCCAGAACCAACAACCAGCCGACCGGAATTAGGTCAAACTTTTGTTGAGCCGCGTACTCCCACCGAAGAAATCTTGGCTGGGATTTGGAGAGATGTTTTAGGGTTAGAACGAGTTGGTATTTACGATAACTTCTTTGATTTGGGGGGACATTCTTTACTAGCAACTCAAGTTATTGCTTTAACGCGCAAAGCATTTGGGATAGAATTACCACTATTGAGTTTATTTGAATCTCCCGCGATCGCACCTTTAGCCCAAAAAATCGCCACAGCTAAAGCGCCAGATCATCACGAATTAGCCCTCAAAAGCTTTCCCTCCCAAGGCGAGCCAATACCAATTTCTTTAACACAGCTAGAGTTGTGGTTTTTTGACCAATTCTATCCAGGGAATTCCATCTATAACCTGCCTTTGGTCTATCGCATCACAGGTGCGCTGAACGAGAAGGCATTAGAGGAGAGTTTAAGGGAAATTGTCCGGCGACACGAGACACTGCGATCGACTTTTCAGGTTAAAAATGGCCAAGTCGTTTATGCTGTTGTTAACGATCCTGTTTTTGACTTTTCTGTAATTGATCTCCAGCACCTCCCCAAAACTGAGCGCGAAGCTCAAGCCACACAACAGGCTGAACAGGAAATTAAGCATCCTTTCGATTTGGCACGAGGCCCTTTATTACGCAGCAAGCTTTGGCGTTTGGATGAACAAGAGTATCTATTCGTTGCCGTCACCCACCATATTGTTGCTGATGGTTGGTCTTTTAGTGTCCTCACCCAAGAACTGGCAAAAGTTTACGAAGCCTTCTGTGAGGGTAAGCGATCGCCACTGACTGAGTTACCGATCAAATATACCGACTTTGCTCAATGGCAAAGGCGGTGGTTACAAGGAGAAGTCTTAGAATCTCAGCTTCAGTTTTGGAAAAAGCATTTAGGCACTAGTCCGCCAATATTGAAGCTACCAACTGATTATCCACGTCCACCAGCGCGAACCTTTAAAAGTGCAGGCCAATCGGTAATTCTTTCCCAAAAATCAACAGATGCGCTCAAGGTACTGAGTCAACAGGAAGGCGTAACCCTATTTATGATCTTGTTGGCAGCATTCCAAACATTACTCTTCTCTTATACAACACAGGAAGACATCATTGTCAGCAGCGCCCTTGCCAATCGCACCAGAGTGGAAACTGAGGGACTGATTGGTTTCTTTGTCAATTTACTGCCATTTTGTACCAACTTAGGAGGAAACCCCAGTTTTCGGGAACTACTTGGCCGAGTGCGTGAGGTAGCTTTGGGTGTCTACACTCATCAAGAAATGCCCCTGATCAAGCTAATAGAAGAACTCCAGCCTGCGAGAGATCCTAGTTACACATTAATAAATCAAGTAATGTTTGTCTTTCAAAATACTCCAGAGGATAATTTACAATTTGCAAATCTCACTTTGAAGGAGCAGTTTATTGCTAGAGATACAAAAGATACCGCAGAGTTTGATTTAGAGTTAACGCTCGAAGAAACATCAACAGGTATTGAAGGTCTGCTCGTATACAGAACCGATTTATTTGAGCCTGCCACTATTACCCAGATGGTCGATAATTTTCAGACTTTGCTGGAAAAAATAACGACCAATTATAACCAACGTCTGGCTGAACTTATCTTAATATCGGAACCTCCAAGTTTGCCCCCTCAAACTGTTGTCTCCCCAATATCGAGGGATTTTATTACACCTCAAAATTCTATCGAAGAAGTTATGTTAGCTATCTGGAAAGAAATTTTAGAGAT
This sequence comes from Nostoc sp. LEGE 12447, assembly GCF_015206985.1. Classification (NCBI taxonomy): domain Bacteria; kingdom Bacillati; phylum Cyanobacteriota; class Cyanophyceae; order Nostocales; family Nostocaceae; genus Nostoc; species Nostoc sp. LEGE 12447. The sequence continues at coordinate 40,034 of NZ_JADEXT010000004.1, read as the reverse complement.
AGAGCAGATTAGCACTCAAGACAACTTTTTTGAACTGGGAGGGCATTCTGCTCAAACTCTTGAAGTTATATACAAACTACAGTCAGCTTTGCAAGTCGAACTACCGTTGATTTACTTGTTTGAAAAACCTACTGTATTTCAGCTAGCAGCAGCCATCCAAGACCAATTAAACAGTTAATAGGTTGATATCTCGTTTTTCAATTGTTATTGTCAACGTAGAGGTGAACAACATGGAAATTACAAAAAATAATCAAATAATTGAGAATGCCAGACCTAGTATTAGTGAAGTTACTCAAATATCTAACGAAGAACTTCGTATATTGCATGAGATTTCTACATTTAGACCGATTGTTCAAACAGTCGTTGTCATTAGTACATATTTAATCCTTGCAGCTATTGGTTTCTGGTTGAATAACTGGGCAGTGTGGTTATTAGTCTGGTTTGTTCAAGGATTTTTATTTGTCTGTTTTTTTGCGGCAATACATTATTGCTCTCACTATAGTTTGTATAAGTCAAAAAATGCTAACCGATTCATAGGGACTTTCTTATCATTAATATTATTGATGAACTTTTCATTTCACAAATATATTCATATTGGACATCATCGAGAAGCAAAAATCAAAGGTAACATTGTAGGAGATACCTCAGCATGGCAAACTTTTCCTAATATTAAGACCTATCTTCTAGCCTTGACATATTTTTATCCTCTCGCAGCATGGAAAAATTGGTGGATAGTGACCAAAGATTTATATTTAGAATCTTTTAAAACACATACACAAGAGGAATCAGCCTTACCAGCTAACTTTTATTTGAGCTATTTTAAAACACCGGAACAACGCCAATTTGTATTACAAAATAATTGGTTACTATTGGGCTGGTTTGTATTAATGGGAGGATTGACTGTAATTTTTCCTGTAATTTTATTCTTTGGTTACTGGATACCATTAATAACTTTTGCTTCTCCATTCGGTTTTATTTTCAGCATTACAGATCACTATGGCTGTAAGTTTGACTTAAATCACAACTTATGGAATGATACACGAACAATGATTTCTAATCCTATCATTAGGTTTTATTACTGGAATAATAATTACCATGTAGAGCATCATCTCTACCCAAGTATGCCACCGTGTAACTACTCTAAGATACATGAGTTAATTAAACATCAACTTGAGTATCTTGAAAAATCATACTTTATGTTCCATCTAAAAGTAATGCGAGGCTTGATTTCGGCAAAAAGTCAGTAGATATGTGCAAGCCTTTCAATTTGGAGATTTTTCGAGTAGCCAATTAATCGTTTGAAACGCCAATTTTCTTAATGAATCGCTCCAATCAAAACACATTTATAATGCAACATCGTAGATTTGGGCGTACAGAATTGCCAATGCCAGTGTTTTCCTGCGGTGGAATGCGCTATGTCTATACTGAGTATGAGGAACTGACTCAAGAAAAAATTCCCGATAAAAATCAGCAGAATCTAGAAGCCACCATTCGCCGTTCTTTAGAAGTTGGCATCAATCACATCGAAACTGCTCGAATGTATGGAACTTCTGAGATGCAATTAGGAGCGATTTTACCTAAGTTACCCAGAGAAAAAATCATTGTCCAGACTAAGGTTAATCCTACATCTGACTCTGAAGACTTCCGCCATTTATGTGAGAAATCTTTGGCTTTATTAAAGTTAGATTACATTGATTTATTAACACTGCATGGTATTAATTATTACCAACAACTTGAAGATAGCATTCGTCCCAATGGTTGTCTTGATGTAGCGCGGGAATTGCAAGCTCAGGGTAAGGTAAAGTTTATTGGCTTTTCTACCCACGCTCCGACAGACTTAATTATCAAAACTATTGAAACCAATCAATTTGATTATGTAAATCTCCACTGGTACTACATTAATCAATTCAATTGGCCAGCCATTGAAGCCGCCAAACATTATGACATGGGTGTATTTATCATTAGCCCATCAGACAAAGGTGGTATGCTCTATAAGCCTCCACAAAAGTTATCAGACTTGTGCCATCCACTGAGTCCGATGATGTTTAACGATCTCTTTTGTTTGAGCCATCTTCAAGTACATACTCTCAGCTTGGGCGCATCTAAGCCATCAGATTTTGACGAACACTTAAAGGTTATAGAACTTTTAGAGCAAGCGGATGAAATTTTACCGCCAATTTTAAACCGTTTAGAAAAAGCAGCGATCGCCACATTAGGACAAGACTGGTATCGCACTTGGCACACTGGTTTACCCAGCTATAAAGAAACCCCTGGTGAGATTAATATTCCAGTTATTTTATGGTTGCGAAATTTAGCGATCGCTTTTGATATGTTTGAATATGCCACAAGGCGTTACAACCACTTAAATAATGCCGATCCTTGGTTTCCTGGTCTGACAGCAGAACGAGTTAGACAATTTGACCTGGGCGATTGTCTGCGTCATAGTCCCCATGCGGATAAAATACCAGCTTTATTAGAAGATGCCCATAGGTTGTTATCTCAACCTAGTCAAGAATAAATTGCGGAGTGGTTTCACGATGTCATATTATAAGTTATTAAAAAATAATAAAAAATATACTTTAATTCGTCATCGTTGGCTAGTAATTTTACTGTCTTTGATAACTGCGATCGCAATAATTATCTATCATCAAACTAACTTAAAAATCAAAGCAACACCAATATCTCAAATTATTGTCTCTTTCCCAATTGAACCCACAACTTTTAATCCAGCTTTAATCGTAGAATCAGCTTATACTTTAAACTATACTTATGAGGGGCTAGTTAAAGAAAATGGACAGGGAGAAATTGAACCTAGTCTAGCCGAATCTTGGGAAACTTCTCCAGATAAAAAACAAGTAATTTATACCCTCAGAAAAGGCCTAAAATGGTCAGATGGAAAGCCACTAACTGCTGAAGATGTGGTTTTTACCTACAATGAAATTTATACTAATCCAGCCATTCCTACTTATGCTAAAGACTTCTTCATAATTGGCAAGAATCGTACTTTTCCTACTGTGCGGAAACTGGATGATTTGCGAGTTGAATTTAGATTACCTGAACCATTTGCCCCATTTATCCGGGCTACAAAACTGGAAATTTTACCAGCCCATATTTTCCGAGAAAGCGTCAAAATAAAAGACCAGGAAGGCAGACCTAAATTTATGTCTACTTGGGGGATTGATACTCCACCAGAAAATATTATTGTCAACGGACCTTACACAATAGAATCTTATACTCCGAGCCAGCGAATAATTTTCCGTAAAAATCCTTATTACTGGCGTAAAGATGCTCAAGGCAATTCGCAACCTTATATCGATCGTGTAATTGGGGAAATTATTCCTAATCAAGATACTTCTTTAATCCAATTCCGTTCTGGAGGATTGGATTACATAAACGTTAATACCAATTATTTCTCATTATTAAAACATGAAGAAGGCAAAGGACAGTTTACTATCTATAATGGCGGTCTTTTTATAGGATCAACTGCTATTACTTTTAATCTCAATAAAGGTAGTAAAAATGGTCAACCACTGGTCAACCCCATCAAGTCTCGTTGGTTTAATACAGTGGCATTTAGACAAGCAATTGCCTATGGAATTAATCGCCAACAAATACTCAACAATATCTATAGGGGATTGGGTAAACTGCAAAATTCGCCGATTGCTGTACAGAGCAAGTATTATTTACCCGTCCAAGCAGGTTTAAAGGTTTATGAATACAATCTTCAAAAAGCAAAAGAATTACTGTTGAAAGCAGGATTTAAATACAACAACCAAGGTCAGTTATTAGATGAGCAAGGAAATATTGTCCGCTTTAGCCTAACGACGAATGCTAACAATAATATATTGCAGGCAATGGGAGTTCTTATCAAACAAAATTTGAGTAACCTTGGCATAGCTGTTGATTTCAATCCTGTTGCTACTAGCATTTTCATCAACAAACTAACTCAAACTTTCGATTGGGAGTGTCAAGTGCTTGATGTTGCTGTCGGTCAAGAACCAAATGATTGGGCTAATGTTTGGTTGCCTGAAGCTGGTTGGCACTTTTTTAATCAAGAATCCCAAGCAGGACAAACGCCGATAATAGGGCGACAGGTTGCAGATTGGGAACGAAAAATTGGTAATTTATACATTCAGGCAGCCTCTGAGGTGGATGAATCAAATCGTAAAGCTATCTATGTAGAAACTCAACAAATTACTCAGGAGTATCTACCATTTATTTATCTAGTGAACCCTTTATCAATGGTGGCAGTACGAAATCGTATCCAAGGTATTGAACACTCTGCCCTACTAGGAACATTTTGGAACTCTTACGACCTGAAACTGACTGATATTAACTAAAGAGGATATCGTTTGTATGCAAATTCCTATCATTGATTTCAATCCTTTTCTTATAGGTGACTCAACCGCAAAAGAAGCTGTTGCCACACAAATTTCTCTTGCTATTCATGAGGTCGGATGTTTCTACCTCAAAAATTATGGTATTCCTCAGACTCTAATCGCTCAAGTCTTTTCACAAACCGAGTCCTTTTTTGCACTCTCTGAGCAAGAAAAAGAACAAGTATCTTTCTTTCCAGACCGGAATCTTCGCGGATATCATAATTTTAAAAAGAGTGAAGATAAACATAACGCAAATGAGCTAATGACTGAAGGATTTCATTTTGGGAAAGAAATTACTCCCGATGAAATTGGTGCGATTGAAGATCCTTTTTTTGAACCGAATAAATGGCCTAAAAATCCGACTCAGTTTCATGAAGTGATGATGGAATTTTTCACGGGTTGCCACGAAAGCGCCCTGAAAGTATTCCAAGCTTTGGCTATTTCCCTGAGAATTCCAGAAGATTACTTTACAAATTTATATTCAGAGCAGAATCACGGCATAGTTTTACATCACTACCCATCTATATATCAGCCTCCAGAACTAGGAAAAGTTTATCTGGCAGAACATACCGACATCGGAACGCTGACATTTTTATTTCAAGATTCTGAAGGGTTAGAAGTATATACAAATGCTGGGGAATGGGTTGTAGCGCCCTTCATTCCTGATGCAATTATAGTATTGGTTGCAGATTTAATGCAGCGATGGACGAACGATAAATTTTGCGCCACACGTCATCGAGTTATAGTTCCAACTCAATCTCACAGTGCTAAACAAAGGTATTCATGTGCCTTTTTTACAGCGCCTAATTACGATGCTCCAATTAACTCTATTAAGACTTGCTTAGATATAGATGAAGTGCCTAAGTATCCACCAATTCTTGCACAGGAATATTTCAAACAGCCAAAAGGATAGCTACTAATTTAGATTCAATAAATGGACAAACTACAATTGCTAGCAAAATCAAATCCTCCAACTTGGTTAAAAATTCTGGTAATTAGCCTGATTGGGTTAGGTATTTTCTTTCGCTTTACCCATTTAGGACAAAAAGTGTATTGGTACGATGAAATTGCTACATCGCTGGCAATATCTGGTCATACGCTAGCTGAGGTTAAACAAGAGGTTTTTAGCAATTGGGGCAATAATCCAGGCATAATTCCTGCCATCACTTTAGACAAATATCAACACATTAACTCAGATCGAACTGTGGCTGATACAGTGCGCTATTTAATAACTTCAGACCCGCAACATCCACCTTTGTATTATGTGATGGTGAGATTATGGGCGCAAGTTTTTGGGGATTTGCCGGCGGGAGTTAGGAGTTTATCGGCAGTGATTAGTCTGTTGGTATTTCCTAGTGTGTATTGGCTGTGTTTAGAGTTGTTTGAGTCATCACTTGTGGGGTGGGTAGCAATGGCTGTGATGGGGGTTTCTCCCTTGCAGGTTTTCTTTGCCCAAGATGCACGAGAATACGGTTTATGGATGGTGACGATTCTTGTATCAAGTGCTGCTTTATTACGAGCCATTCGCCGAGGAAGTTACTTGAGTTGGGCTGTGTATGCTCTCGCCCTAGCTTTAGGATTGTACACCCATTTATTGACAGTAATGGTTGCGATCGCTCATGGCATTTATATACTTATTAGCCAACGGTTTCGCTTTAACAAAACTCTGCGTAATTATCTGCTGAGTTCCATCGCCGCTTGCTTAATGTTTTTACCCTGGCTTATTGTACTCATTACCCAGGTTCATACAGCCACGAATCTCTTGTCATGGATCACATTTAAAACAGATAGTCCTTTTGACCTGATTGGGATTTGGCTTAGTCGAATTAGCCGTATATTTTTTGACTTTAATTTGGCTTCTGATGATGCTTGGGTCAATAACTTAACTTCTGAAAGTCCTTTATTCTATAGTATTCCTACGATAATATTTAGCTTATTTTTAATTATTTATATTATTATTTTTTTGACCAAATATTTATCAACTAATACTAGTCTATTTATTGCTTTGTTAGGGGGATTTCCGGGATTAACGTTCCTTTTTTATGATCTAGCTTTTGGGGGAATTCGCTCTATTCATTTTCGTTATCAGATACCGTTATACCTCAGCATTCAAATTGCTGTAGTGTATATTTTAGCTTTTCATCTTTTCTTGGCGAACAACTGGCAGAAAAACCTTTGGCAATTCATTCTGGTGGGATTACTCGTCTTTGGGCTAGTTTCTGATGTCAGATTTTTTCAGTCTGAAACTTGGTGGCCACAAATAGGTGGTAAGAATTTACTAGCAATGAGTAAACGTATTAACCAATCTAATAATAATGTTCTATTAGTAAGTAATAAAAATGATTATAACTTGGGAGTCATCCTCACATTAAGTCATAGTTTAGAACCAAAAATTTCCTTACTTCCCATACAAAATAACCAATTACCAATAATGCCTCAAGATTATAAATCTATTTTCTTTGTTGACGACCTAGAAAATAGTTTAGCTCATCAACTCCAGCAAGATAAAACTAACTCACTTAAATTAGTCTACCCACTTGAAGGATTTTGGCAACTCGACAAAAATCAGAAAATATAAAAAAAATTAAAAAAGTAGAAGTTGAATGAAGCAATATCTTGACTATTTTAATATTAGTTATCTGAGAGGTAAAGTCCACTTTTATCTCCATTCGGCACTTTTTAGTCGATTTATCCGCTTTGCTGTAGTCGGTTTTAGTGGAGTATTTGTAGACTTGGGAGCATTCTATTGCTTTCATAGCTCGTTATGTTTGGCGTTAACTCCGAGTGCAATGCTTTCCACAGAAATAGCGATTATTAATAATTTTCTTTGGAATGATTTATGGACATTTGGTGATGTGTCTTTTCAGCAAAAAAACAGTCAAAAGCTGCAACGCTTTTTCAAGTTTAATCTCATTTGTTTAATTGGGCTGATTTTCAATAGCCTAATTGTAAATTTGCTATTTTATCAATTTCAAGTGAATGAATACATAGCTAAATTAGTAGCGATCGCTTGTGTGACACTTTGGAATTTCTGGCTCAACCTGAAGATGAACTGGCAATTAACAAAGACAGAAGTAGATGTAGTTGTAGATATCTAAGTAAAAATCATGTTAAGACCACTAGTTATGTTTGGTTATAGTTTAATTTTTATAATTACTATAATTTTTTCTTCTGGATTCTTGAATGTAGCTTTACCCTATTACAAGACTATCCAAAACCTTGGTGAAATCAGTGTTAAATGGCAATATTTGACTGAACACAAAGATGATTATGACGCTATTTTTTTGGGGCCAAGTACTACCTACTTTGGTGTGATCCCGAAATTGTTTGATAAATACATGACGACAGAGGGTAAAAGTGTAAAATCTTTCAACTTTGGTATTGCAGGTGCAAATGTATCAGAACTAGATTTTTATTTACAAAAAATTCTGGCTTTAGAACCAGCAAACTTAAAGTGGATATTTCTCGACTGTTCAGTTGACCTATTTACAAACATTGGTTCTACTTCCGCTCAAGAGATATACTGGCATACTCCTCGGAAAACTATAGAAAATTTTCAATTAATACTGGAATCATCAATTGATAGTTGGCAAGTAAAAGCTCCATATATTTACGCAAATTTTCAAAGCTTTATCTACCGATGGCTAGGAATTGGTCAGCTTTCCACTTTCTGGCAGGAAAGAATATTAAATTTAGATTTATCAAATGCAGATCCATTAGCAAAAGTATCTGAAGATAGACTCCTACAAGAATCTGGATACTACGCGATAGATTGGCAAAAAAAAGCTGAGAAATGGAAGACTATATTCCGAACAAATGGTTTGGATACTTATCAAAAAAATCTCAAAAATGAACAAATAAAATTAGCCACTTTAAATTCAGAAAGCGCATTTAACAATCCATCTATAATATATGGAGCGAAAATGGTGAAAAATATTGCTTCCCGAATTGAACAACAGCAAGTTAACAATAAGAAAATTGAAGCTGTCTTTTTTATTCCGCCACTCCTAGAGACTGATTCCAACCCATCTGCTATTTACAAAGCATATCAATCAGGATATATCGATACCCTGTTTGCTTTTAATAATCCCAATAAGTTTAGTAATTTATATGAGGTGGATCGCAGAATTGATAGCGCCCATCTCAATTACCAAGGCGCTCAAGAATTTACACTTTTATTAGCATCAAAATTTGCTCAATACTTAAATAATTTATGATATTTACGGAATTTCGGTTTCTATTTTTCTTCCTGGTTGTTTTTTGCATCTATTGGGCTTTGCAGGAACACAATCATCGTAAATTCTGGCTGTTAATCTGTAGTTATATCTTCTATAGTGCATGGGATTGGCGCTTTCTTTTTTTGCTCTTGCTATCGACAGTCATTGATTACTTCGTCGGTTTAATGCTATCTAGACCGCAGGTTAATGATTCGCAAATACAAGAAATTACCAGCACGGAGGTAGTACAAAAAAAAGAAACTACAAGTTTTTGGAATTGGGATGCTTTACTGAACAAGCCACAAAATCAGCAACAACGTCAAGCGTGGTTGCTACTTAGTTTAGTAGCAAATATCGGAATATTAGGATTTTTTAAATACTATAATTTTTTCACTGATTCTGCTGCCAATTTATTAACTTTTTTAGGTTTACCTCTAAGTCTTAAAACCCTTAATATTATTTTGCCAGCAGGCATTAGTTTTTACACCTTTCAAACTCTGAGTTATTCCCTGGATATCTATCTAGGTAAACTCAAACCTGTGAGAAATTTTTGGGATTTTTCTCTATTTGTGACTTTTTTCCCGCAACTGGTTGCAGGGCCTATTGTGCGGGCATCTACTTTTTTACCGCAACTGCTAACCCCGAAAAATTTAGGCGAGGTTGATTTTAGGGGATGTTTAATACTTTTTTTTGTAGGGTATTTTAAGAAAGCGTGTGTTTCGGATAATCTCTCTCCTTTAGTAGAACAGTATTTCACGAATCCAGAAAATTATACTTTCTTGAGTTGTTGGATTGCTGTTATTGCTTTTGTCATACAAGTATACTGCGACTTTTCTGGTTATTCTGATATGGCGATCGCTTCAGCCGGGTTACTTGGATACAAACTACCTCTAAACTTTAATTTTCCCTACTTTGCCAGTAATATAACTGATTTGTGGCAACGTTGGCACATTACTCTCTACAGTTGGTTACGAGATTATATCTATGTTCCTTTAATGAGAAGGCGACCAAAAGCCGAACGTACAGAACTGTTTAAATACAGAAATCTTCTCATTTTGATGCTTTTATCAGGACTCTGGCACGGCGCTGCTTGGCATTTTGTAATTTGGGGTGGATTAAATGGCATCGCCTTAGTTATTCAAAAACAATGGTCAGATTGGGTGGCTCCCTATAAGGCATTTCTACCTTTAAGAAAGATACTAGGTATGCCCATTACATTTTACTGGTTTTGTGCCTTTGCCATCTTCTTTAGAAGTAACGATCTCAGCAGTGCAATAAAAATAGAGAAATCTTTTTTATTCTTGACTTCTCTTGGTTCTCAAAATCTCAATCTCCAAATTGCATGGATTTTTATACCTTTAATTATGCTCCACTGGGCAGCTTATAAGGGTTGGTTTGCTGATTGGTGGCGTAAAATTCCTAGTTGGAGTTTTGCTGTTTTCTTTGGGGTGTTGGTTTCAGCAATATTTCGACTGACAGCCATTAATCCTCAACCTTTTGTGTATTTTCAGTTTTAGTAGTGTTTGATTATTCTTTTAACGTAGACGCAGAGCGGCTTGCCGCAGGCTACCACAGAGGCATAGAGAACACAGAGGAAGAGGGAAGAGAGTAGTTTAGTAATTACGAATTATGACCAAGCTGGAAATAATTAAAAATAAGAATATTGAATCTATTTACCCTCTTTCTCCTATGCAGCAGGGTATGCTTTTCCATACTCTGTATGAGCCTGAATCTGGGGTGTATCTTGAGCAGTTCTGTTTAACGCTCTCTGGAAATATTGATATTGCGGTGCTTCAGCAAGCCTGTTTGCGAGTAGTGAAGCGTCACCCAGTTCTGCGTACTCTTGTGGTTTGGGAAAAGCAAGAAAAGCCTCTCCAGGTAGTATGTAAGGATGTGGAGTTGCCTTGGCAAAATTATGATTGGCGTTCGTTATCTTTAGAAGAACAACAAGAGCAGTTAGAAGTTTTTTTAGAAGCAGATCGAGTCCAAGGTTTTGTTCTTGACAAAGCTCCACTTATGCGATTTAGCTTAATTCAAATCGCTGATGATATTTACGAATTTGTCTGGAGTTTTCATCACCTGCTAATTGATGGCTGGAGTTGGCCAATTCTCTGCAAAGAAGTTTTTGCATTTTATAATGCCTTACTTAAAGACAAATATTTATATTTAAATACTCCCCGCCCTTATCGAGATTACATAAACTGGTTACAGCAACAAGATTTAAGAGCAGCAGAAGCTTTTTGGCGACAACAACTTCAAGGCTTTACTAATCCTACCCGTTTGCAACTAAATCGGGATGAGGCGCAGGTTTTACCACAGCCAAAAACTTACCACGAGCAGCAGTGCTGTTTATCGGCAACTATAACTGCTGCTTTACAGTACCAGGCACAGCAGTATCATTTGACACTTTCAACTTTCGTGCAAGCAGCTTGGGCAATTTTACTCAGTCGTTACACTGATGAGTCTGAGGTAGTATTTGGCGCAACTGTGTCCGGTCGTCCTCTCACTCTATCGGGGGTGGAATCGATGGTGGGACTATTCATTAATACTCTACCAGTTAGGGTGAAAATCCCAACAGCAAAGCCTTTATGGCAATGGCTGAGGAAATTGCAGACTCAACAGGTGGAGCGATCGCAGTATTCTTGGTGTCCGTTAGTAGAAATTCAGGCTATTAGTGAAATTTCCCAAGAATTACCCCTGTTTGAAAGCATTGTGGTGTTTGAGAACTACCCACACGATACGTTTTTATCAAATCTAGGTAGCAGCATCCAGATTACTAAACGGCGAGTCATTGAACAAACCAATTATCCGCTCACAGTCATCACTGTACCAGGACAAGAATTATCCCTACGCATTCTTTATGATGGTAGCTGCTTTGATGCTGAAACGATTAACCGAATGATCGGGCATCTTGTGACTTTGTTAGAGGGTATGAGCGCTAACGTCGAGCGGACAGTAGCAGAGATATCCATGCTAACTGCCACTGAGCAACACCAAATCTTAGTATGGAATGATACCCAAAAAGATTATCCTCACAAATGTATCGCTCAGTTGTTTGAAGAGCAGGTAGAACGGACACCGGATGCAGTAGCAGTGTCATTCCAATCCCAACAACTGACTTACCAGCAGTTAAATTGTCAGACTAACAAGTTAGCGCACCATCTCCAAAAACTTGGGGTAAAACCAGAAGTGCGGGTAGGGATTTGCGTTGAGCGTTCTTTATCGATGGTAGTAGGATTGTTGGCAATCCTCAAAGCTGGTGGTGCTTACGTACCTTTAGATCCGCGATCGCCCCAAGAACGCTTGAGTTATATATTTAGTGATTCTCAAGCGTCGGTATTGCTGACAGATTCACCAATTACTTTATCTGGGCAACCATTGACAGTAGTTTGCTTAGATACATCGGATTTCTGCCAAAACAGTCAGGGAAATCCTGTTAGTGGAGTGATACCAGAGAGCTTGGCTTATGTCATGTATACTTCTGGTTCTACAGGCAAACCCAAAGGTGTAGCTATGAGTCACCGTTCTCTGGTGAACCTTTTATATTGGCAAATGGACGAAAGTGCTTTAAGTTGTGCCAAAACTTTGCAATTTGCTTCCATCAGTTTCGATGTCTCTTTTCAAGAAATCTTCTCTACCTGGTGTAACGGCGGAACCTTAGTTTTGATCGCCGCAGAAATACAGAAAGATGGGTTCGCATTATTACAGTTAATTGCCGAAGAAAAGGTAGAAAGACTATTTTTGCCCTTTGTGGCCCTTCAGCAATTAGCCCATGCTGCCTCTATTGCTCAATCCTATCCTGCATCTTTGCGTCAGATTATGACAGCAGGAGAACAGTTACATATTACTCCTGTTTTAGTCAACTTTTTTAAGGAGCTTTCTGGTTGTACGCTACAAAATCAGTATGGCCCAACGGAGAGCCATGTAGTAACAAGTTTTACTTTAAAAGATGTGGCAAGCAGTTGGTCGCTACTTCCGCCCATTGGTCGGGCGATCGCAAATACGCAAATCTACATCCTTGATAGCCATCTGCAACCATTACCAATTGGAGTTCCTGGAGAACTGTATATCGGCGGTGTTGCGATCTCCAGAAGTTATATTAATTCCCCGGAATTGACTGCTGAGAAATTCATTCCTAACCCGTTTGCGAAAGACGGGAATCGTTTGTATAAGACAGGCGATCGCGTTCGATATTTACCTGATGGCAATATCGAATTTCTCGGTCGAATTGACAATCAAGTGAAGGTACGGGGTTTTCGCATTGAACTGGGAGAAATTGAAACCGTACTCGCCGCACACCCCCAGATAAAAGAAGCAGTAGTTATCCCCAGAGAAGATCAACCAGGGAACAAGCGCCTAGTCGCCTACATTGTCCCCAAACAACACTTAGACACCAGCGAACTGCTTTGTTACCTCAAACAAAAGCTACCCGAATATATGCTACCTTCTGCTTTTGTAAAGTTGCTGGATGTACCTCTAACCCCCAGTGGTAAAATAGAGCGCCGTGCTTTACCAGCACCTTTGAGTCGGGAAACACGTAACATCTCTACAGACTTTATTCCACCCCGTACTGCAACTGAAGAAGTTTTGACAGCAATCTGGAGTGATGTTTTAGGACTAGAAAAAGTTGGTATCCACGACAACTTCTTTGCATTAGGAGGGCATTCTTTATCAGCAATGCAAGTCATTGCTCGGTTGCGAGAAACCTTCAAAGTGGAGTTACCCATAAGCTGCCTGTTTGATTACCCGACAATAGTCGAGTTAGATCGGCAAATTTCAGAATACCGCCAAAAAGAGGCAGGGGAGCAGGGGAGCAGGGGAGCAGGGGAGCAGGAGAGAAATAATCATTCTTTCTCATTCTCCTGTGCCCCTGTGCCCTCTTGTAAAAATGACTTGACCCCATTTCTCAAACCAGTACCTCGAAACACAAAAGAGTTGCCAATCTCTTTGACTCAGCTTGAGTTTTGGATATTAGCTCAATTGCATCCCGGCATTCCCGTCTATAATATTCCACTGGCTTATCGCTTGACGGGTTTACTCAACGTCACTGCTCTAGCACAAAGCCTTGTTGAAATTGTCCGTCGTCACGAAACTTTGCGAACTACTTTTGCGATCGCTTCCAGCGGGGCGCAGCCCATCGCTAATAGGCAAGTGGTTCAGAAAATTGCTCAACAGCCTATATTGCCATTTTCGGCGATAGATTTGCGAAAACTTTCTCAATCTAAAACTGAGCGAAAAGCTCTGGCTCAAAGATTGGTAACTGAGGAAAAAAACCAGCCTTTTGATCTAGAACAAGAGCCTTTATTACGCGTCAAGCTGCTGCGGCTCTCTGATGCCGAGCATTTACTAATAATAACTATCCATCATCTGGTTTGTGATGGTTGCTCTGTGGGTGTGTTTTTACAGGAGCTAACAAAATTATACGAAGCATTTTGTCATGGTCAGCCCTCACCGCTTCCCGATTTACCCATCCAATATGCTGACTTTGCCAATTGGCAACAGCAGTGGGTTTCTCGTCCTGCTTTCGTGTCTGACCTTAACTACTGGAAGCAGCAACTAAGTAATAGCACACTTTTACTACAGTTACCTACGGTTCGTCCGCGCTTACCAGTACGAACTTTCCAAGGTGCAAGTCAAACTTTCATCATCCCTAAAAGCCTAACAAATGCTCTTAAACATTTGAGCCAACAACACAATGTAACTCTATTTGTGACTCTGCTAACAGCCTTCAAAATAGTGCTATTTTATTACACCGGACAGTCAGATATTATTGTCGGCACTCCCTTTGCCAATCGCCAGCAAGTGGAAACTAAAGAACTTATTGGATGCTTCATTAACACATTGCCAATACGTACATATCTGGGTGGCGATCCAAGTCTGAGAGAGTTGCTGTATCAGGTGCGTGGATGTTTTTTGGCAGCTTGCGATCGACAACAAATTCCCTTCGTTAAGTTAGTAGAAGCACTACAGCCAAAACGAGATCCAGGCCATTCTTTGCTCTATCAAGTGATGTTTAACTTCTTGCCTCCAACAGATTTAAAACTGACAAATTTGGCTGTTCATCCCTGGTCAATTGAAAGTCAAACAGCAGAGTTCGATTGGGATATTTATCTCCAACAAACAACATTAGGAAGCATTGAAGGGAAATGGTGCTACAAAATCGATTTATTTGATGCTTCTACTATTAGCCGTGCGGTAACTCAGTTTCTAGTGTTGCTTGAGCTGCTAATTACTAATCCCGAATGCCGTCTGACTGACTTTTCCTTACTATTTCAGCAGCATAATTCTCAATGCCGTGCAATTTAGGTACACATAACAAGTAATTATACGACGTACAGATTATGGAAAAAACAAGACTGACTGTTTTACAGGAAATGTGGCTATTTATCATTGTTTGGGTAGGACAGTTGATTGCCTTGATTGGTTCGAGTACCACTGCCTTTGCCTTAGATATCTGGGTTTACGATCGCACCGGATCAGTTACCCAGTTTGCTTTAGTTTCTCTGTTCAATACTCTACCGCTAATCTTAATTTCCCCGATCGCTGGGCCTCTGGTAGATAAGTGGGATCGCCGAAAGACAATGATTATCGCTGATGTCTTGGCGTGTTTGGGAACAATTGCGATCGGCGTTTTATTTGTCATCGGTCGGTTAGAAGTCTGGCACATTTACCTAGCCAATACCTTCACTGCTGTTTTCATGGCTTTTCATACACCTGCTTATACAGCATCAACAGTCTTACTAGTGCCGAAACAGCACCTTAATCGTGCCAACGGACTAATGAGTCTGATGTTTGGTATTTCCCTAATCATTGCACCAACTCTCGGAGGTGTTTTACTAACCATTGTCCATTTGCAAGGGATTATTTTGTTTCACGTAACGGCTGTATTTATTGCTTTTGTTTCCCTGATGCTGGTTCGGTTCCCGGAAGTTAACACAAGTGCTGTTGCAACTGCAAAAAGTTCATTCCTGAGTGAAGCAACTTACGGATTGACATATTTGATCGCTCGACCAGGACTGCTGGGATTAGTGTTATTCTCAGCCTCCAGCTTTTATATTGTGGGAGGTATTAATGTCATCACTATTCCGCTAGTCTTAAATTTCGTTTCAGTCAGCTTTTTGGGAACTATTCTTTCACTATTTGGCATTGCTATAGTAGCAGGTGGCTTGCTCGTCAGCATCTGGGGAGGGCTAGAACGCAACATATATGCCATATACGGGTGTATGCTTTTGAGTGGCGTATTTATTTTCGTCGCTGGTTTGCAAGCCTCTCTTGTCGTCTTCACTGTTGGTATCTTCTTATTTTTCCTAACACAACCGATCGTTTCCAGTTCTACGCAAGCTGTGATGCAAAATAAAGTAGAACCTAGTGTGCAAGGTAGAGTTTTTGCAATCAAAGGAGCGATTGAAGCAGCCGCTTTCCCTTTAGGCTATATCACCATTGGGCCTTTAGCCGAGAAGGTTTTTGAACCATTAATGGCTACTAACGGTTCTTTAGCAGGAAGCATCGGACAAATCATCGGTGTGGGGTCAGGTCGTGGGATGGGATTTCTACTGATGATTATGGGAGTCTTGACCATTTTAGAAACCTCTATTGCCTACTTGTACCCTCGCTTACGGTTTGTGGAAGATGAACTGCCTAATGTTAATGCAGTTGCAATAGCTGCTGATACAGCTTCTAGTAAGAATGACGCAGTTTCTTTGATATCCTAAATTTGGCGTTGCATAGCGGTGGTTGATTAAAAACTCTACTAATTTGCAATTATTATTATTTTATTTTCGGAATTTTCGATTTTTGAAAATTGGTAATTGTTAACTTAGTCTATAAATCGGAAAATTTTTGTATCTAGATTCAACATTTCTACTCTACATTAAATCCTGTGTTTGTTCCTCGGTTAGTATTTTTGTATTTCAATCAAAAAAGATGTTCAGCTTATTTTAGAATATGCAAACAAAAGTTTCTCGCGGTCAATCCTTAAAGAATGATCCTTCTCCTCCGGCTTCTAATAATTTTTGGGAGAATGTAAGAGCGATCGTTCAGCCTTACTGGTATCCAACAGATTCCGGGGAAAGAGTATTTCCAGACGTGATTCGAATATGGGGGATGCTGATTCTCCTGATTTTATTAATAATCGCGCTAGTGGGCGTAACTGCCTTTAATAGCTTCGTTACTCGCTATATAACCGATGTCATTGAAGAGAAAGATTATCCTAACTTTATTAATACAATAGTAGTTTTCGCCGCTGCTCTTGTCTGCATAACACTCTTAAACGGATTTTCTAAACTTGTCAGAAAAAAAATCGCTCTTGATTGGTATAAATGGTTAAATAATCACACATTATCAAAATATTTGAGCAATCGTGCTTATTATAAAATCAACTTTAGATCCGATGTTGATAACCCAGATCAACGAATATCGCAAGAAATCGAACCCATTACCAGTAATGCTTTGAGTTTTTCAGCTACTTTCCTAGAAAAAGTGCTGGAAATGATTACTTTTTTAGTAATTCTTTGGTCAATTTCCCAATTTATTGCAATTGTTTTGATTGTTTATACAATCGTAGGCAACTTGATTGCTATTTACTTAGGTCAACAATTAAATAAAATTAATCAAGAAGAATTAGAACTGAAAGCAGAATACAGTTATTCTCTGACTCATATTCGTAATCACGCTGAATCGATAGCTTTTTTTCAGGGAGAAAAGCAAGAATCTAATATAATTCAACGAAGATTTATTAATCTCCTGAAAAATGTCGAACGCAAGATTAATTGGGAGAACAATCAAGAACTTTTTGACGGAGCATATAAGTCTGCTATCCAAATATTCCCATATCTGGTACTAGCACCTTTATATATGAGTGGTCAAGCTGATTTCGGAGAAGTTGTCCAAGCCAGTGTAGCTTGTAATCAGTTTGCCTCGGCTATGGCAACATTAATTAGAGAATTTGGGACTTCTGGACGATTTTCCAGTTATGTTGAGCGTTTATCTGAGTTTTCAGATGCGTTAGAAGCAGTTACCAAACAACCAGATAATGTCAGTACTATTAAAACAATAGAAGAAAATCGTTTAGCTTTCGAGAATGTCACCTTACAAACGCCAAACTATGAACAGGTGATCGTTGAAAATTTGTCACTTTCTGTTCAACCAGGAGAAGGCTTATTGATTGTTGGGCCGAGTGGACGAGGTAAAAGTTCTCTGTTGAGAGCGATCGCTGGTTTGTGGAATGCGGGAACTGGCCGTTTGGTACGACCTCCCCTAAAAGAAGTATTATTCTTACCCCAACGGCCTTATATCATTTTAGGGACTTTGCGCGAACAGTTACTTTATCCTAATACGAATCGTCAAATGACCGACGCAGAACTCAAAGACGTTTTGCAACAAGTAAACTTGCAAAACTTACTAAGTCGAGTTGAAGGCTTTGACACTGAAGTTCCTTGGGAAAATATATTATCGATAGGAGAACAACAACGTCTTGCTTTCGCACGATTGTTAGTTACTCATCCGAGCTTTACTATATTGGATGAAGCAACAAGTGCTTTAGATTTGAAAAATGAAGGAAGTTTATATCAACAGTTACAATCAACGAAAACAACATTTATTAGTGTTGGGCACCGTGAAAGCCTGTTTGATTACCATCAATGGGTTTTAGAACTTGCACAAGATTCCAGTTGGCAACTTGTAACTGTCCAGGATTATCGAAATCAAAAAGCAAGTGTAACTAAATTTCCGTCAAATACTCAAATCAAAATAAATGATTCGCCTGAAGATAAAGCGCAAAATGAGTCAGAAATCAGCACAGGCGAAAAACTTACTCATAAGGCAATGAATGAATTAACATACTATTCACTTAGCACTATTAGAAGCAAGGCAAGCAAAGGAGAATTTATCACTACTAAGGATGGCATTATTTATCGCTATGATAAAGATCCCAATGTTTTGAAATGGGTTTTAGTCTGACAACATTCAAACTACCCAACCAAAGGGTGAGAATGCTGAGACAACCTAAACTCAGGAAAGCAAAGTTTCAGCCAATATCCAAAAGCGGGAACAGCCAACCGCAAACATCAACTCAGGAGCAATAGTTTTTATTAGTAAATAAGGTGCGTTTCCACTACCCTAGTTGCACGATTGCATTGTGGCATTTGTCCTCAATTGGCGGTCTTTCAATATATTATATAGTTGTGTCTGCCGCTAGTCCAGAGTTCTCAGCCACTTGCAACTGTTGTTCAATTGCATCCAACTTTTCGCCAAGTTCCCTCAACGTAAGCTCCTCTGCCTGAAATTGCTGTTCGTATTGAAACTTGTGGGATAGGTCTGTCTCTATCACCTATGCATTTCTTATCCTGTCAACTCTATGCCTTTGCAGTGTGTAGGCTTTTTCGAGTGAGTCTCTTTCGGAGAGCGATCACTGGCGTTGATTCTGTGATTGGACTGAATTACCTGATACCGCCATCTGCTTCCCAAGGTGAATGTTGTAGATGTCGCTGCCAATTTGCCCAGCATTCACTGTGCGAGCGTTAATCAACCCGCCGCCAAACTGTGAATTGCGTAAGTCGTTCTTGGAGACTTGCTTTGGGTCTTCTGAGTCGGGCATTGGTCTGTTTAGGCAGATTTAAGCGTTGTTGTTATGAACATTACCACCTATCTAGTTTGTCTTGACAGGGTTGGTATCTAATATGCAATCTGAAAGCTGTCAGTTAGCTAGATTGTGATTACCGTGTTGTGCAACATCAACTATGGTCAGCTTGCCCACCTGAAGACCATTGTATAGGCAACACCTTAGCAAGACTAGAGACTATAACTAAGCCACCCATCCCAAACATTCCCACAGAAACCAAGCCTTCAAGCGGATTCACTACAAGCGCAGTAGTTTCTGGTTGTTTGGGGTGATAACGGACAACCACTTTGTTGCCATTACTGGAGCGGTAGGATTCATAATTACCTGTAAAACGAATCCGCTCATTTTTAGCTACAAACTCAATAACTGGTGCATAGGTTTCTATGAGCTTATCCTTACTATCGCGCTCACGACGACTGATGCTGTCCACTACCATCCCCTGTGTTTCTATCAGTGTTGCACGCTCGTGTGCGATTTTATTGCTTACCCAAAAACCACTAGCAATGAACACCAATCCAATTACCAGTCCTATAATTGCACTTAATTTATCGTCAAAAGTACTTTGGTGAGGTTTGAAATGCATGGACTTGACAATAGCACAATAATTAACTAATTACACTCTACTTCAGTATCATACAGTTTAGAGGTATGGAGCTTCCTGTTGATCCATTCTTACAACTTATTATATTTTTCTCTCCATTTATTCCAAGTTTTTACACCTTTCTTTAGTATTGCCAAATGCTCCTCATTTGCCATCACCAGCTAAATCCTCTACTTCATCTGTAGCAACGGAACTATTCAACATCCTGCCATCCTTTTAAAGTTGCCAAAAGTATATTGACAAGAGGATGATCTACTAGTTTCTTTAATGCCTCTGTTCCACCGGCTTTCAACGCCCCAATTACCCGCGCTTTCAAAGTGGGATTACTATCGATTTGCTTGAGCGCTTCTGTCACCGCTATCTGTTAACTAAGACCAACACTCTGATCATATCTTTCTTGGTAGTACGCAAAGATATGGTGTCAATAGTGAAGTAGGGTAAAAATAATCCTGCTAATGTTGCGAACAGCAACGCAGTACTGAATAAAGCAATTAATCCACGCCACATCAATCCTGTTTTTGCATGACTGAAGTTTGTTCTTGTGAGATTAGCACCTGTAAAATCTGCTCCTCGGATATCTGCGCCGCTAAAGTTTGCCCGTTACGATCGCGTCCCAAGAAAAACCCTTCCCTACTGCTGCCGATTTTGCTAAAGCAGTACAACTTGTCGCACCAACAACTAAACGCACCACAAAAAGCGAAAACCCTAAAACGCAATTGTGTAATTCTGTCACTGTTTCATCACAATTGCACCCCCGCTATGGTGAATCGGGAGTGATTGAGGCAGACGCACCAAATAACTATCAGCAGATTGTCACCTTCAGCGATGGTGAGAGGCTGCTGGTAAACAATAGTGATTTGGCTGATTTAAATGCCGCAATTGTGTCCGAATCAAGTGAACGGACTTACCCAAAAGAGTACACCGAAGCGATCGCAGCACTCAAAAAACAGCATAAACAGGAACTAGAGCGACTTTCTCAGGAATTGAGAATTGGTTTGCAAAGAAGCAGGTGCTAAAGCTGAAGCCCAGGTACAAGAGCAAATCCAATCCTTGCAAAACCTGTACAAGCAACAGAAAGAGCAAAACATCCAGTTACAGCAACTGCTGGATGAAATGGAATCACTACGGCAGTTGGAAACTGAGAATCAACAGCTTAGGCAGCGCATTCAGGATTTGGAACACGCTGTAGAGCAACGTCCTTCGCAACAGTGGGGAAATACCATGACCGTATAGGCGGCTGAAAAGGCCTATATCAGTGCTTTGTACGGCATTGTAGACATTCAGAAGATACCGTTTAACAGTTAAAATTGGCGGCATAGCCCACACGAGAGCCGTTATCAGGCACGTGCAGTTCGTTAATATAATCCTTCTGGTGGGGAAATATCAGATCCGACAGCCACACCAGTGTTAGTAGATTTAATCCCTGGTTTAACAGTAGGGGATTGTTGTTTTAACGATTGTAAAACAGAAGAAGAGTTATCTTGCTCATTTGATATATTGGTATTTGCTTGTTGCTGGGACATCAAAGTTAATCCTCCCATTGCACCAGCAAGAAGAACTGTATAACCTACATATAAATGCGTCGGACGAATTTCCAATCCCATTCCTTTTTTAGATTTATCCGAAAAAGGCTGAGTTACTGGTATAGCTGCTAGGAATGGCAAAGAGGCAGCTAAAGCAACACCATTAAGTCCTAAAGCATCTCCATAACGTCGTATAAATCCACGTACAAAAATGTCATCTGATAATTCTTTCCAGTTGCCGTTTTCTAATGCCTCTATCAGCTCCGTTCGGATATGAGTGGAAAGCTGGATGTGGTGCAAAGAAAGGCCTTTGGACTGACGGGTCTTTTGGAGTTGTTGCCCGATTTGACGTAGGCACACCATGCGTTGTTGAGCTGCAAGTTCAGCTTGTTCAGCAAGTTCTGCTTGAGAAATTCTCTGATGATTCAGCAATTGTAGTGGTTTTTTCCACAGCGAATTTTCTGCTGTATTTTTAGAGGTTTCCTCTCGGAGAGTGCAATGCTCCTGCTGTATCTCTGGTGAAGAATTGACTGTTTCTGTGGCTGGCTTGTTATCTGTAACTGTTTCAACTTTTTGAGATTGTTGGGCAAATTGTTGAAATGCTAACCCGATTGCTTCTCTACCTACGGCTTTTAATAAATCTTGAGCCTGATCTGTTTGTTCACCTATTAACTTCTGTACAATCGCTAAAGCACGTCGATAAACTCCGCTACGATGCAGTTTTACTTCTATTTCTCCTAAAAGCGATCGCAACTCATCTTGAGAAATTTCAATATTCGGATTGTCCAGAATTTGCAAATAATATACAGGAGTAGTAACCATTGTGAAAGCCTTTTAGATGAACTCAATCAAAGAAAGTTACAATCATATTTTCACTATTTTTCCTAACTTCAACTTTGTTTTCCGGATGTTAATTGTATAATTTAAATTTTTTAATTGCTCATCAGCACTGAAATAAGGCAGTAATAACCGTAGTGATGGTTGTAAAAATGATACTAATGTCTTTTGGAGAAAAAACCTTGAGTGCGTACCAAGAGTAAGTTCTAGAAGTGCTGCAACGCAATACTGATTGTTTTTATCAGGTACAAGATATGAGTTGGCGGCTGGTGCTTTAATTGTGGCGGCAAGTTGGGGAGAAGTTTCTGCTGTAACTATTGACCCAATCGTTATAACTGTTTGAGTCAATACTCTGCCACCTGAATCCTTACGTAGTGAAAGAAATAGTCCCAACAGCTGGTGAGATACAAACCCCGCTTTTCAAAACGACTGCATCGGTCTGAGTTTCAAGCCCCGTTTCAATGCTGTCTTCTCTACACCCTACGCTCTAACCCCCATACCCTTCTTTGTGACCATGCTTTAAACAGATAACCTGACCACTTTTTGACGGACTACTACTTGCGTTTTTAACGTATGTTCTCCTTGTTTACCGCTAAAAAACTTCATCAGGACACATAGCAACTCATCTTTAGTATAAATACGCAGCTAAAACTTTATTAATTGTGCTAATTTAAGCTTACTGTATGTAATCGATAGCATATAAACGTCAAATTCTCTGTTAATGTTAAGTAAAACTTGTAACTAACAGCATCTAACTTACTGTAATACCGCAACAAAGGAGTTTCAAATCTTGAAAGACTATATCTGTGAGATTTTTGCCCAAAATGTTGGTTTATCTATTGCAGAAATTTTTGAAAATGACTTGACGCTATCGGCGATTATTGCCCGTTCCGATCACCTACATAACAGCATCGATCTGATGGAGATTTTCGCCAAAACTGCGAATATGCTGAAAAAGCAGTATGGAGTCCAAATACGTTTGCCAGCTTTCTCTCTTGATACCCCTATTTCAGATGTATTAGAAGCATTTCTAAATGAAGCTGATAAAGTTAATACTTTGACCTAAAAATAATAAATTTTAAATCTCAAAACTTTTGCAGAATAAAGTCTAGAGAATAAAGGGTATTGGCAAAAATTTTCATTTTTAGTTTTACAACCAGCTTTTTAACCCACGTTCGCCCTTGGCGTTACCGTACTCCTTCTCCTAACGGAGAAGCAAGCTACGCGTCAGCGTCTTGAAGAGAATGGTAGATGGGTTTTGTTTATGTAGCTGCGACTTCCAGTTAGTCACCAAGGCTTTTCAAATAACCTCTAAAACTTAAAAATTAAATTCAAATATCTTCACTATGGTAAATACAATTTCTCGATCTGATATTGTCAGCAGCTTATATGCAATTGTTGCCGAGCAACGAAGCTCTTTAGTTGATTTAATATGGGAACAACACCATTTCCATGAAAAGCGCCGATGGAGTGCAGTGGAAATGATTGGTGCGATTAACCTGGAGGCTGTGAGTAAATTTGACAAAGCTAATCTCTGGAATGCTGGACGTGCAGAATTGACTACTAAGCCAGGAGCCGATCGCTTGGCTAGATTAGCTGATGCTGAGTGTCGTCGTTGGCAAGATGGTAATCCAGTTTTAGCAAGCATTATGCAAGCTTGTAGTACTTGGAGCCGTTACTGGAATGAGGAAGAAAGCTTTCACGAAACCACACTTAATCGCTTATCGACTCTACTCAGTCTAGAACCTGTCAGTGACGAGACTGTCATTGAGTTTCGGAAGATTTTTCCCGACGATGACATGCTCAGAACACTAGTATTATTAGCGATTTCAGAGATTACAGCCACGGTTAACTACTCTTGGTGTGCAAGTATTGCTCAAGACCCTGGATTGAAAAAGCTATTTAAGCAAATTGCTGCTGATGAATCGCAGCATCTGACATACTTCATAAGTTTTGCCAAAGCTTTAGTTGATAGTGAAGAGTACTCACCCAAAGGCGCATTTGCTGTTGCACACTTGTTTGTGCGAGAAGGGGGCGAACTTTATGGTAGTAACCGCCAACATCTTGAGCAGCGGGATTCTCACGTCAACTGGTGGGATTCGATCAAGTATGAGATGGTTCTGCCAGACAATATTGAGCGCAAACAAAATCTGATATTTTCTGCTCTCAGACAAATTACAGGAATTCAGGTAAACTCTGCTGCTGAAGTTGAGCAGACATGGCTGGATCTGGTGGGATGTTAATTGGACTGGGGCACGATATTCAACTGATTGCAGAACTAACAAAAGTTGAAGCTTTGAAACTTCCAGGCATTTTCTTTACAAACACTGAGTGCCTTTACTTCAGCCAAAGTAAAAACCCTCTCCAAAGTATGGCAGGTACTTTTTCAGCTAAAGAAGCCTTGTTTAAGGCTTTAGCAATGACCCCTAATTTCTACTGGACAGATGTAGAAGTGCGACATAATTCCTGTTACGCACCTTACTTTGAATTTTACGGCTCACTGGCAGAGCATTTTCAGGTTCAAGGTTGGACTGTTCACCTTTCCATATCTCACAGTGGGGATTATGTGTCTACTGTTGTGGCTATCTCTCCCCAGTCATGATTGCAGCGACTTGGGACTTGGCAGTAGAAAGGTGCAAATAAACAGAAGTGTGTAATAAAAAGTAAAGTTAACTAAAACCCTCTTTCCCTTCGGGTTCGTTACTTTGCCAGACGCTCGAAGACTCGCTAACGCTGCGCTAACGACGCAAAGCGCCAAGACGGAAAGTGACTCGCCTTCTGCCACGCCACTTGCTACAACGAGGGAAACCTCCACAATGCCGTGCCTCCTCTGCCTTCTGCCTTGCCTTGATAATAAATATTCACGCCAACCCACTTATGAACTTTGAAGCTGTTAACCTAAAACTTCAGGTACGCCCAAATGACCTTGACAGTTTGGGTCACGTCAATAATGCCACTGTTCTCGAATACCTAGAAGCAGGACGATGGTCATGGCTTGAGCATCACAACTTATTTCACGGACAGCGGATTATTCCTGTAGTTGCTCGTATTGAAGTCAACTATAGCCGTGAAATATTACCTGGAGAGGTCAAGATTATTACGAAGCTCAAAGACGCGGAGGAAAATTACTATTATCAAGTAATTTTTCACCAATTTATTGAGATTTTCCAAAACGGAACTGTAAAGGTTGCTGCCGATGCTCTTGTGAAAGTAGCATTCATTGATTCAATTGAACGATCGCTTAGAACTCTCCAGGATTTTCTTGATGAAAATAAGCAACAAAATAGTTGAGGTCAAAACAATGCAAGACTTACAACCTAGAACTAAGCTGTCGATGACCGCGATCGCAATGATTCAGGCTCTCAAGAATACTGACTCACACTTGGGCTTGTTCTTAAGGCAGGATCGTGCTGCTGAGTCTAAGTTTCTCGCCTATTGTGAGATGTACCAGAAGATTGCAGCCTATATGGAGTACTTTCGGACTGCGGGTGTGACAGCTGGCTCAAGGATTCTGTTTCCTTTTGAAACAACCGAAGGTGTGATTATTGCATTCTTTGCTTTAGTTGGACTGGGAGCAATTCCACTGTCAGTCAAACCCTACAGCATGGGTGTTGTTAAAGAGAGCTACCTGGAATTTTTGACCAAGGTTACAACCCAATATCAAGCTGAATTTGTGTTGGAAGCACCTAGTATTAGAAGTTTAGAATTGAGCCTCCAGCGTTTACAGTTACCAGACACAGATATTCAGCCCCAAGAATCAGCAAATTTTGCAACAATTACAGATACTGATATTGCTTTTGTGCAGTTTTCTTCTGGCTCGACTTCTTTCCCCAAAGGAATTCCAGTCACTCATGGGAAAATTGTGACACAAATGCAGGCGATCGCTAACCATGTTCAAAATAGACCCAGTGATGCAACTGCAAGTTGGCTGCCACTTTATCACGATATGGGATTAGTAGGTGGTTTGCTCACAACCCTATACGTGAGGCATAACTTGCACCTGAGTACCCCAATGCATTTTTTGATGAATCCCGTGGAGTGGTTGAGCGAACTGTCAGAAAAAAAGATTGCGATCGCAGTTATTCCAGATTTTGCCATTAGCTACTGTCTCCGTCGCTTGGCAATTACCGATCCAGAAGAAATTGCCAACTTAAACTTGACCCAGCTACGAATGGTTTTTAATGGCAGCGAGCCAATTAATATAGACAAACTACATCAGTTCTTGGAAGTGCTTGCACCCTATGGATTGCAACCTACAGCAATTAAGCCTTGTTATGGTATGGCGGAGGCAGTCCTGATGATTTCCTGCTGTAAGTTAGAAGATGTTCCCCGGATTGTGACTTTGGCAAATGGCTGCAAAGCTATTTCTGTAGGTCAAGCGTTGAGTACATTTGATATCCGTTTAAGAACTGAAGATGGTCTTTTATGCCATGAAGGTGAAATTGGTGAAATTGAACTCAGAGGCGGGACTTTGGTCGATAATTATTTTGAAAGCGAACGCCCTTTTTACAATTGTGATGGTTTTTTCCCTACTGGTGATTTGGGTGTAATTAGCGAGGGTGAGTTGTTCGTCATAGGTCGGCTGAACGATCGCTTCAAAATTAATGGTCAAAGTTATTTTGCAAGCGATTTTGAACATACCATAGAGTCGCTACCGTTTGTACAACCGAGCAAAGTTGCGATAATTCAGGCTGATGACCGCATTATTGTCTTGATAGAAACCAAACAGGCCAGTATTCTTCAACAAGTAATTGACCATCAACGCCAAGTCAGCGAGATTGTTCTCAACCAGCTGGGTATTAAAATTCTTGTGGACAATATACTCTTCATTCGCCCAGGACAACTAGAAAAAACTAGCAGTGGCAAGTTACGGCGAATAGCGATCGCTCAAGCCTACATCACAGGGAAAATTATGCTTGCTAAAAACGCTATAAATGGGTGTTAATTTTTTACTAATACCATCGTTATACTAAGTTAAAAAATGGTTGCGGTACATGTAGCGACTGTCTTAAAAGTCAAGCGCTCGTCAACGGAAAACTAGGGCTAGGAGAATTGACGCAACTGAGGAACGCTACGCTAGATTCGGTAGTGGCATGTACGGGCACAAAGATTGTAAGAGCCTGTCAAGAAACAATTTTTAAAATTTGCTATTTAAAAAGCTTACTAAAAAAGCATTTATAACTAAAAAGAAGGAAGGTTATTTCATAATAAGCTCTAAGTTATGAAATTGGTAAATTATAAAATTATTAGTTGTAATTCTGACAGACCAAAAAGAATGAGAGCAACCCGATCTGCTTCCAAAAGAACTAATTTACAAATCTGTTAGTAGCCTTGCTTTTCTCAGGAGAAAAGTGAGTATCGTTTCTTTGTGACAAATAATATCTGCTCTAACCTCCATTCCGGCTTGGATCTGGTAGGAGTAATTGCCTTTCTCTAAATAGAGTTTTTCAACTTCAATTGTCACTTCATAATAGGGTGCAACTGAACTATGACGACTATTTTGAGACACGATTGTATCGGCAGCTATGACCCTGACAGCGCCAGGGAGCGTACCATAATCTGGATATGGATAGGCCGAAACCCCTAGCTCCACTTTACCATCTTGACAATCTGCGACTTTTGCAGCTTTGCATAGCCGTACCTGAGCAATATCTTGAGTAGCAACACGGGCTTTGACAACTAAAGCAGCACTATTGGGAGATATTTGAGCGATCTCATCTCCTAAACGCACTACCTGGCCAGGATTTCGCAGTTCAAGTTTTAGAATCGTACCAGCCTCGGATGCCCGAATTATAGTTTTATCCAATTTTATAAAGACTTGTTTTAAGTCTTTTTGAGCGCTGTTAATTTGATTTTGGATTTCAACTTGACGGCGGATTAATTCTTCTTGTTCTTTATTTAAACTAGCGAGAGTAGATTCACCTATTGCCTGTTCTTGAGCAATTTTTTCTTGTGCGATCGCCACATTTGCAGAGCTAGGATTAAGCCCCACTTTGGCGCGTTGCCACCTTGCAAGTGCAGCTTTAAAAGCTTGTTCTTTCTCTTTGATTTGGAGAGTAGCAATCGCCCCTGTGTTTGCTAGTTCCCGATATCGCTGAAGTTCTTCCCGCGCTAATTCAACAGATGCTTGTGCTTCTTGGACTTGTGTCTGAGTTGTGATTTGCCTATCTTTATAATCTCGTTGGTTGCGACTTAAGTCAGCTTGTAAAGATGCGATCGCTCGTTGCCTCGAATTAGACTCAGCAGTGATTTGAGCTTGTAGCGCTTTGATTTGGTAAGCAATTTGCTGAAATTGCTGCTTATTTTGCTGGATATTGTCTGCAATTTGGTTTTTTTTGGTTTCGATTTGAGAGTTGTCGATAGTCGCAATCGGATCTCCCTGCTTTACTAACTGATTTTCTTGCACTAAAATCTTTGTTACAGTTCCTTCCTCAGCTGTTTGCACAAACCGTATATCTCCTGAAGGACGGATTGTAGCGGGTGCTTTAACAGTAACATTGTATTCAGTAACAGCGAGAATAGTTATAGTAGCACCTACTGTCCCAACTAGAAATAAACCCCCTAACGTCGTCCAAAGACTAATTGATGGTAAAAATTGGTCACTGTGAATTGGGCGAACTAAATCTGGGCTGGGGTCATTAAGCATAATTAAAGTATCAAGTAGCAAATTACAAATAGATAAAAACCTGGAAAAATAAGTTTAAAATTTTCCAGGTTTAACTAGTATTACATTTAATTTTTTCACTTAACTAGGTTGCTAAATATTTACTACCTAGTCAAAGAATCTTTTAATTTCTAAAGCGTACCTATTTTACCGCCACCGCTCACAAGGGACATCTCTTTTTCATTTAACTTTTCTACTAGCAAGTGTGCTAAACACTGTGTTTTACCTTCTTTCTTCTCTTGCTTTTTCATAGTGCAATTTTCCTTTGTATGTAGATGTTTTTGTTGCTTAATCTCAAAACCCAGTATTGAAGTATCTTGATAGCAGAGTAAATTAGAGATTTTAACTTCTAAAGCGAGCCTATTTTTCCTGCGCCGTTTACAGAAGACATCTCTTTTTCATTTAAGATTACAACTAATAAATTAGCAATAGGCTGTGTTTGAGTTGATTTGCTGATTTGCTTATTCGTTTTCATCGTTAATTTTTTGAGGTTGTAAATTTCAATGTTTATGATTACAAGGAAAATATTCTACTATTTTCCACCTTCATCATTATTCAATTTAAAGGTTTGTTAACGCCTAAATTGCATTTAGTTGACCTCCACCAGTGATAGTATTCATATCCTTTTCAGTCAGGTTCACAACTAACAGATTGGCAACAGGCTGTGTTTTGGTTGGTGTTTTAACTTGCTTTGTGATTTTCATAGCAAAATTCCTTGTATTGTTTCGTTTTGAATCAGGAATAGCAGCATCTATCCTGAGATAAAACTCCTGTATTAGATACTACACGTCCTCTTCATATAATTACAGTTATATTGCACAAAAGTCGAGATGAGGGAAGTGTGTATCAAATTCATACAAACTTCATAAAAGTACGGTTATCATGTAGCCAATGTTTTGTGGCAGCTTTTTCGCCAAAATGGTCAGATTTGTAAAATATCCCTGTGTCTTACAAGTTGCTGAGTCCGACTGTGGAGCCGCATCCTTGGCTACTGTTGCTAAGTTCTACGGACGAACAGTGGCAATTAGTCACATTAGAGAATTAGTTGGTACTGGGCAGCAAGGAACTACGTTACTGGGGCTGAGACGAGGGGCTGAGGGACTGGGTTTCAATGCCCAAGGTGTAAGGGCTGCACCAGAAATTCTCGACCAAATAGATGCAGTCTCTTTACCTGCGATCATTCACTGGTTGGGATATCACTGGGTGGTGTTGTATGGCAAGCGAGGTAACAAGTATGTCATTGCCGACCCTGCTATTGGTGTGCGTTATTTATCTTGCGAGGAGCTAACCAAAGGCTGGCAAAATTACATCATGCTGTTATTAGAGGCAGACCCAGTACGCTTTGCAGAACAATCAGATGATGAAGTTCACGGTTTAAGACACTTTTTAGGGCGTTTATTACCTTACCGAATAATTCTTGCTGAAGCGTTGTTGCTTAACTTCATACTTGGTTTAATTGCTCTGACATCTCCTTTTTTAATTCAAATCCTGACTGATGATGTGCTAGTTCGGCGAGATACTGGGCTGCTTAATGCTGTGGTAATTGGTGTTGCTGTAATGAGTCTCATCAGTACCAGTCTCAAACTTGTACAGTCTAATTTAATTGCACACCTCGCTCAACGGCTAGAATTAGGTATAGTTTTAGAATTTATACGCCAAATATTGCGTTTACCACTAATTTATTACGAAACTCATCGCAGTGGCGAAATTATTAGCCGACTCCATGATATTCAACGAATTAGAAATGTTATTTTTCAGCTATTGGTCAGTCTACCTAGCGAATTTTTTATTGCCATAGCTTCTTTAGCCTTACTGCTATTTTATAGTTGGGAACTAATGCTCGCTATTGCTGTGATTATTGTTTTAATGACAGCATCAACAATTGTGCTTTTCCCTATTATGCAGCAAAAAACTAAACGGGTATTAGCTCAAGAAAGTGAAAATCAAGGAATTTTAGTTGAAACTTTTAAAGGCGCGCTTACTCTCAAAGCTACTGTAGCTGCACCCCAACTTTGGGAAGAACTCCAGGTGCGTTCTAGCAGTGTAGCTAACTTAACTTTTCGTACTGTCCAATTAGCAATTACTAATCAAACATTCTCTGATGTTGTTTCAATTCTCGGTAGTGTAGGCGTACTGTGGTTGGGAAGTCAATTAGTATTTACAAAGGAACTGAGTATTGGTCAACTAGTAGCTTCATATAGCTTGACTCAAAACATAATTCGTTTAATTACTGATTTAGTAGTAATTATGAATCAAATAGTCTGGATAAAAGCAGCCGCAGAAAGGTTAAATGAGATTGTTGATGCCTCCCCAGAAATCCAAATAGAAGATTTTAAGAAAGCCTATGTTAAAATTCCAGCAAATGCTGAAATAGTTTGTTCTCAATTAAATTTTAACTATCCTAGTCAAATAGATTTATTGGAAGATTTTTCTTTAATAATTCCTGGTGGTAAAGTAGTCGCTTTAATTGGCGAATCTGGCTGTGGTAAAAGTACATTATCTAAATTAATTGCCGGACTATACCATTTAGATTCAGGTAATATCCGTATTGGAAGTTATAATCTAAAAGATATCTCACTAGATTGTCTGCGCCAGCAAATTGCTTTGATTCCTCAAGAACCTCACTTTTGGAGTCGTTCAATTATTGCCAACTTTCGCTTAGGTGCTCCTCATATCACTTTTGAAGAAATTGTCAAAGCTTGTCAACTAGCAAAAGCAGATGAATTCATTAGTCAACTTCCAGACAAATATCAAACTGTTTTGGGAGAATTTGGTGCAAATATTTCTGGAGGACAAAGGCAACGATTAGCTATAGCAAGAGCTATAGCTACCGATCCACCAATTCTGATTTTGGATGAATCAACTGCTAACCTCGATCCTCACACCGAGAGTGTAGTTCTAGACAATCTGTTATTTGATCGCCAAGCCAAAACTACAATCTTAATTAGTCATCGTCCAAGAGTGATTAACCGAGCTGATTGGATTGTCCTACTGGATGAAGGCAAATTGAAAATGCAAGGTACTCCAGAAGAGTTGCGATCGCAACCAGGCAAGCATTTAGATTTTTTAAAGCCTTAATCATTATCTCAGCAGATTAGAAAACAGTTTGAATTTAACTGCTTCGGTGTAATCGAAATCACACGCTCAGTCTTACCCGTGATGCGCCGCCAGAAATCTGTGAATTCTGTATCATCATCTGCACGGGTGGCATATTCGGGGAACAGAAGATTTATTATACGGCTGCGACGTTGCTCCCTGGGTTGAGTTGGTTCAAAGATGAGTTGTGATGACCAGCCGTTATAGCTTATCACTGTAGCGACTGGTCACATAGCCAGGTGGTAAGTAATGCAGATATGGTATTTGAAGTTAGTAGTGGTAATGTACTACAAGACTATTAATATAGTATTTTACTAAGCACCAGTTAGCCTAACTTTTTAATGCTTCACTCTGCTTCCAAGTGAGAAAGATAATTTATGTGGATATGGATGCCTTCTATGCATCGGTGGAACAGAAAGATAAGCCTAGCTACCGAGGTAAACCGTTAGTTGTCGGTGGCAGCCTAGGGCGGCCGCATCATGTCAATAAGCAAAGTCTATTCTCAATAGAGCTAAAATTAATGTCATTAACCTTTGCTTATTGCGAATAATTAGGCGATCGCTTTGGGGCTTTAAAAATAATCAAACGCGAAATCCTGATTTTTTCGTTGGTTCTTAAGCTTCGTTGTGATCAAGAGTAATTTAGATGCGTTTGCCCTAGGTGGCAGCCCGAATCAGCGAGGCGTAGTTGCAGCCGCCAGTTATGAAGCTCGTAAGTTTGGCATTCACTCTGCGATGCCCTCAGTAACTGCGTTCGCTAAATGTCCCGCATTTATCTTTGTCAGACCGAGATTCGACGTTTACCGAGATATTTCCACTTCAATCCACGCTATCTTTAAACGCTACAGTGATTTAGTGGAAGGGGTTGCGCTAGATGAGGCATACCTTGAGTTACTGAGAATAGGCAAAACATCCCCTACGCTTCTACTATCGCAAGACACATCAAAACTGCAATTTTCCAGGAAACCCAGTTGACGGCAACCGCAGGTGTGTCGATTAACAAGTTTCTTGCAAAAATGGCATCAGGGCAGAACAAGCCCAACGGACTGACGGTTATTTTACCGGAGGATGCGATGTTTACGACAAGCCGCAAGCGTCTACGCCTTTTTAGAGCAGCTACCAATTGAAAAGTTTCACGGCATTGGAGAGGTGACGGCGGCGAAGATGCATTCGCTCGGCATTCATAGTGGTGCGGATTTGAAAGAGCGATCGCTCTTGGAGCTAACACATCATTTTGGTAAAGCAGGTAATTATTACTACAAGATTGCCAGAGCAGAAGATGACCGCCCAGTTGAGGCAAATCGGGTTCGCAAATCGATTGGTGCAGAAACCTCGTTTGCACAAGACTTAAGCAATATCAGTCAGATGTTGCAAGAACTCGAACAAATTGCCCAAATTGTCGAGCAACTTTTAGCGCAGCTGTAAGCCCCACTTCTAAAAAGCTCAGTTACCGTCGTAAGCATTTCACAAGCTCATCAATGATTGTAATTGTGTGTCTGAATTATCTCCCAATTCTTGTTGTAATTGGGATAGTTGATTTTCTAACGCTTCAGCAGTGTGGATAAGATTAGACTCTTGAGCTGTTTTTGTTTTTAGCTTCATGGCAAGGCCATCTGTCAGCCAAAAAGCTAAATAGCTGAAATTCTTCACTTTACATTTGACGATTTTGGACTATGAGTCATACTAAAAAAAGGTTCATGATTCTAGCAATCGCTAACTATATTTCCAAGCAGCCATTTGGCTAAGGAGATAGTTGAAACTGGGTTGACATTATTGGTGAAAACTTATTAGTTGAGAGGTGAAGTCATGAATCAGTCTCATGAAGAAGACAAAAATAAATTCCTTTCCCCTCGTGGCCGCTACTACGGACAAGTTAAACCAGAAAACTTAGTGTTTAATGCTAACTTGCAAGAATTTGCTCAAAAAGTTGACACGATCACCAGTTTAGAAAGCAATGGTAAGCTTGAGCCAGAAGATGCTTATCAGCAAATTAAGGAACTTTGGAAACAGTTAAAGCACAGTAAGAAGGAACTGGGAATTGGTGAGGAGCCATCGGCAACAGCCTGATAACTGACCTAGTTTAACTAAAGCACTCTGGGGAATCATAATGACTGAGTGATTTCAGAGGGCAGTTTTATCCGCCCGAACATTCCCGGCATTAAATTTGTGGCTTCTTTAAGGGCTATTTTGACAGTAAAATTACGACTGTTGGGGTTTGCAGAAGGAATAATTTGATTTACTTGTCCGCGCACAGAACGCTTGAGAGCATCTAGCTGCACTTCCACTTCATCTCCTTGTTTCACCAAGGACTTCATTGACTCTGGTACTATAACGCTAAACTGCAAGTGATCGCTACTTTCCAATGTCACTAAAGGTTGTCCAAAACCCGCTATTGCACCTACTTCTGTATGTTTCTTAGTGACGACTCCAGCAAATGGTGCTTTAACAATGCTGCGGTTTAGGTTAGCAATCGTTGGCTTTACTTCTGCTCGTGCTTGCTGAACTTGGGAACGCGCCTGCTTTACTCCTGCTCGTGTTTGCTGGACTTGGAAGCTTGCCTGTTTGACGGCAGTTTTGGCTTGCTCAATTTCCTGCAAGGCTTGTTCAATCCCAGTTTTTGCCTGTTGAATGCGAGCTTCAATTAATGCAACCTGTGTATTGGCTGTATCTAGTTGTAATTGACTGACTGCACCATCTTTTCGCAGCATAGCCATGCGTTGTTGATTGAACTGAGCGTCAGCTAGTTGTGCTTGTGCTTCCTGCAATTTGGCTTCGGCTTCTTGTTGACGAACCTCTGCTTGATTGAGTTGTGCTAGAGCTTGAGTTTTGTTTGCTAGGGCTTGAGTTTGGGCGGCAGTCGCAACTGTTACA
This sequence comes from Nostoc sp. LEGE 12447, assembly GCF_015206985.1. NCBI lineage: Bacteria > Bacillati > Cyanobacteriota > Cyanophyceae > Nostocales > Nostocaceae > Nostoc > Nostoc sp. LEGE 12447. The sequence continues at coordinate 5,229 of NZ_JADEXT010000004.1, read as the reverse complement.
CCTGCCTGAGCTTGGAAAATCACAGCCGATGTTTGATTGCGTTGTGCCTGGATATCTTTGATATCAATAATGGCAATGGTTTGACCTGCTTTAACTCTGTCGCCTTCTTGCACTGGCAAAGTTTTAATCTGTCCCATAATTCGGCTGGTAGTAGTAACGGTTTCTACCGCTTCCAACGTACCATTCAGGGGGATTCTACCCAGACTGAATGCTTTCTTGGTCAGGGGCGCTTTTACTTTTATAGGTTTGATAGTGCTAGTTATGGTAGCAGTAGATTCCGCAGAATTAGAAAAAAAGGATAACGCGATAGCTCGCAAGCCTGTGATTGCTAAAAGGGCTGCTAAAAAAAACATATCGCATTTCATTCGCTTACCTTTGCTGTGATACTAACCCAAGACGAATTAAAGTGATTATTTACTAAGGAATTTCTCTCCCCGCGCGATCGCCTACGTCAGGCGCTTGCGCCATTGTACTCTATTTGGCATCACGCAGATGTCATCCAGTACTGGGAACCTTCCTTGAACTATTTAAGAAATTTCTGCTCTTGAGCGCGATCTCAGTTTTATCTGGAGGTCACGCTCAAGAGCAGAAACGAACGGCCGTTTCGGTGATTAGGGACACTGCTGGAGTGTAGAGAATTTAATCGTCATGAATTTGAAAAATTTCACCGTTGGCACGAGTAATACTCAGGGCTTTGAACTCATTGTCGTCATAGTTGCCAACGACGGTGACTTTTTCTCCTACAGAGAGGTTAATGGGTTGTCCTAACTGAGGTTCTGCCTCAATGATGATTTGTCCCTTACCATCGTTGAGAATGAACTCATCATCTAAAAGTCTAGTAACTTCGCCGGAAATACTGGTAACACGAGCGTTTGGCAAATTCTCAAATTGGTTTGGTGCTTTCTGCGCTTCCACCTCAAAAGGCATGAGCAACGCAAACAAACCGGTTAGGACGATACTGGGTGTAGGATTGAAATTCATTGGTTAAATCCTCCAATCTGATGTGTAATGGACGCTTATTTTCAGATTGTCAGAAAAAAGTAACAAGAAGGTAACAGCTTGATCCCCAGCCAGGGTCTTCTTTTACTACGAATGAAAATATTTGCTAGCCAACCCGGTATTGAATTGTTCGTTATGGTGAGGATTTAGGCGTGAATGGTAGTTTGATTTGAAATGTAGAGCCTTCACCCAAACGGCTGATTGCTAGAATTTGTCCCCCATGTACCTGGACAATCTGTTGTGCTAGAGCTAATCCTAACCCGAAACCTCCTGTATGGCGCGAGCGTACACTATCTACTCGATAAAACCGCTCAAAGATATAGGGTAAATCTGCCTCTGGAATCCCAATACCGCTATCCCGGACTTCAATTACCACCCAACCAGACACAAGGAAAACTCGTAAGCGAACTCTACCTCCAGACGGCGTGTAGCGGCAGGCATTACTGAGAAGATTTTTTACTGCTTGCCGAATTAAATCTGGATTGATTCTCAACATTACCAATTGTTCAGGAAATTCGCTGGTTAATTCTAAGTTTTTTGCCTTTGCTGAGTGGGTGTATTCCTCTACTAATATTTCGAGCCAGCTAACCAAATTGACGAGGTTAAGTGCCTCTGGTTTTAACTGTCCTTCATTTCGAGCTAAGAATAATAAATCACTAATCAACATTCCCATTGATTCAGCAATCTGGTCGATATTATCTAGGGAACTTTGCTGTTCATTAGGGTCAATTGGTTCGAGCAAACCAAACTGAGCATTATGCCGAATTGCCTGAAGGGGTGTCCTTAGCTCGTGGGAGGCATCAGCTGTGAAGCGCTGTAATTGCTCGTAGGATTGGCGAATTGGCTGCATAGCCATTCCACCAAGAAACCAACCCGTCAAACCAATTACGCTTAAAGCAATGGGTACACCTACTATTAAAAACAGTCTCAATGACCATAAAGTTTCTTCAACAGGCGCTAAAGAAGCTGCTATTTCCAGATAGCCGATTAATTGTTTATCCTGAAAAACCGGAACTGTTAATTGACGTAGCATTTCATTGTGACGAACACTGGTGGAAACGCGATCGCCTTCTTGAGGCGACTGTTGTGCAGCATCACCTAACCTAATTGTTTGAAACCCTAGTTGATTATTTAACTGCTCTGATGGAGTGACACCAAAAAACTCTAGTAGTTGCTTTTTGGGAGTGTACCAACGGGCATAAATAATCCTATTGTCAAAGGGCAAAGCTTCACCACCTAAGATGGGGACATCTTCAAGACTAATGCGTTGCTGTTGTTGGTAACGTCCATCTTCAACACCCGCCGCCATCAGCTGCGTTGTGTTGTAAAGTTCTTGGTCAAATGCCCGCAATTGCTCTTTGACTTCTAAAAAGTAAAGTATGATTGCAAAGATCACCAGAATACTTCCCATTGAAAGCGTAAACCAGCGAGCTAGGTTACGCCGACTGCGGCTGAACATGGGAGGAATGAGCGATCGCATTATTCAGGGGCAACTAATCGATATCCTATACCGTACACGGTCTGAAGCCAATCTTCTGCTTTTACCATCTGTAAGCGCTGCCGCAGTCGATGCACTAACATCGTTATTGCTTTACTATCTGGTTGTATATTCCACTCCCAAAGTGCTTGTTCGATTTGGGCGTGAGTGAGTACTTGCTTAGGATGTCGCAGAAAGTATTCCAGCAATTGAAACTCTCGACCCGATAATTGGACTGTAGCTTCCTGGCGTTCTAACGTTAGAGTGTTGAGATGAAGTTGTAAGTCGGCTAACTCTAGCGTGTCACCTTGCCAGAGTGGCGCTCTGCGTCCCAATGCTCGTACTCGTGCCAATAGTTCTAGCAAACTAAAGGGTTTAACTAGGTAGTCATCTGCACCAACATCCAAAGCAGACACTTTATCCAAAATTGCATCCTTAGCAGTGAGAATCATTACTGGAGCCGTTTTACCTGCTTGGCGATACTTTTGACACAGACTCACACCACTGAGCTTGGGCAACATCCAATCTAAAATTAACAGGTCGTAGTCTCTCTGTTGCATTAACCACTGGGCTGTTTCACCATCTTCAGCACCATCTACAATATGTCCGACTTTCGAGAGCGCACCCTGTAGTGGTTGTAATTGAGTAATATCATCCTCTACAAGCAAGATTCTCATTCATTATGTCGCTATACTTTTTATTTTCCTATGATAAATTCATAATCAACCTTTTTCTGTATTATCCCTGTTATCTCAAACTGGGATAAGCCAATCTCTGACAGCCCTCTGAAGCTTTAATTTCTGAGTTTTGGCTAAAAATTTTAGTTTCTGTGAGTAAAGAAAAGCTTAAAGTTTTATTTAATCAAGGGTTGAGAATTTTACTTCAATTATTGTTTACCGAAAGTGAGAAAACAGGGTTATGGCTCGACCTCGTTGGCTGCAACTTCTAATTAAATTAGGGCTAGAGTTTTGGCTGCCAATACCCTTAATTGGACTGTTTTTTTGGTTAAGTACGGGTTTGCTGACACATCAAGTCTTAAGCTACACCTATGACACAACCGCCCAAATCCACGCCGACTCAAAACATCACATTCAGTTTTCTGTTTCACTCGCTGTTATGTCTATTGAAGCGGTAATTCAACGTCAAGAAAAGTTGACTGAAGTCAAAGTTTACACTGCTGATTCAGTGTTAAAGCAGATGGAATTTGAATTCCCCGTGACTGAATTTGCTCAAGTTGATGCCGCAAGCGCTCAAGCTTTAGGATTACCGATAACAGCAATTAAGCAGTTAATACGTTATCGCATTGAAAACTAAGGGACTTCCAGCCCTGGGTATTTACTTGCAATCCAAAACTTTACTAATAAATCATCTATATGAACTTTAAAATATTTGAAACGAGCTTGTCTTTTTTGTAAATATTGTTAAGCAAATCGCAATCGAAGTGAGCCTTGCAAGAGGCGTATAATCAGCAAGTATTGCCAATTAAATTTAGTAAACCTTATCTTCATACAATTGCATCTAATATTTATTTACTCTTTACCCAAAGGTGAAATTGACTAAATACTCTGGATATTGACTTTGATTCAAGCACTATATTTAACTCTATAACTTAACGAAAGCTTAACTTAATGCCTCTAGAAAAATTTCTAGAACCATTAAGGTTTAATAATTTTGGTTCTTCAGTATCTGTTATGCCAAATTATTAGTTAGATATCAAAACTAGGCTCGACAATAAAGCTCAAAAGCCCGAATCAGTGCTAAACCCCATAAAAAACTAGGAAATAATGTTTATTTCTGTTGCCAAGTAAGCGTTTCATGGCTTTTTTGAAGGTAATTTAGCATGATAGATATATTAATTTTTATTCAGTCAGAGCTTAATTTACTCACAGAAATTATCAACTCTCAACTCGCGCCACACATCAGACGGTTGCCACCCGGAGTTACCCACAGAGCGGAGGGGGCGATAGTGTTTAGAAATGTATTCGGATTCGGAAACGTAGTCTTCAATGTATACAGGTGGATTGGGTTCAATTACTGTTTCAAGAATATTTTGGCTCTCAGGCATCTCAATGGGTTCAGTCGGTGGTGGGGTTACTTCTGTTTTCTTGCGAACTGGGTTAGGGTTTTTTTTGATGAGTCGTTTCATATCTATAGGAATCATTCGGCTTTCCAGAAAGAACGGATATCCCAGAATACAAGAAGTTATCAGCGAATCAGAGACATTTTGCCATAAAGTTATATGGGCGTGGATTGCTTTTTAGGGACGGGAGCCAGTTTGATTTGGCATTGATACAACTTGATCGCTGTACCCCGCCAATCACCCATTCAGGTAATAGTTGCTCAAAACGACCATTTTTTCTTCTCTGTATACAAAGGCGAAAATGAGAAGTTGATTGTCTCTTGGGTTGCGATTGTTGCCATTGAGCAGTGCCAATAAATTTATATATTCTATTGAGATGAATAACTCATTGCCTGGCTAAAACGATTTATTTACTTTTCCCTGACTTGGCAAAAATCTTTAATTATTTTTTAATGTTTCCATTAGGTGATGCCCTCAAACCCTCACAGCCCCTTATTACTCAAGATACAAATTAACTATTTGCTCTCAAGTATCTTTAGGTAGAACTTACGCCTAATGTGAATTAAAGAGGTTGAGACTGGAAAGTGAGAACATTAATGCCAAAATGTCGGCGAAGCAACAAACGTAGTGTGTGAGATGCAATTTTGGCAGCAATATGTACACAAAAGCCGTC
>NZ_JADEXT010000062.1:17500-31720 GCF_015206985.1 Nostoc sp. LEGE 12447 | reverse complement strand
TGTTTGGCAAACCCAACACCGCGTCAGTCACTAGCACATAATCGTAACAATAGAGGAACATACCTTCGGATGGTGCAAGCGAAGTAGTGGGCGCCTTTTCCTCTCCTTCGGTATCGTCGTCCAGCCGACGAACAAACTCCCCTTCCGTTTGGACAATCGCACGCACTTCAGCCTCGTCTTCCTCTGTGAGACCTTTCACCTAACATCAAGTGGGTTAGCATGCAACATTGTACAAATGCGATACGAAACTATACCTCTTCCTGCCTCTTCTTGAATTGTTCGATAAAGTCACCGTCGAGGTCGACCTTGGCGTTTCGCGCATTGAGGCTCTTGATTTCGTCGAGGGCGTCGAGGATGTCCATCTCCACCTGCGAATCGAGCGTGCGGTTCTCGAGCGCTTTCATGCTGTCGCCTTCCTCCTCGGTCTCGCGCTTCTGTTTGGCCTCTTCGATGGCCTGGTCGCGGTCCCGCCACGGCTCGAAATTTCTGCTGACGCCATGCTCGCAAGCGTAGTCGCTTCGCTGCGGGTCCGTCTTGATCGTGAACTCTGCCGAACAACGCGTGCACTTGAGATAGAACCGAAAGATTTTGATCCGGAGATACTCTTCTCCTTCGACCGTCTCCTTGCGTGCATTGAACTTTTTGCCTTTGTAGAGATATTCCCCACACGTCAGGCATCTGTCGGATTTGTTAGGAACATTTTTATTTGGTGAGGGGGGGGATTGTTGGTGAGGGGGTGGGGTGTGACATACCGGACGCTCATAGGAAGCATCATTCGGACTTTGATTTGTTCATTCTTGGGCCGCTTGCGCTTGGGAATGATAGAAGGGTCGAAGTCGGGCGGGTAGTACTTGTTGAGCACCTTGCGTTCTCCCATCTTCGGTGGCACAAAAAAAAATGGAAAAAAGAGCAACTTTTCAAGGCGAAGAACAAACCAAGTTATTTTTGTTTCGCAGATGCAACAGTTCCTCCTCCTTCTCTTGGTGCTCTCTGTTGCAGGAGGCAACGCAGCACCTAGCACTTACGCTGCTGGAGACATAACAGTATTCTCAACATACACGACGGACCATGACAGTGAATACCACATCTCGTGCCCGTTGACTGGATCACCTGCATGTACAAGCCTTCAGAACTTCATGACTTCGAAGGGCACCCACGTTATGTGTCAGAACGGAAGCTCAATTGTACATGGACGCGTACAGCACCGTGCTCAACGTTTCTGGGAATTCCTACAACGGCAACAGTCTATCCTGCACCAACAATATCGAGCTAAACTTTTTCGATGACTTCAAGAACGGTGCGGAGGACGGGAATTGTCCCTTGGTTCTGACCGCTGTGGCGATGATGTGTTCACTCTTTGCTCCTCCCTAAATAACAAAAAACAATTTTTAAAATAAAATACCAGAGTCGACTTATTTATGTAGCAAGACCAACCATTCATCTCATATGTGCGGTCCTTTGTGAGAAACAGCAAACGCAGCAGCTGTGAGTCTGCGCGGCAAGGTGGTTGACAACTAGGACTTGAAATTTGTCCAATAATCGCGCGCAAAGACGTTGGGAGCATAATTTGCAGCATTGCCTTTTTATCTTTTGACTTGCGCAGCGTCGACAAGAGGTCCAGGCCAACGAACTCGAGGGCAGAGGCCTTGCACTGGTTACCATTTACACGACCAGACGATCACCACCTCGCCAAACGGTAAGGACACCCCCCGAAAAGGAATCTCGGAAGACTGTTCAAAAAGCGAGAGCGTTTCCTTGGTAATCCCGTGAGGATTTGTCCACTCATTTTGGTTGGCGATCAAGCAGATAGAGGTAGGTAACCGCCCCCCCTTGAATGCCCAACTCGCTCTTGTTCTCTTCGGCTCGCCCCAAATGAAATTTTGAACGAATCAGGTTTAACATTTTGTGGTAGGGTATTTTATTCTTGCGATTTGAAAAAATGGCCAGACCGTTTGCAAGGGGCAAGGCCCTGTACGACTTTGCGGGCAACGTGCAGCTGCGGCAGCTCACCTTCAAAGTGGGTGACATGATCAACATCACGAATCAGTATGACAACGGATGGTGGGCTGGAGAACTGAACGGCAAGGTGGGTTACCTGCCTTCCACCTACGTGGAGATCATCCAGAACATCGGGGGCACTCCTTCGGTAGTTCCCACGGCGCGTTCGGCAACCCTCACCGCAGCAACAGCGGGCAAACCAGCTCCCACCCCCGGCAGTGCTGCCCCATCATCGGCAACGGGTGCACGCTCGGGTCCGGGAACGATGACCTCTCCCGCCACCAACTCCAACAACGCACAGCCCGTCACCAACACCAACACCGTCCCTTCCCGCGTCCCTCCCGCAACCCCTCCCACACGGTCCCCCCCCTCCCCCCCCCTGTCACACAAAAATGTGTGGACAAAAATTTTTTTCGCCCCGCTCCTCTGCAAAGGATTGCACGGCCGCGGCCGAAGCACCTCCATACGATAGGTCTGGGACCATGCAATCGCACAGGCCTGCGAGAGCCACAAAAATGTGGCCGCGAGGTCGGGCAGGTGGGTCCCCCCCCCCTTCTCACGCTCCAAAAATGTGGCCCTCGCTGCTCTGCAATGGATTGCATGGCCGTGGCCGAGACACCTCCATACGATAGCCCTAGGATCGTGGAACCACACCAACCCGCAAAGATGAAAAAAATGTGCCCGCGAGCCTGGGAAAGTGGGTCCTTCCCTTTGACCCTCAAATTTCTCACTCATTCATGTCGGGGGTCCGCCGCACACCACGACGTCCGCATGAGGCCGCTGCACCTCTGGCGGTTCGCCCTCGGGTCCGTCGCTTTGTTGTCTAGGCAGCCGACGCGATGCGAGGGAGGCGCGCGGGGGTGGCGACATCGCCACCCCCAACGACACTCGGTCTCGAAGTGGGGTCGAAACTCGCCAACCGCTCATCCACACACCAAACCGACCACACCACAACGCGCAGCAGACGCGTGGGTATCCATCAGAAACGGAAAAGCGGGAATCGGAGGGCCAAAAAGTTTGACCCTCAGCCTCTGAAAACTTTTCGAAACTTGCATCAAGATCCGAGTTCAGAGTCCGATTTGAGGGTCGGTACATCTTTTGAGGCCGGTGCACCCATGCTGCCTTTGCCCCCACATCGCTCAATGCGTCACAGGAGGATCCCCACCGAGGGCGAGATTCGGTATGACACACGAGAGCCACACAGCGATCCGTTCACGTGGCCTCGGATGGGCCCTTTGGTTTTTTCCATACAAGACTCGGAAAATTTCAGAGTCTGAGGTGCGGGCCACCCGAAAGTGGGGCCCATCTTCGTGTGACTCGGCCACTCCATCGGTTGTCGTCCATCCTGATGGGCTCCAGACATGACGTGGGGCATGTGCGAACCGATTGCGTTGGGGTCGATGTGCCTGCTTCCTGAAAAAAACATACTTCATCCATTTCCGCCTCCCAGTTTCCGAGTGGCCCATGCCGTCGAGCAACATCGCACTCACGCACGACTTAATTGGTAGGAAAGGCCCCGACAAGGTCGGTTCATGCCGTTCACACCAATTCGAGAGAGTCTGAGATGCCCGTCCCTCCAAAAATCAGCGGTGACCCCAACGCCATAGCCGGATGCAGACCCCCACCAAGCGAGGCACAGATCCGGATGGAGGAAGACCGCACCGGACCCAAATGCCATCTCTTGTCAGCTCCTACATCTCGTCACGGCGCCCCACCAAGACGGCCCGAAATCGGACCTCGCACCAGGGCGGGGGCCACCTCGCACGAATTTCGAGGGTCGGTCGTTATACGTGGTAAGGCGGAGCCAATGGACCCCCGAGACATCTATAAGAGGGGGTCGGTTCTGATCGGACAGCCGAACTGGCAACCGCGGCAGGGGCGTCGGCAGTGCGGCGGGCAGCGTCAAGCTGCTCGTCGCACTGTCCGGCGATTCTGCGTCTGCGCGAGCCGCTGCTCTGTGGTGACGTGGGGCAGTTAAGGGGAGGTGCGTGCGATCGTCAAGGGCTTTTTTTTAGGTCCCCTCTTGTGGTGACAACGGACACCGCGTTGGTTCCTTTCGGTTGTGGTTCCTCTGCTGTTTCGGCAGTGGGGGGGGCACATGGGGTTTCGCACACGGCGGCGCGGTCACCCGCGACGTCGTGGTCGGAGCTCATCTCTCGCAAGGGAGGGGGTTGGTTCCAGCGCGGCTCATGGTACGGCAATTGGGTCCACGTGTGGCTGCGTTTGGGTGTGGTGCATTCCATGCCCTCTACGATCTCCATCTATTTCCATGCGCTGTGCCGTCCGTTTACGATTATAATTTGGTTGGGGTTGCGTGTTGGGTTGGGTCGGGTAATGCTACTTCTTCCCTCTGCTCTCTCTCTCTTCTTCTTTATCTTTTCGGTCCGAATCGGCACTGTGAGACCTCGAGCATAGGCTGGGGCGCACAATGCTGGCGGGTTGGTTTTGGGGGGGGTGCGGCGATTTCGGTCGTCGCATCTTCCTTTTCCTTCCCGTGACGGTTGCGTGGGCCTCTTGGTCATTGTGTTCGGTCGCAGGTGTGCGTGTCCTTTGTCCCACTCTCTCTCGGGACGAGGGACCGCACGTCGACGCATGCAAGTGATGTTCGGGCAGCTCCCTTTTCCCTCCTCGCTGCGCGCCTTCACGGGTGTTTGGCGAAGAGGGGAAAGGAGCAGCCAGTGCATCGCGCCCCTTCAGAAATCGGCACGGGTTCATAAAACGTGCCTTTCCGGAGGGGGAAGGGACATGAGCCGTAAGGCTTAGTGGGGCGTCCGTGCTGCGTTGCGCGTTTCTTTCTGCGTACTCTTTTTTCCGATCTTTCTATATCTATACATATAATTTCAGTGGGTACATGACGGTCGTTCGAAGTCGGTGGGGTCAAACCTTCCTTGATGTCGCGACCGATTTCAGTGCCCACGGCTTGGGCAGCGCTTTGCGCCGAGGGCGATCTCCCTGCCAACTCATACGCTGGACCTCCGCTCGGAGTAGAACAGCGTGGTGGTGGAGGTTGTCTGTCGACTCGCAAGGACTGCCCAGGAGGACCCCTAACAAGACTGCTGCGATACATCTGTTCCATCTCCTTCCATCTGTGTGGCGTGTTCTCATTGCGGCATTCACGTGCATCAGTGAGCACTTTTCCCGTTATTGGTCCGATCGATACCACTGTGCTGGTGGTAAACTTGACGACCGCGTTGCGATTGGTTCCCTCGGTGTTGCGCGTTGCACGTCCTCAACAGCCGTGTGATTGCGCACGTCGAGTGGGTCGATGAATATACATATCACCCTTTTTTTTTTGGGTTTGACGTGTGAAATACCCTAGTGTCCTCAACGACACCGCTGTCTTCCTTGGGTCAAACTCGTCGCGCTCGTTGTCTTCCTTCGGGTCGGGAACGGGCGTGAGGGGGATGACCTTCGAGTCCGAAGACTTTTTTGCACACAAAGATAAAAAAAAAAGGCAGTTACCTGGTTGATCCTGCCAGTAGTCATATGCTTGTCTCAAAGATTAAGCCATGCATGTCTAAGTATAAACCACCTTTATACGGCGAGACTGCGGATGGCTCATTAAATCAGTTATAGTTTATTTGATGGTCCCATTTGTGGGTCGGGTTCGGCGTAAAAAACCGGGTCCGGCTCATGAACCTACTTGGATAACCGTAGTAATCCTAGAGCTAATACATGCGTGAGGCCCCGAGCTGGGTCCTTGCGGGGGGCGGGGGCTTGCTCTCGCTTCACGTGGGGAACTCCCCCAGCGAAGGGGCGTATTTATTAGATAAAAAACCAACACGGGGCACAGGGCCTCACCGCTCTGCGTCCCGCGATGGGGGGTGCGTCAAAAACACTCCTCTGGGTGAGTCACAGTAACTCGGTCGGATCGCATTGATAGTCCCCGCGAGGGGGCTGGCGACGGCTCATTCAAATTTCTGCCCTATCAACTTTCGAAGGTAGTATAGAGGACTACCTTGGTGATAACGGGTGACGGAGAATTAGGGTTCGATTCCGGAGAGGGAGCCTGAGAAATGGCTACCACTTCTAAGGAAGGCAGCAGGCGCGCAAATTACCCAATCCTGACACAGGGAGGTAGTGACAATAAATAACAATACAGGTCTTGACAAAAGTCTTGTAATTGGAATGAGTACAATCCAAACCCCTTAACGAGTAACGATTGGAGGGCAAGTCTGGTGCCAGCAGCCGCGGTAATTCCAGCTCCAATAGCGTATATTAAAGTTGTTGCAGTTAAAAAGCTCGTAGTTGGATCTCGGGGCGTGTTGCCTTCGTCAAAGAACAACATTCAGGAGGGCCCGGTCCGCTGTGGCGCGGCTCGTCCCCTCTGCGTCGGGCAACCGGCGTGGGGGGAACCAGGCGGGTCGCGCAGCCTGGCGTGCACCGGCCCACCCGCCCTCTCCTTCCGGCTTCCCGTCCTTCCTATTGAGTTAGCGGAGGACGTGGGGATGGGGTCGATCCAGGCGTCTGTCGGGTCGGGGGTGGGGAGTGGAGCAGGCCTCGGTCTGCCACCTTCCCCATCCTTCCGGCAGGCGTCCGGCCTTGTCCGGGATCCGGATCAGTTACTGTGAAGAAATTAGAGTGTTCAAAGCAGGTGACTTACAACCCGGCGTTCAGGGGTTCGCTTCTGGGCGTCGGGCACCACGATGAATACATTAGCATGGGATAACGGAATATGACCCTGTCTTTGTTCTGTTGGTTCCTTCGAAGATGGGGTAATGATTAATAGGGATGGTCGGGGGCATTAATATTTAATTGTCAGAGGTGAAATTCTTGGATTCATGAAAGATTAACTTCAGCGAAAGCATCTGCCAAGGACGTTTTCATTAATCAAGAACGAAAGTTAGGGGATCGAAGACGATCAGATACCGTCGTAGTCTTAACCATAAACCATGCCGACCAGCGATCGGGAGACGTCCGCATGGATGACTCCCCCGGCAGCTTGTGAGAAATCATAAGTCTTTGGGTTCCGGGGGGAGTATGGTCGCAAGGCTGAAACTTAAAGGAATTGACGGAAGGGCACCACCAGGAGTAAACGTTGTCGTAAGTTCTGCTCCAAAGAGCTGGCTGCCCCACGGCTGCTGCGTGGGGGCAAACAGTGACCAGCTAGTCGGCATCACCGCTCACACTCGTGTGAGAGGTGTGTGTTGGCCACACCATCAAATTGCGGGGAGTCCCTAAAGCTTCGCCTACCAAGTGCAGGCCTCTGCATGGCTGGGGTAATGACCTCGGGTATGGTAAAAACGGCGGGGATGCAACAATGGGTGATCCGCAGCCAAGTCCAACCTCTTTCATCTTTGCAAAAAAGAAGAGGAATGGATGCAGTCCACAGACTAGATGATGGTGGGTTCATGCAAGGAAAAAAAAAAGAGATGGCATTGTGGGCATCTGACGTGTTTGCCTTTATTCTTGTTTGGCATCAATCACTTTGTGGCAGCTTGTCACACAGTGATTGATGGCAGATTGGAATTCCATGGGGTGGGCACGTGCGGAGGTCAATGTTTCTTGCATGAGCTTAAGATATAGTCGGCCCCTTGGGGAAACCCATGTTCTGGGAGGAAGTGCAACTTGTCGCACTGGGGACCAGGAAGTTGCCATCGATGATGGCAGCTGGAATTGGCGGGAGCCTGCGGCTTAATTTGACTCAACACGGGGAAACTCACCAGGTCCGGACATAGTAAGGATTGACAGATCGATAGCTCTTTCTTGATTCTATGGGTGGTGGTGCATGGCCGTTCTTAGTTGGTGGAGTGATTTGTCTGGTTAATTCCGTTAACGAACGAGACCTTAACCTGCTAAATAGCCGCGCCGGTCCCTCCCGCTTGAAAACCCAGGTGCACGCGCGGCGTCTGGCGAGCGGGGTGGGGGATTGGGCGGGGGAGAAATCCTTCGTCCGCCCTCATCTTTAGCTCGCCCCCGTGTCGTGTGTCTGGGCGGCGGGACCGGCGTCCGTGCTTCTTAGAGGGACTGCCGGCGTCTAGCCGACGGAAGCCTGAGGCAATAACAGGTCTGTGATGCCCTTAGATGTTCTGGGCCGCACGCGCGCTACACTGATTGGGGCAGCGAGTCCCGCGCCTCGGCCGACGGGTCCGGGTAACCTCGCGAAACTCAATCGTGCTGGGGATAGAGCATTGTAATTATTGCTCTTAAACGAGGAATTCCTAGTAAGCGCGAGTCATCAGCTCGCGTTGATTACGTCCCTGCCCTTTGTACACACCGCCCGTCGCTCCTACCGATTGGATGGTCCGGTGAAATCCCCGGAGTCTGACCTTTTGTGCGCGATCCGGGCAACTGGGTCGCGTCAGGTTTGGGCGAAGCCGATTGAACCTTACCATCTAGAGGAAGGAGAAGTCGTAACAAGGTTTCCGTAGGTGAACCTGCGGAAGGATCATTAACACAAAAAAAAAAAAAAAATCATCATCATCATTCACAACACCTGTGCCTTCTTTCTTTTGATGTCGCCGTCATCTTTTGTTTCTCGAGTCAAATCGAGATCAATCGATGGGGGTCATGGCAGCGAAGGAAGGAGGGCGCAACGTTTAACCCCCTCTGTTGAAGTCCTCCGTCAATACTCTGGGGAAGTGATTCGACTTCATCGTCTTTTCACGACCTCGAATTGGCGGGGAGGTAACACTTAAACCAATACCGGCTTCTTCCGCAAGGAATTGTGGCCGGAAAACCAAAAAAAGACGAAAGTCAATTCATTTTGCATAAAAAAATGAATAAACCAAAGACAACTCCTTACGGTGGATGTCTCGGTTCTCGCGAGGATGAAGAACGCAGCGAAATGCGATACGTGATGCGAATCGCAGGAACCAGCGAGTCATCGAGTTTTTGAACGCACATCGCGCCCCTGGTATTCCTGGGGGCACGCCTGCCCGAGTGCCGCCGCCCAATCAAAAAAAATTTTTTTTTTTTTGTTTGAAGCGAGGAGCCTATCGACTTGCAACTCGGATCCTTGTAAAAGGTGATGGGGGGCAAGACGGAATCGGATGTTGCTTGGCTGCATTTGGCCGAGCATCGTCCAAGATGTTGATGGGTCGTGACAAGTCATTCATGTGAAGAGGGAGGATCAATAATCCTTTTTTCCCTTCTCTCTTCTTTCTTTGGGGTTCGCCAAGTTCGTCGGGTGGAGGGCGGTTGGGTTGGTCCCTGCCGCTTGGTCTCTGCCTGGCACTTTAGGGCCAGAATTGGCACATTGGTTTGTTGTCTCGGTGGTTGACCCCTTTGTTGTGGGAGGGGAGGGGTCTCACGGGTAAACATCATCTCGGCCTCGGTTGGTCTGCTTGTACCGGGTGTCGCTGGGAGGCGGGTCATAACCAGCAGGGGAACAAGGGGATTGGGGAGGTCAAGGGAGAGGGGGTTCGGGTCAAGGTTTGCCTACGGCTGTGTTAGATTGAGGGGCTTTTCTTAGTTCCAAAGTTTCATACAGCCAACAAAGTTGCCGAGGTCCGCGCTCCCTAACTCTTGGTCGCTTCAGTCTTCCCTCTGACTGCTACTCGACCAACGGCATCGCTGCCTCGTGGATGTCAATCGGCACAAGGGTTCTCGGGGGGCTCCTCGTTAACTCTCTCACAGCAGAGGTGCGGGCTCCATCGGGGTCTTCAAATCAATGTGTTGGCGCTGGTTCCGGGTGTTTGGGTGGGGGTCAACGTGGCTTGGGGTCTTCTGCAGGCCCCACTGTCTCGACTCTCGGAGGGCTAATGAACCTTAATTCAAAGAAGGAAGGGGAGAGAGGGGGAGGGAGGACAAAAGTTTTGTCTCTTCGCGACTTGGAAGCGTGTTCCCAAGACCAAAGTAAAAAAAAAATCCGGGGTCTTTTTTTCTCCTTTGCCGTCGGTTCGGTCTTTCTATTCTTCTCTCTCTTTCGAGAGAGAGGGGAAGAAAAGGGATCGAGACGAGGGCGAGGGGGGAAGAGGACATCAATACCAACTTATGGACCCGGCCTCGGGTCAGGCGGCATTACCCGCCGGACTTAAGCATATCATTAAGCGGAGGAAAAGAAACCAACAGGGATCCCCTCAGTAGCGGCGAGCGAAGCGGGAAGAGCTCAGGTTTGAAATCCGGGCGTGCGTCAATGGCCGTCGTTCACGCGGCGGCCAACCATCGCGGCGCCCCGAATTGTAGCCTCACCAGGCTGGACATCGGGAAGTGGATGGGCTGCAGACAGAGATCCCCTGGAAAGGGGTACCAGAGAGGGTGACAGTCCCGTGCTTCGGTCTGCAGAGGGTCATCCCATCACTTGTTCTCTTTACTTCCTCTCTCCTGTCAAAGGGGGGGAGGGAATGGGGAGCCGTACGGATTTTGTTCAGCCTCAGAGTCGGGTTGCTTGGGAATGCAGCCCAAAGCGGGTGGTAAGTCTCACCCAAAGCTAAATACATGGCGAGAGACCGATAGCGAACAAGTACCGCGAGGGAAAGATGAAAAGGACCCTGAGAAGAGAGTCAAAAGCGCCTGAAACCGTAGGGAGGGAAGCGATGGATGCCGGCGATCCGTTGCTGGGAGCCGTCCGTGTTGCGCGGGGGAGGGCTTGGCGGGCTGTCGCGAACCGATATCACAAGATGGAGTGCTCCTGCTGTGTCATGCGTCGGGCGTCGCAAGGCGTCAGGCGTGTGGTCGGGGGGCGCCCCAGTCCGTCAGTTTGTTTCTCTTTCGTGCGATGCGGGTGCGGCCCTGGCTTTGACGGGCCAGCGCCAGTTCGTTTGGTGGCGGCAGGCCGTGGAGCATTCTTTCAACGGGCCCGCAGGTGGGTATCCATTCCCACTTGCGAAGCCGGCTTCGCGGTTTAGACCACCGAACGGACTGTGGATAGCTAGTGTGCGCCCTTTGGGCGGAGGGCTGGGGCGTCGGCGCGAGCCTGCGGGTGGGGACCGGCAACCGGTGCCCGTTTGCATTGGAGCGTGCCTCGCGTCTTGGCCGACTTCCAGCACACTGCGAGTCGCTGGTAGGGACGGCATTCACCGACCCGTCTTGAAACACGGACCAAGGAGTCTAACGCGTGTGCGAGCGCAAGGGTGGCAAACCCAGTTGAATCTGCGCGGAGCGAAAGCAAGGCACGATGGTCACGCGTCGTGCGTGGCAGGAAGGGGCGCCCCTCGGGGCGCCCTGGCACTGCCGACCGATCCGGATTCTTGATTGAAGGACTCGAGTAGAAGTGCACTCGTTGGGACCCGAAAGATTGTGAACTATGGGCGACCAGGATGAAGCCAGAGGAAACTCTGGTGGAGGTCCGAAGCGATACTGACGTGCAAATCGTTCGTCTGAGTTGTCTATAGGGGCGAAAGACTAATCGAACAATCTAGTAGCTGGTTCCCTCCGAAGTTTCCCTCAGGATAGCTGGGCCCCATTTCGCGAGCAGTTTTATCAGGTAAAGCGAATGATTAGAGGTCTTGGAGCCGCAACGGCTTCACCCTATTCTCAAACTTTAAATAGGTAAGAAGTGCCAGCCGCCTAAAGAACTCGGCGGGCTGAGCACATCCTCAGAATGCGGGGGCCTTAGTGGGCCATTTTTGGTAAGCAGAACTGGCGATGCGGGATGAACCGAACGTCGAGTTAAAGTGCCCAAGTGCGCGCTAATTCGTAGACACCATAAAAGGCGTCGGTTCATTCAGACAGCAGGACGGTGGCCACGGAAGTCGGAATCCGCTAAGGAGTGTGTAACAACTCACCTGCCGAATGGACCGGCCCTGAAAATGGATGGCGCTCAAGCGCGACACTTATACTCGGCCATCAGAGCAAACTTTCATTCACACTTGATTGCCTGATGAGTAGGAGGGCGTGGAGCCCGCTGCGAAGCCGCTGCCCGTAAGGGTCGGTGAAGCGAGCTCTAGTGCGGATCTTGGTGGTAGTAGCGAGTACTCAAGCGGGAACCTTGAGGGCTGAAGTGGGGAAAGGTTCCATGCGAACAGCGGTTGGACATGGGTTAGTCGGTCCTAAGCGGTCGGGTGATGCCGTGCCGAGGGTGCGCGATTGCGCGGCGGGCGGCCGGGGCAACCCGGTCGTCCTATGTCGCGGGGGTTCCCGCCGGATTCTGTCGGACGGGGGGGTGGGCTTGGGGCAACTCAGGCACGCCTCCTGCAGTTGGCAGGGAACGGAGGCCCTCCTTTCGGTGCCCGCCTCGCAAGGGGCGGGTGGCTGAAGGGCGTCGCGCCCGCCAGCGAAAGGGAACCAGGTCGAGATTCCTGGACCGGGATGGGGGAGCGTGCGAGCTCCTGGTTCGCCAGGGGCCGCACCACGGTGACGTAAACGAGCCCAGAGACATCGACGGAGGCCCCAGGGAGGGTTCTCTCCCCTCTTTGACAGTCCTCCGATCACCTTCGCCCTTCGCGGGGCGGGGGTGGTCGCGCGCAAGCACCGACGGCCCTGGAATCGACTCGCTCGGAGATAGGGCCGAACGGCTGGCAGAGCGCCCCGGCCTTCGGGGCGTCTGGAGCGCCTTCGCCGATCCTTGAAAATCTGGGGGAGGTGGCCCCAGCTCGTCGGGGGGGTGGCGACACTCTTTCGGCGGGTTGGGAGTCTTCCCACCCGTCCGTACTCATAACCGCATCAGGTCCCCAAGGTGAGAAGCCTCTAGCCGGTAGGATAACGTAGGTAAGGGAAGTCGGCAAAATAGATCCGTAACCTCGGGAAAAGGATTGGCTCTAAGGGTTGGGCTGTGGGGGCCTGCCTCCATGGGCGGCGGGATCCTCCTCCATGCCCTTCACGGGGTGTGGGGGGGGGCGGATGCCGTCGGGGCTGGGGCCGTGGGTTGGGGCGCTGCTCGCGACTACTCAGCTCTCCGCAAGGAGGGTTGGGGAAAGCGGGCGGCGCCTCGTGGCCCGCGGTTCCTCCCGGCGGCCGTCCTCCTGTCGTCGTAGGGGGTGGGGCGCGCCGCACGGTTGGTCTGCCTCTGGCATGCGCGTCGCGGGGGGGGCTCGCTCCCTTCGCGGCGTGCGTGTCGGCGGGCACGGCTGGCCGTGTATCCTTCACCGGAACCTCAGCTTCACGGCTGGGGTGGCCCGCCCCCTGCAGCATTTAACAACCAGCTTAGAACTGGCGCGGACAAGGGGAATCCGACTGTTTAATTAAAACATAGCATTGCGATGGCCGGCGAGCGGTGTTGACGCAATGTGATTTCTGCCCAGTGCTCTGAATGTCAAAGTGAAGGGATTCAACCAAGCGCGGGTAAACGGCGGGAGTAACTATGACTCTCTTATCGTAAGCATTACTTTGAGAGGAGAAGTCAGCAGACAAAGTGCTGGCTAGTACGACCTGGGTCTCAGGAATTGAGTCTGCGGGGAGTGCGACACCGTCAAATTGCGGGGACATCTCGTTTTGAGGTCTGCAGTACCGCTCTGGCGCCGAAAGGTCCGGCCAGTTGCACCACAGGGAAACTTGTGGGTATGGTAAGAACCTGCAGAATAGAGACAATCCGCAGCCAAGTCCTAACCTTCCTCTCTTGCTCCTCTTCCTTCGTTGGGAAGAAGGTGTCGGAGGTCTGAAGTATGGATGCAGTTCACAGATCAGATGTCGGTGGGTCATCGAAAATGGGGCTTGTGTTGTCTCAGACAAGCTTGCCTGCTAAACGGACTTAAGGTATGATCGGCCCCACACGAGAGTGGTGAAGTCAGATTCACGGGTTGTTGGAATGGCCCAGGGTGCGCAGGTTTGTCTGGAGATTGGCATCTTCGATTTTGGCGATGGGGTAACAACTTTGTAATAATCCCAAAACGGTTGCAGCGTTTTTGTGTAAAATGCCGTACTAAGACACGGGGTGTTGATTTGTCTCTCTTTTGGACAACTTCACATGGTGTCGGAAATGGTCGACAGACTGCACGGGATTCCCAAGCTTAATTGGTTGGGTTGTTATGAACAGTCGGCTTTTTTGTCATTGAGCGTATCCCATACACAATGACAACGAACTCAGAATCACAAGTTGACTCGCCTTCCACATCTGTGGTTGTCAGGTCAAAAGTCAAGCGAAATGCCATTCCAGACATCCGACAGATGATGCTCGACCGCGGTGCGCTTCTGTTCCGTTTCGAGAAACCAAACGGCGTCGTTCACAAAAGTGAGCACATCACATGGTTCCAACAAATGGAGCAGATGGGCTTCGTGGTCGTGCGTTCCGGGTGCATCCTGCCATACGACAACTTCACCGGTAGTAGCAAGGGCAGACCGAAAGGGCACAAAATCTCGGCATACTTCTTCTTGGGCGACCCGGCGGCGTGCTGTCAGAGTGGT
>NZ_JADEXT010000062.1:0-15000 GCF_015206985.1 Nostoc sp. LEGE 12447 | reverse complement strand
CTCGGCCCTAGCGCCCGAATCCCAATTGCAAATATCGAGGAGGACCAAATCCTTTGCAGACGACTTATATAAAGAACGGGGTATTGTAAGGGGCAGAGTAGACTTGTTTCTACGATCCTCTGAGATTAAGCCTTTGTTCTCGTGATTTCTTCCCACTCTTTTCTACTCTCTCTCTCTCTCTTTCTCTTTTCTCTCTTTTTTTATTTATTTATTTTTATTTATTTATTTATTTATTTATTTATTTATTTATTTATTTTTTTCTTTCGATTGCTTATTTTTTTTATTTTTTTTTGCAACTCATATTCGAGGGTTCGTCAGAACCGATCGAACGTTATGACCCTTTGGACTTTGGTTTTTTATTTATCAATTATTATTATTTATTATTATTATTTATTATTTAGTATTTTTTATTAAAAATTTTTTTTTATTGACTTGGTATTTTTTTTTTTTTGTTTGCTTCTTCTTTTTTTTTTTCTTTCGCTTCGATTCAATCGTTTTTTCGGTTTTTTTTTTTTTCTCTCCCTGGGTTTGAGGGTTTGTCCCTTCAAACGCCTCTTTGGCCTTCATCGGTGGCCCTTTTCGTTTGCCTTCATGTCGATGCTTTCGTTTGGTCGGTCGATTTCGACGACCGACGCGAACGACCTTGTTTTTTTTGCTTCGACCGATTTTCGAGGGTCTACCTTCAGGGTTGATTGGCTGCGATGACTTCTCGACTTGGGGACGTTCGCCACTTGCATGGCGACGGCTTCGTTTGGTTTCCTGGTCTTTTCCGTGCTTAGTTGATTGGAATAAAAAAAAACCTGTTGATGGCTGTGATGTCGATCGTCTTCGTGGGCTGCCGTGCACACCTCCATTGCAACTCTCATCATCATCGGCAGTTTTCTGCTGAAAAAACAAAAAACTTGTTCGATTTTTAATTTTTTTTTTAATTTTGATCCAGTCACACCATCGAATTTTTTTTTTTTTGAAATCTTCTCACTTTTCGACCAAAGTGTTACCGCCACTTCTTTGGCATTTTCCCTCAACGAATTGATGCCCCTCGCTCGTCCTCTCATTTCTCCTGATTTTACCCACATTTCCCAATGATTTTCGGTGCCCAAATGCCACTCATTTCCGAATTTGGCTCCTGCCGTCCGATTCGACGCTGCTGTGCCACGCCATCCACACCAACGGTGAGCACTCGGGCTGGTGAGTGTGCGGAGGCCTTCTGTCGACGGAATGATGGAGGAGGGCCTGAGAAAAGTGCACCCCATGGTCCCCAATCATTGTTTTGGGCCCCTGTTGGTGGGTCCCAACCTGATGCTGCTCGGCGGAACCAACCACCACCTCCGAGTGCCAGGGTGTTGGGGATGGAGCTGATGTGCACGGTTGGTCGGTTGGCGCATTCTGTGCTCGAAGAAGGCGTGCACAAGTTTTTCGCTCATTCCTTGTGAGGGCCACAACTGTCCAACGCGACGCTGCTGAAGGGATCCATCCACATCGCCTGGGAGCCTGCACGTAGTTGCGTATGGTCCCACCTTCTGTCGGCTGAATGGGTCACAAGGGCCATGGAAAAATGCCTCGATCATCTTTTTTCCCAATCATTTTTTTTTTCCCAACAAATTTTAATTAATAAATTCCAAATGGACGTTGCCACTTACCATTTTTGGTGACACCCACGTGCACACATGCATAGGGGATCGATTCGTTTGAGGGTCTGAGGGGGACGAGATGCAAGGCGACTGCTGACCCCGCCGATGGGGTCACATGCCTGCCCACAGCCCCCCTGCCTGGCGGCGATGCGTTTTGACGTGCCACTGCCGAGCTGCGGTTGCTGTTCGCCTTCTTTGAGGGTTCATTCGTTCCCACTCTGGTGGGCGACTCCTTTGTTGGGCCTCTGGAGGTCGACGGGTTTGGGATGAAATGAAATCGTGGACCTTTGAAGCGAAGGTGCGCAGCACCACATTGCATGGCCGCGGCTGCAACAGGTGTGATGGATAGCCCACATGTGTGCGCATTGGTGGCCGTGATTGGGGCTCACCAATGTGCCCGCGACCTGAGAAACATAAGGATGGAAATATATCTTTTCTATTTATAAAATTTTGTATTTTTTATTTTTTTTACAAAAAAAGTTATGTGTGGGCAGAACCCTCAAACTGCTTTTTGCTCGTCATCACGTCGCACGGCCGCGGCCAACGCGCGTCGGTTGGATGGTACGTCGGACAGGCACTCGCATGGCCTTGTCCGTATCCAATCGATGTGCCCGCCGCACCGGCAATCTGCAACTCGAGGGTCCGTGCATCCGTTCATCATCAAACTCTCGAAACACCAGAACGAGTGCATGTCACAAACGATGAGCACATCATGCCAGACCCTTCGTGGGTACCACGGAGGCCGCGTCTGCAGGGGTCCCATGCGTTTGTTCATCCAGAGAAGATAATGATATTGAGGGGGAAAAAAAAATCATATGAGAAGCGAACACGGCGAGGCCCATCTCCGCACGACCCATCGCATGGCCGCGACCAACCCAAACAATATCGGTACCCCCGCACGCATGCGCGCCCACTGGCCTGGTCAGGTCCGACGAATGTGACCGCGAGCCGAGAAAGTCGGCCCCCAATCCGTCGCACCCACGCACACGTTTTTCAGTGTGGCTTTGAGGGTCCACTGTGCCCCCACGACATTGACCCTCACACGGGTCAAATCACGCCACGAATGTCGAGCGCGGTGCGCGCAACGCCCTCCGCGTGCGCTCGTCGCACATCGACATCAGGTTGCACCGAGCCGGCCATCACAGAATCGGTGTGGGGAAAACGATCCATGGGGAGACCCGTATCCGCGCAACGGGTTGCACGGCCGCTCCCGTCTCACGCGAACCAGGTGGGCCCAGATGTGTCCTCACTCGTGGTGAGATATGGGCCCATGAATGTGCCCGCGAGCTGAGGAAGTCCCCTCCCCATCCCCCCCCCATGCACACTCCCACACGCACACATTTTCAGTGGAACTTCCTGAGGGTCCGCCGCGCCCCACAACGTGCACCCCCACGTGGACCAACACATGCCATGGATGACGAGCGCACTGCGGGCATCCCTGCGCGCGTGGGCTCGTCGCATGATGATATCACGTCGCACCGAGCTGGCCAGGTCCATTGGTGGGGGGGGGAAAAAATATGTGTGCACTTTTTGGGTGGCACGTCTCTGCGTGACCAGTTGCATGGCCGCTGCTGATTCATGTGAAACGGATGGGCCCACATGTGTTCTCGCTCGTCGCAACATCGGGGCCCACGAAAGTGCCCGCGAGCCGAGCAAGTCCCCTCCCCATCAGCAAACAACACATGAATTTTCGGTGGATTTTTTTGAGGGTCCACTTCCCACCGCCATGTGGACCCTCGCATGGGTTGACACATGCCGCTGATGACGAGTGCACCGTGGGCATCTCTCTGCGCGTGGGGTCATCGCGTGATGATATCGCGTCGCACCGAGCTGGCCAGGTCCATGTGGGAAAATATGTGCGTGTACTTTTTCGGTGGCACGTCTCTGCACGACCGGTTGCATGGCCGCTGCCGTCTCAAGCACAACAGATTGACCCAGATGTGTCCTCGCCCGTGGCGAGATTGGGGCCCGCGAACGTGCCCGCGAGCCGAGGAAGTCCCCTCCCCATCTCCAAAGACACACGCGTCCACATTCGGTGGATTTTTTGAGGGTCCGCCTTCCACCACGACGTGGAGCCCCGTGTGGGCGAAAGCACACCGAGATTGCCGAGCGCGGCGTGGGCGAAACCCTGCGCGTGGGCCGGTCGTGTAATGATATCGCGTTGCGCCGAGCCGGCCATCGCCAAATCCGTGTGGGGAAAAAGAGTTCGCATGGGGAGGCCCAATTCCGCACAACGCATTGCCTGGCCGCGGCCATCCCAAGCGATATCGATACCCGCACATTTGTGCTCCCTTGTGGCTTGACTGTGGCCATCGAATGCGCCCGCTGCCCCAGAAAGTCGGCTCCCCACACACACATTCTTCAGTGGGATTTCCTGAGGGTCCGCCGTGCCCCGTGACGTGGACCCCCACGCGGACCAACACATGCCACGGATGATGAGTGCACTGCGGGCATCCCTACATGCGTGGGCTCATCGCATAATGGTGACGCGTTGCGGCGGGCTGACCAACTAGAATCATTTGCACAGGTTTTGTACAGCACCTGAAAATGGGGAGGCCCCTATCCGTGCAACGGGTAGCACGGCCGCGGCCATCGCGAGCGATATCGATACCCCCACATTTGTGCTCCCTTGTGGCTTGACTGTGGCCGTCGAATGTGCCCGCTGCCCCAGAAAGTCGGCTCCCCAGGCACACACATTTTCTGTGGATTTTTTGAGGGTCCACTTCCCACCACCATGTGGACCCTCGCATGGGTCGACACGCGCCACAGACGACGAGCGCACCGTGGGCATCTCTCTGCGCGTGGGCTGGTCACACATTAGTATGGCATTGTACCGAGCCGGCCATCACAAAAGTCCATTGTGAGGAAATCAACGATTTATGGGGGAGGCCCATTCCTATGCAACGGGTCGCATGGCCGCTGCCGTCTCAAGCACAACGGATAGAACCAGATGCGTTCTCGCCTGTGCTGAGATTGGGGCCCACTGATGTGACCGCGAGCTGAGAAACGCCCCTCCCCATATCCCCTACACACACACACATTCAGTGGATTTTTTGAGGGTCCACTTCCCACCACGCCGTGGACCCTCGCATGGGTCGACGCATGCCACAGATGACGAGTGCACCGTGGGCATCTCTCTGCGTGTGGGCTCATCACATGGTAGTATGGCGTTGCGCCGAGCTGGCCATCGCAAAGGTCCATCGTGCGGAAATCAACAATTTATGGGGGTGGCCCATCTCCGCACGACGGGTCGCATGGCCGCTGCCGACTCAAGCACAACGGATAGAAACGCATGTATCCTTGCTGGTGGCGAGATGGGAGCCCGCGAATGTGACCGCGAGCTGAGCAAGTCCCCTCCCCATCAGCAAACAACACATGAATTTTCGGTGGATTTTTTTGAGGGTCCACTTCCCACCGCCATGTGGACCCTCGCATGGGTCGACACATGCCGCTGATGACGAGTGCACCGTGGGCATCTCTCTGCGTGTGGGCTCATCACATGGTAGTATGGCGTTGCGCCGAGCTGGCCATCGCAAAGGTCCATCGTGCGGAAATCAACGATTTATGGGGGTGGCCCATCTCCGCACGACGGGTCGCATGGCCGCTGCCGACTCAAGCACAACGGATAGAAACGCATGTATCCTTGCTGGCGGCGAGATGGGAGCCCGCGAATGTGACCGCGAGCTGAGCAAGTCCCCTCCCCATCAGCAAACAACACATGAATTTTCGGTGGATTTTTTTGAGGGTCCGCCTTCCACCACGACGTGGACCCCCGCTCGGGCCAGAGCACGCCACGGTCGACGCGTGCACTGTGTGCATCGCTCTGCAGATGGGGTGGTCGCACGTCGATATCGCGCTGCACCGAGTTGGCCAGGTCCATGTGGGAAAATATATTTCTGTCTGTGTACTTTTTGGGTGGCACATCCCCGCACAACGCGTCGCATGGCCGCTGCCGTCTCACGTGCAACGGATGGGCCCATATGTACCCTCTCTCGTGGCGAGAATGGGGCCCACGAATGTGCCCGCGAGCCGAGCAAGTCCCCTCCCCATCTCCACATATGTTAAATGGAACTTCTGAGGGTCCGCCGTGCCCCACGACATTGACCCCCACGTGGGTCGAAGCACGCCGCGGATGACGAATGCAGCGCATGTGTCGCTCTGCGCGTGGGCCAATCGCATGATGATATCGTGTTGCGCTGAGCCGGCCATCGCCAAATCCGGGTGGGGAAAAAAGAGTCGCATGGGGAGGGCCATCCCCGCGCAACGCTTTGCACGGCCGCGGCCATCGCAAGCGATATCGGTACCCCCCACGCCTGTGATCCCTCGTGGCTTATCCAGGGGCTACCGATGTGCCCGCTGCCCCAGAAAGTCCCCTCCCCATCTCTCCCGCACACGCCACACGTGTTCGGTGGATTTTTTCGAGGGTCCACTTCCCACCACGACGTGGACCCTCGCGCGGGCCAGAGCACGCCACGGTCGATGTGTGCACTGCATGCATCGCCCTGCGCGTGGGCTGGTCGAACATCAATAACATGCTGCACCGAGATGGCCAGGTCCATGTGGGAAAATATATACATATGTATGTACATTTCGGGTGGCCCATCTCCGCACGACGGGTCGCATGGCCGCTGCCGACTCACGTGCAACGGATGGGCCCATATGTACCCTCTCTCGTGGCGAGAATGGGGCCTGAGAGTGTGCCCGCGAGCCGAGGAAGGCCCCTCCCCATCACCACCAAAAATGCACAAAATTTTGATCGGATTTCCCGAGGGTCCGCCGTGCCCCATGCCCTGGACCCTCACAAGGGCTGAAGCACATAAAGACTGACGAACGCGGTGTGCGCAACGCCCTGCGCGTGGGCTGGTCGCACGTCGATATCACGTTGCACCGAGCTGGCCAGGTCCATTGGTGGGGGGGGGAAAAAATATGTGTGCACTTTTCGGGTGGCACGTCTCCGCACGACGGGTCGCATGGCCGCTGCCGACTCAAGTGCAGTGGATGGACCCATATGTACCCTTGCCTGTGGCGAGATCGGGGCCTGTGAATGTGCCCGCGAGCCGAGGAAGACCGCTCCCCATCTCCAAATGCACGCACACATATATATTCGGCGGATTTTTTGAGGGTCCGCTGTGCCCCACGACATGGACCCCCACACGGGCCAAAGCACGCCACGAATGACAGGTGTACTGTATACATCACTCTGCGCGTGGGGTGGTCGCACGTCGATTTCGCGTCGCACCGAGCCGACCATCACGAGGTTCGTTCTCATGCTGACCGAGGATGGGGAGGCCCATCCCCGCACAACGGGTCGCACGGCCGCGGCCACCCCAACCGACATCGATACCCCCCGCATGTGTCCTCCCTTGTGGCTCGATCGGGGCCCACCGATGTGCCCGCTGCTCCAGAAAGTCGGCTCCCCATTTCCACACACACACACATTCTGTGGATTTCTTGAGGGTCCACTTCCCACCACAACATGGACCCCCACATGGGTTGACGCGTGCTGCTGATGATGAATGCACTGCATGCGTCGCTCTGCGCGTGGGATGGTCGCACGTCGATATCGCGTCGCGCCGAGCTGGCCAGGTCCATTGTGGGGGGGAAAAAAAATATGTGTACTCTTTGGGTGGCACGTCTCCGCACAACTGGTTGCATGGCCGCTCCCATCTCAAGCGCAACCGATTGGCCCGGGCGTGTTCTCAGCTGTGGCAAGGTTGAGGCCTGTGAATGTGCCCGCGAGCCGAGGGAGACCGCTCCCCACCCCCAAACACGCACACACATATATTCAGCAGATTTTTCTTGAGGGTCCGCCATGCCCCACGACATTGACCCCCACGTGGGCCAAAGCACGCCACGGATGACCAGTGCAGCGTATACATCGCTCTGCGTGTGGGCTGGTCACGTGTCAATATCGCGCTGCGCTGAGCCAGCCACCCCGAGGTTGGTTCTCATACTGACTGAGGATGGGGAGGCCCATCTTCGCACGACGCGTCGCATGGCCGCTCCCGACTCACGTGCAGCAGATGGGCCCATATGTATTCTTGCCCTTGGCGAGTTCGGGGCCTGTGAATGTGCCCGCGAGCCGAGGGAGACCGCTCCTCATCCCCAAACACGCACACACATATATTCGGCGGATTTTCTGAGGGTTCGCCGTGCCCCACGACATGGACCCCCACGTGGGTCGAAGCACGCGATGGATGACTGATGCACTGTGGGCATCGCTCTGCGCGTGGGGTGGTCACACGTTGATATCGCGTCGCACCGAGCCGACCATCGCAAAGTTGGTTCTCATGCTGACCCAGGATGGGGAGGCCCATCTCCGCACAACGGCTCGGACGGCCGCGGCCACCCCACGCGCAACAGATGGGCCCCACATGTCCCCTCCCTCCCCACACGACTGGGGCTGGCAATGCGGGCCGCGAGCTGCGGAAGATGGCCACCAAAGATCCCCACCCGCACAAACCGACATAGGAACCTGAGGGTCGGCCTTTCACCCCGATATCGACCCCCACGCGCGCCCATGCACATCACGGTCCGTGGCCGCATTGTGCGCGGCCCCTTGTGCGTGAGGCGGTCGCTCGCTGGAGTCGCATTGCGTGATCCGATCACCCCTGATGAACGTTCGTGTCGGGAAAAAAAAATGAATGGGGAATGGGAAAAATGAGGAGGGCGAGATCCGTGTGACGCGTCGCATGGCCGCGGCCGACTCACGCGCAATGTATTGCCCCATGGCTGCGTGACCCTTGAGGCCTGAAGAGAGCCGACGAATGTGACCGCGAGCTGTGGAGGACCGCTCCCCATATCCCTCCACACGCTCACACCATCCACTGAGGGTCCGCCATGCCCGCCGCCACGGGCCCCCAAGCGGGTCGAAGCACACCACGGCTGACGGGCGCAGCGTGCGCACGGCCCTGCGCGTGGGGTGGTCGCGAATGGACATCACGTCACAGCGAGCCGACCATCACAAAAAAGTTCATGTCTCTTCTGAAGAAAAAAAATTGTATGGGGAGCGGAAATGGGGGAGGGCCTTCTCCGTGCAATGGCTCGCATGGCCGCGGCCGACCCACATGCATTGGATGACCCCATGGGTGTGTCGTCCTTGGGGCCTGATCAGGTCCAACCAATGTGACCGCGAGCTGAGGACGTCGGCTCCCCATCTCCCACTCCCACACATACGAATGTGAGGGTCCGCCGTTCGCGGAATCCTCGACCCCCACGGGCCTCTGTGCACGCCGCAGTTGGTGGCCACATCGTGTAGGTCCCCCGGTGCGTGAGGCGGCCACGCATAAAAGTCGCACTGCAGCGATCCGACCATCCCAGTGTTTGTCAATTTTGGGGGGCGGGACGTGGCGAGGCCGGTTGCCACGCTGTGGGTCGCATGGCCGCCGCCGCCACACGCGAAACAGATGGCCCCAGGGTGTGCCTGATCCCGTGGGCTGACCAGGGCCGACGAATGTGGCCGCGAGCAGGGAAAGTCGGCTCCCCATCTCCCCCCACCCATTCGTCCTACAAGATCAGCCTGAGGGTCCAGCATGCCCACTGCCATGGACCCTCAGGCGGGCCAAAGCACGTCTCGATCGACCAACGCAGTGCGCGCGTCCATACGGGCGTGGGTTCGTCACACATCGATGTCGCGTCGCAGCCAGTCAACCATCCAAAAGTCCGCATGATGGAAATGTGTGGGTGACCGAAAATGGGGAGGCCCCTCTCCACGCAATGGGTCGCATGGCCGCTGCCACCCCACTCTCTTTCGATAGCCTCCCAGGCGCGCATCCTTTGGGCACGAGCGGGGCCGAGGAATGTGCCCGCGAGCAAAGGAAGATGGCTCCCCATCTCCCCCACATTACTCTTACGCACATCGATTTGAAGGTCCGCCGTTCGCCATGCCGTCGACCCCCACGGGCCTCTGCACATGTCGCGGTCCATGCCCACGTCGTGCACGTCCCCCGGTGCGTGAGGCGGTCACGCATAAAAGTCGCACTGCAGCGGTCCGAACATCCCAATGTTTGCCAATTTGGAGGGCGGGATGTGGCGCGGCCGGTTGCCACGCCGTGGGTCGCATGGCCGCCGCCGCCCCAAGCTGTTCGGATAGGCCCACATGTGTGCCCCCTAATGGGCATGACCAGGGCCGAGGAATGTGCCCGCGAGTCGAGGAAGACGGCTCCCCATATCTCCCCCATACAAATTTTTTTTTTTAAAAAAAAATAAAATTAATGAGTGCATGCTGGCCGAATATGAGGGCCCACCGTCCCCCATGCCCTCGACCCCAATGCTCACCCATGCACGTCGCGGTCCGTGGCCACACAGCGCGCATCCCCTTGTGCGTGAGGTGGCCACTGGTTGAGGTCGTGTTGTCACGATTCCATCAACCCGATTTTTTTTGAAAAAAATGTATGGGGAGGGGAAATTGGGGAGGCCCGCCTCCGTGCAACGCGTTGCATGGCCGAAGCCAACCCATGCTGTCTGGTTAGCCCCACATGCATGCTCCCCCATGGGCACGACCAAGGCCGACGAATGTGCCCGCGAGCCGCGGAAGACGTCCCCCCATCTCCCACCCACACACACACACACGCAAAACAGTGAGTCCGAGGGTCCGCCTTCCTCCATGCCTTCGACCCCCACGCGCACCCAGGCACATCACGGTCAACCCCCACACCACAGGCGTCGCTGTTTGCATGAGGTCGGCGCACATCGAGAAAGACTCGCTCCACCCGATGTTCATTCGTACATGCGATCGAGATGGCTCGATTTTGGAGGGTCTGGTGTCACCTCACCGTTGACTCCCATGTACACCAACTCACGAGAGAATGAATGCGTGCAGCATGCACATCGGTCAGCGAGTGAGGCCAACGCACACCAGGGTCGCGTCGCAGAGGTCCGTCCCACCCAAACATCCGAGCCAAAAAAATGTATGGCGGATGTGCTCGACATGGCGAGGTCCTTTGCCGCACAATGGGTCGCATGGCCGCCGCCGCCCCAAGCTGTTTGGGTAGGCCCACATGCGTGCTCCTCCATGGACGTGACCAGGGCTGCCCAATGTGCCCGCGAGCCGCGGATGATGGCCCCCCATATCTCCCATCCGTTTTTTTTTTTTTGTTAACCAAACTAATCTGACAGTGTAATTTTGGTAGTTTATAATATAAATCTGAACGCTTTAAAAGCACATTTATTTTAATTTGGTAGGTACGAAGTGCATTACTCCAACTGTTTATAGAAAGAAAAACTTTTTATGTAAACCCCGAATAACGAAATACAAGCACTCTTTGAATTTTTATTATTATTTGCTAACAAAATGATTATCTAGGTTATCCGGCGACGGTTCATGCGCTTCCGTTGGAGGACCACGACGCCAACAAGGGGGTCGAGCTGGAGAAGGTGGAGGCCGCCCTCAACTTCATCCACCACCACCGCACCACCTGCAACGTCTTCGTACATTGTCTCGGTGGCGTCAACAGGTGAAACATCAATTATTATTGTTGGTATTAAATGTTATTTAAAAAAATTATTATCCATTTTTGTTTACCGAATCCTACTTTTTTTTTTTTGTTTTATTTCCTTCCATGGAAGGATTGCAAAATAATATTTATTATTTATTAAATTAAATAGGGAAAATACTAAATTATATTAACGTACTTGTTTATCTCTACTTTCAGGTCGGCTGGAATAGTGACTCTGTATTTGATGAAGTTGAAGTGCATGTCGTGGGAGGACGCGTACATGGATGTCCAGAAGAGGAGGACCATCGTCGGAGTCCACGGAGGACTACAAAAGACTCTCACGAACATCGCCTATCGAAGCCAACTCATGTGGAAGGACTTTGAAAGTAGTGGAGGAGGTGAAGGAGGAAGTGAAGGAAGTGGAAATGGAGAGAAGGAAGAAGAAGAGGAAGGAAAGAAGAAGGAGGAAGAGGATGAGGAAGAAGAAGAGAACGAAGAAGATGGGGGAAAGGGAAAGGAAGAGCAGAAGGAATGAATATTATTACTACGATTTGTATTATTTTGGGACTTGATCTCCTATGCCTTTAAAATGAAACAATGTTATTATTTATCATAGAAATTTTTGATAGCAGGAAAATATTGATTGTCATTCAATTAATTTTTCGCATTATGGAAAGTGGCGGCGGAGGAGGGGGAGGGGGCGATGGCCAACAGCAGCAGCAGGAGAGGGTGGGCATATTCGAAGTGTTCCGCGTGGGTTCGGTGCCTCGATCCCAAGTGGAGGCGATGGACGAGGCCAGCGTGAGGAGGACGTACAGCCTCCTCTCCACCATCCCTTCCCTCGATCACCTCAAGTCCCTCCCTGCCGGTTCCTTCGAGCTCGCCACGGTTCCCAAAGAAGGTTACATATTGACAAATCACCACATAGATTTATTTTCAGTTATCTGTTAACATTTATTTAGAAAATGAATTATTTTGAACAAATGTGATCAATTATTTCTGCTACAAGTTTCCTACCAATTTCATAAATAATTAATTTTTACAATAACACTTCTTGGCAGGTCACATGGTGGTGGACAAGGCGAGCTTCCAGCAGATGGTCACCCGCGAAGTGCGCAAAGGGGTCGACACTAACTTGCGTCAAATGCGCGCTCAAGCCGACGAGCGACTTTTCAACGCCCACGACACTCTCGAGCGCGACCGCTTCGCCGTGGCCGAATTACTTAAGGCGGCGGTGGAGATCGAGCGGCGGCAGATCCGAGACCTGATCGAAAAGGGACGGAAAAAGAAACAAGAAGAGGTTGGTAGTGTGTCGAGTTCGTCTGGAACAGGAGGAGGGAACGAAGAGCTGTTGAGCAGTTTGGAACGGGTGCTCGACGATGGACAGCGCAAACTCGACGTCATCTTCACGAACCCGTTCTTCAGAAAGGAGGAGGAAGAGGAACCGACCACAAGCGGACAATAAAGAAAGCCGTCGAAGGCAATACGAAAGCTTCAAGTATAAAATTTTGTTTCAGAGTATCCGACACGAGAGGCACTTGGATTGGCTCCTCCTTGCAATAAAGGCGTGCTTTCATTTGCGGAGAGGTGTGGTGTCATGCCCGCGATCATCTCTTCCACCTGTTCCCTGTCCACTTCCACATGCTTCACAAAAAACTGCCCATGCACCGCTCCCACGTAATCGTCCAGTTCGATCGAGCCGGTCCTGCTTCCCAATCCATCGCTCTCCGTATCCTCACCTTCATGTACACCTCCTTCCTCACCACCAAAACCTTTCCGCCTCCTCGTCGTCTCCATTCCTCCTTGTTTATTCTCAACATCTGATGAACCTAACCGATGGACCTCTTCATCAGCCAAATTCGATGCCGTCCTCAACTCTTCGACTTTCTTCGCTGCGAGCATGGCGTCGATTTCATTGGCTGTTTTGCTCAGCACGTGCATCGAACCAGAGTCGAGGAACCAGAGGGCGATCACGATGATCACGCCGACGAAGTTTATCAATGCGAAGATGAGCATCGGCACCGCGTAGGAGCCGGTGATGTTGCGCGCCGTGCCGATGATCGTCGGAATGAGGAGAAGCGAAATCACGAACGTCACCCCCGCCAGCCCATACGCCGTCCCAAACAAATGCGATGGCACTGGTAAATAAATAAAATAAGAAATTTGTTAGAAATGCTGAACTATTCTTTGAATCAGCATTACAGCTAAGTATTAAAATCATTAAATACAAGGTTTAGTGTCAATTAAAACATTAATAAAACCAATTTTAAAAAATCCTTTCGTACCGACTAGAGCCATGGAAGCGCCGACGGAGGAGTTGAGGAGGGCGAACGCGGCGCCGATGAGCATCAGCCAAACGAAAGGATTCATCCGCTCCATCGAAAGGATAACGAACGACGCCGTCATCAAAAGACAGCACCCGAACCACACCTCCACCCGATGCCCTGTTTTTTTAAAAAAAAAAAAAATTAAATTTTTTAAATTTTTTTTGTAATTGGATGTTGTCAAAGCGTTAATGTTGGTCAAACTATAAAATGAAGACATGTCTGGGCTATTAAAATTGTTTAAATATTCATAGTCTTTTTTTTAAAAAAAAATAATTGTTGTTTACCTATTATGTCGAGGGCCCATCCGCCGACCGGTGCCAAGAGGACCGTCAAATTCATCGCCCCGATAACAAGTCCCGCAACCTCGGGAGTATAGCCTGAAATTATAAATATATCAAAATTAATACAATAATAAATACAAATCGTCTAGTAAAAATATATTCTAGATATGCTAAAAATTACAAGGTATCCTATCGCTCGAGAAATAATATAATAGAGTATGCTAATATAATATAATAATAACATAATATTATGTAATAATAAGATAATAGTACGTGCCTGCGGATTCGACGAGGAAGAGAGGGCCGAAGGACATGGCCATGAAGATGGAGCACGTGGTGAGGCAGTTGATCAAATTGAGGCACCAGTAGCTCGCCGAGAAGCTCTTCACGTCTGCCAATCGCATCTTGCTTCCAGTTGCGCCCACCATTTTAACTTGAATTTTTTTTAAAAAAATAGTTAAGTTAACAATTTGACTACTAATATTAGTTTGAGTAGATGATAGAAACAGCGTTTTTTGTTTATGCAGATAAAATTACATGAGCGAATATAATTTTTAAACATAAATATAATTGTTTTGTGAATTGTACGATACCTTTGAGAATTTCTCTTATTCGGGGCCGGTCAATTATCGCGTAGACCGAACACGTCAACAAACTAAATGCCGGTACGCTGGAAAAATAATATTATCTGCTGCTCGATATTTTTAATATTCCAAAATTACATCATTATATAATATTAAATATGTAATTTTTTGGTATTATTTTAATAAATAAATAAATAAATAAAATAAAATAAAATGAATAAATAATAGGGTACGGTACCACCAGGCGAACATGAATGCAGTGAGAACGCCTCTCTTCGCAATTTGTGGTAACAGTGTGAACGCAACTATATCATCCATGAATTAAATCAAGATTTTTTTTCATGACCATTCTTTGCAATAATAAATACAATAATCACAATAATAATAATTCATATCACAAATATTGCAGCTGACTGGATAAGTACCTGCGTTTCCGATCTGGCCCCAAACGTTGCTCATCGAAAACGAAAGGTTGAGCCAAAATCCTTCCATGAAATTCTGGCACTGTATAAAAAAAAATAAATCAGCTTGAGAAATTAATCACAAAGTAATTGAATTATTACAATACCTTTTGTTTGTTTTATATTAAAAATACGTTATAATTAATATAATAAATATAAAAAATAATACAAACCAGTATGGCTTGCATGGCGATGAGGAGGGGTTCGCCGAATCCGACGCCGACGCGCGCCACGGCCATGATCGCAAAACTTTTTTCGTTTACGCCGTAAACAAGAGCT
>NZ_JADEXT010000061.1:0-31764 GCF_015206985.1 Nostoc sp. LEGE 12447 | reverse complement strand
AAGCTTTGACCCTGGCGACTGTTCGAGTTCTGTCAAAGAGATTTTTGTAGTGACCCATGCTACGAAGCGGTCTATGATGACCAAGGTTGGGACGGTCTACTACTATTTCTAAGATACAAGGTTGGGTCGTTCACATCAGCGTCGCGCAGCAAAGTATGAGATCCAACACCTGTATTAATGTTGGGTTTTACCCTGCGGGGATCTTGCTACGTTCCTCAAGCAAAACTACATTTAATACAGTAATTTAGCTGTACCACGCCACTACCAGAATGAAATATAGATTCTTCAAAAAATTGAAACTTATTCTTCATCATCATCTTGCTTGAGTTCGTCTGTTTCATCACCAAACTTATTGGTACGAGAATAGCCGTCAAAATCTTCTACTGATTTATTTTCAGCCTCAATTTCCTGCTTGAGTTCGTCTGTTTCATCACCAAACTTATTGGTACGCGAATAGTCGTCAAAATCTTCTATTGATTTATTTTCAGCCTCAATTTCCTGCTTGAGTTCGTCTGTTTCATCACCAAACTTATTGGTACGAGAATAGCCGTCAAAATCTTCTGCTGATTTATTTTCAGCCCCAATTTCATGCTTGCGTTTTTCTGCTTTATCCTTAAATTTATTAGTGCGGTCATCGTCGTCATTATTTTCAGCCTCAACTTTCTGCTTGCTTTTCTTTGCTGAATCATTTTCAGCTTGTTTATTCTCCAGCTTTTTATCTGTGTAGAATTTTTCTGCACCACCTGGGTGATATTCACCATCTGGTTTCTCGTTGGTCACTATGAACAGGGGCACTTTAATATTTACACTCTTATGTTCTTTAAGCTCGTCTAAAACTTGAAAAATGTGTTTTTCACTTGTGCGATAGTGGCCGGACTTGTTGCTAATCTCTTTAAGTTCACCGGATGAATTAGTCCTTAATTCACCTGCACCTGCTACAGCACCACCAGCAAGGAAACTAGAATGATGGAATTGCCCAATTTTGTGCGTTCCTCCATAGAATTCCCCATTAGGGTTCATCACATAGATAGCTGCACCTCTGCCCCAGAATGCTGTATGCATCTTAGTAGTATCGAAAGGCTTGCCATTTTGAGAGAATTTATTGTTAATTGAGAGGTGGAATTGCTCTCGTTCTGGTTGAGTGGTCAGGTACTGAGTTTTGTAATTAGCAAACTGAGATTCATCTAGTTCCTTCGTTGAAGAATCTTTTAGTTTGAATTCTTGGTCTTCTAATTTGTCTGAAAACCATTTGATTAGCCACTTTTGCTCCTCTATTTTTGTTTCGAGGAGTGCTTTGCTTCGATCGTTTAGATCATCTAAACCTTTTGATTCCTCAAGTTGTTTTAACCGATTTTCAGCTTCAATGAATTTCTGTATGGTCTTTTGGGCATTCTCTAGTACGAATTTCTTTGACGAGACAAACTCTTCATTCCCTTGCTCGATGTATTGAGTTTTTACTTTCAGCAAATCTTTGTAACGTGAACCCTTCGCAATTTCATTTAGGTCTTTATCAGTACGAGGTATTGATGATCGTATTTGTTGTTCCTTGCTTCTTTCTTTGTAATTAGCTTCCACCTCTTCATATTGTTTGTAAAAATTAGCTGCACCACCTTCGTATAAACCTTCCTGATTCATTAGAGAAAGTGGGATATTCAGATTGACTCCTTTACTTTTTAGCTGAGTCAATACCTGGAACATCTGATCTTGATCGGGTTGGTAATGACCACTTTTGTTGTTAATTTGCTGAAGAGAGCCAGATGAATTCGTCTTTAGTTCACCCGCACCCGCTACAGCACCCCCAGCAAGGAAACTGGAATGGTGAAATAACCCAACTTTGGAATTTCCTGCATAGAATTCTCCATTTGGATCCATCACATAGAGTGACCATCCTCTACCTTGAAATGTAGTAAACATATTGGTAGTGTCAAACTTCAGTTTATTCTGATATAGCTGACCGTTTGTAATAGTGAGATGAAATTTATCTCGTTCGTGTTCTGTTGTCAGATACTCGACCTTATATTTTGATACATCTGTATCTAATTCTCCCGTGTCTGGATTGATTGTAATTTTTTGATCTATTATTTTCTCCTTGAGCATTTGTATCCATTCTTCTTGTTCAGCTATTTCTTCTTCATCTATTTCTTCTGCGTTTTTTAATGTCTTTAGTTTTTCCTGTCTTTCAGATAAATCTTTTAAGACTCTTTCCATAAAAGCCTGTGTTGGATTAGATGAACTTTTATATTCCTGACCGTATAGCTTTTCATCGACTATCTTTGACAGGTATTTATAAATTGATTTGTCAGCAATTTTTTGAAGGTCTTCTCCATTTTTCGGTCTCCGCGCTTCAATGTCTTGGAATTTCAGTTGCTCCCATTTAGGAAGAACATCTTTCCACTCCTGATTCGTGTATTGAGGACTGTGGATAACTTCATCAATATTTCTCTGCTCTTTTATAGAATCAGTTAACAGTTCCTTGATATCGTGAGTCTTTTTCCCTTTCTTGTGTTTATCAACATAAGTATTTGTCTTATTGAGAAGTATACCCAAGTAAGTTTTTATACTTTCTCCTTGTTCTTCTCTATTTCTTGAATCATCACTAATTACCCCATTGGCTCTGTAATGGGTATGGTAAGCATCAAGAGCAGTGAACACTTCTTGCAAATCTTTGTTTGGCTTGTTGAATAGCCCCATTAATTTTCTTTGACTGAAGTCAGACTTTAACTCATTTGTAGTTCGCAAGCATTGGAGACTCTGTGTTTGAGCCATACTAATAGCGGGTGAGTAAACTGGCGCTTGTTGATACGCTGGTGGCTTTATAGTGTCTCTTAATTTACCTTGAACAGTAGTTTCTCTTTGTACTGCGCCACCACTCTGCTGCACCACATGAGTCAATTCATGCGCCAACAATTCTTGCCCTCCCTGGCTCCTTGGCTCATACGTCCCCTGTCGAAAGAAAACATCCTGTCCCGTTGTAAATGCCTTCGCCTGTATCGACTGATTCAACTGGTTAGCCTGGGAACCAGTATGAATCCGCACTCCACTAAAATCTGCACCAAATGCCTGCTCCATCGGTACTCTGATGCTGTCAGCCAACGGCTGTCCACTACCCCTAGCCCGTTGTATGTCTGCTGACAAATTAGGTGATGCTGCCATACCACCGCTTGTCACAGGTTGCACCATCGGCTTCATTTGCAGTTCATCTTCTTTATCAGGCAGTTCTTCCCGTTGCAGTGAAGGACTTTCTCCCAAAGGTTTCATTTGTAATTGTTTTTTTTCTTCTTCAGGCAATTCCTCTCGCTGGATACTGCCCCCTGCTGTCATTTGTAATTCTTCTTCATTAGACAATTCTTCTCGCTGAAGTTTCTCACTCTGTGGCTGATGAATCTTTTGCACCACCTGACGTGCTGTTGCGTCAGCTTCCTTCTCATACTTATCTCCAGGCTCCCCAATCGTCAGTTTTTCCTGAATTAGTGTTGGTGTATCTGGTCTTCTTAGTGGAATATTGGCAAAGTTATGACTAAATTGAGTTGCGTGTTCCAGTCGAGAATTTAATAATCCATCCATCTTGGCTTGCAATACAGTCAGCCGTTCCTGCCCCTCTGGTGTAATCGTCTTATGCTTGGCCTGTAACTCCAGTCTTGTTGCCTCCATTTTTTGCTCTGTAAAGGCAACATCACTTATGTTTGTTTGCGATTTGGGTGAAACTGATACTTTTTGAATTTGGCTCCCAAATGGTCTATACGCCAATTGAAGGTTTTTTTCTGGTGCTGGAGAATTGGAAAAGATGGATGAGGAAGTTTTTGGCAATTTCATATTTTCCCTTGTTTTTACAACTTTTTTATTTGCACAGCCGCGCCAGTTATTTTAAGGAGATATGCAAGACTTTGGTTGCGTTGAGTTTGATACCATTGATACCAGGCTCAACATCTTTAAGATAGATAAGTTTTTGTAAGATAAAGTACCTTAATTCTGTTAATATATTTAGGCTTACAATCGCATGGCTTTTTGCTTTTTTTAACTATAATCCCTCTTTAGTCACTCTGGAAAGACAAAAATACTATGCCTAAGAGGTTGTCATTCCTAGCGGTGTTGTTAAAGAAATCTGCATTGCACCAAATAATGACCCTGCAAAACTCTGGATTTTGAATGAAGGAACTAGCTATATTCAAGATGTGGAACAAGTCGATCCAGTGATTGCTGCATGGGGTCTTGGTTTGGGAGAAAGTCACGTTCTCACCTGGATATATAACAATCCTGGCTATGAAGCAATTTTAGACGATGCCTGCGGCGGGCTATGCCTACGCGCCGCAAAACCGCAGCACTTGCTTTAGAGATTCCGGTGCGGGGAACTCTCGGTGTTATTCTGCTTGCGAAACGGGAAGGTAAGATAGAAGCCGCTAAACCGATTTTTGAACAACTAATTCAGGTTGGTTTTAGAGTCAGTACACAAGTTTTGGAGTCAGCACTTAAACTTGTTGGTGAGTAGTGTACTAAATATGTAGATTTATCTTATAGGCAAAAAGCGATCGCACTTCCACAACACGCTACTATCTCTCATAAAATGCGTTGTTTACCGCAGTAGGCATCGCCTACAAAAGTTTTACCTACACACTCCCAACAAATTGAAGCAGGTTCACAACTTACGGGAGCAGCTTCGCAACTTACGGGAGCAGCTACACAACTTACGGGAGCAGCTACACAACTTACGGGAGCAGCTTCGCAACTTACGGGAGCAGCTTCGCAACTTATGGGAGCAGCTTCGCAACTTACGAGAGCAGCTTCGCAACTTATGGGAGCAGCTTCGCAACTTACGAGAGCAGCTTCGCAACTTATGGGAGCAGTCTCCCTTAAAGTTTTGATGAAGCTTAAACAATTATCTCTATAAATACCAACATTTAGTAATTAAGTTACGAAAAATTACTGTTATCAATCAAAAACTTTAGTAAAAATATTTGCGACTTTTACTGAACCGGAACATAGTTTAATTGAGGCAAGCTAGCTCTAGGAGCATCTTAAAGGAGTAATTTTATGTCTCGAAAAAAACGCACATCCCGCATTCTAGAAAAAGCTCAGTTAAGATCCGCCGGACTGAAATCGATTGTTCCAAGCATCAAATTTGATGAAGATTATAGTCTAGAAAAATTAGTTGAGTCAATCGACCAGTTACGCAACAAAATTGATGTTTATAATACTGCTCTGTCTGTAGTTGACTCTTCTAAAACTGAAATTGAAGAGATGGAAAAAAACTTGAGTCAGCTTTCTGAGAAGATGCTGATGGTGGTTGCAATCAAGTACGGCAAAGACAGCCGCGAATATGAGATGGCGGGTGGTGTTCGCTATAGCGATCGCATCCGCAAAATTAGGTCGAGCCGCTTGAAAAATGTTGCAGAGCAAGCATCAGATGAAAATGCTAAAACTGCATAGAGGGGCTTAAATCTGTTGTCTGATAAATTGGACGTTATACCCATTTAATGTGAAGTTGCACATATCTTGATCCCCCTAAATCCCCCTTAAAAAGGGGGACTTTGATAGATATTTTTCTGGTTCCCCCCTTATTAAGGGGGGCTAGGGGGGATCGAATTCTATGCAGCTTCATGACAAATTGGACGTTAGCACGCTAGCAAAATCAGCACATAATACATATAGTCAATAACAGGCTAGCGTCCACCAAAAGCTACTAATGCCGCAAAATAACCAAACCACCGTTGAATTCCGCGATGTCACCTTTAGCCGCAATCATCGCCCCTTGGTGTCAAATCTCAACTTCAACATCCGCCAAGGAGAAGCACTAGTATTACTTGGGCGCAGTGGTAGCGGCAAAACCACCACAATGAAGTTAATTAATCGCCTATTCACACCTACACAAGGCGAAGTTTTATTTGATGGTATTCCCACAACTCAATGGGATGAAATTAAACTGCGGCGAAAAATTGGTTACGTCATTCAAGAAATTGGTTTATTTCCCCATTTTACAGTTGAACGCAATGTGGGTTTAGTCCCGGCTTTGGAAGGTTGGCAATCGAAACAAATAAAAACGCGGGTTTATGAGTTGTTGCAATTAGTGGGTTTGGAACCAGCACAATTTGCAGGACGTTACCCGCACGAACTTTCGGGTGGACAAAGACAAAGAGTCGGTGTAGCCAGGGCTTTAGCAGCAGATCCGCCTGTATTGTTGATGGATGAACCCTTTGGCGCACTCGATCCGATTACGCGGTTAGAACTGCAACAAGAGTTTCGGCGTTTGCAGCAAGAGTTAGGTAAGACGGTTGTGTTTGTCACCCACGATATTCAAGAAGCCTTGGTTTTGGCATCGAGAATTGGTTTAATGTATGGCGGAGAATTGGTAGTATTGGGGACAACAGATGAATTTATGCGATCGCAACACCCAGAAAGCCTAGCCTTTCTTAAATGTCTGCGTTCCTTCCAAGACAATTTATGAAAAATTTCTTTCTTGTTAAGTATGCCCCAGAAATTCTTCAGCATACTCTAGAACACTTGTTTTTAGTAGGCATCGCTATTGGAATTGCCATACTTATAGGCATCCCATTAGGTATTTTAATTACACGTAAAACATATCTCCGCCAACCAATTCTCGGCATAGCGAATATCCTGCAAACTATTCCTAGTTTGGCTCTTTTTGGTTTACTTATTCCTGTTCCTATAATTGGCGGAATTGGGGCTGTACCAGCAATTGTTGCTCTGACTGTATATTCTTTGCTGCCGATAATTCGTAACACTTACACAGGGATTACTGGTGTAGATCCAGCGATTCGAGAGGCTGGGAGAGGTATGGGAATGACGGATAGACAATTGTTATTGCAAGTTGAGATTCCCTTGGCAATGGGGGTAATTTTAGCTGGTGTGCGAGTCGCAACGGTAATTGCTATTGGCATTGCAACCATTGCAGCTGCGATCGGGGCTGGTGGCTTGGGAGTCTTTATTTTTCGCGGTATATCAGTAGTTAACGACCAGTTAATTTTAGCTGGTGCAGTTCCGGCGGCGGTAATTGCATTATTGGCTGACTTTGCAATTGGCTGGTTGGAAAATAAATTAAAAATTAAAAATTAATGAAAAGATTTTTAGCATCGTGCTTTTTAACTTTTAGTTTGTTATTACTAATTACTAGCTGTACACCAAATGTAAATAGTAGCAGCAATGGCAATATTATTGTTGCTTCCAAAGATTTTACTGAACAAGATATTTTAGGTGAATTTTTAGCACAGCAAATAGAGGCAACAACTAATTTAAAAGTATCTCGTCGTCCCCGTTTGGGTGGTTCTTTTGTTTGTCATAACGCGATTACTACTGGCAAGATTGATGCTTATATTGAGTACACAGGTACAGCTTTTACGGGAATCTTAAAGCAAAAAGCAGTTAATGATCCTAAAGAAGTTTATGAAAGGTTAAAACAAGCATATTCCCAGCAATTCAATTTGGAAGTGATGCCAAGCTTGGGTTTTGAAAATACTTTTGCGATGATTGTCCGGGGTGATGATGCCAAACGCTACAATATTCAAACTCTCTCAGAAGCTACTCAATATACACCACAGTGGCGCGGCGGTTTTGGTTATGAGTTTTTAGAACGAGAAGATGGTTTCCCTGGATTAGCTAAAACTTACGATTTACGTTTTGCCAAATCTCCCCAAATCATGGACTTGGGTTTAATATATCGTGCTTTGATTCAAAAACAAGTAGATATGGTGGCGGGGAATTCTACTGATGGGCAGATTTCTCGGTTGGGTTTAGTTGTCTTAAAAGATGATAAACATTATTTTCCACCTTACGAAACTGTGCCAATTGTTCGGCAAGAAATATTAAAAAAATATCCCGAATTAAAAACAGCGATCGCTTCACTCGCCGGAAAGATTTCGGCAGATGAAATGCGACAGTTAAATTATTTAGTTGAGGGTGAATTACGTGATGTTAAAGATGTTGTCCAGGAGTTTCGCAAATTGAAGGGATTAAAATAATTCGTAATTCGTAATTCGTAATTAAGCTTTAGTGTCATGCACTGACAACCTGAAATGGTGCGTTACGGAAGCCTTAACACACCCTACTGTTGTCTATGCAAAAAGCTCTTTAACCACCTAATGACTTCACTTGTTGATTGCTCATTGGCCATTTGGAGACATTGCTGCACAATTTCTCTGACGTTAGGGAAGTAGCTGCTTTCTGTAAGCGCATAACTTTCTGTTTGTAATCTATAAATTAATAAGCGATTACTCTTTAATATCCAGACTTCAGGCACTCGATAAGGTAAGTAATCATTAATATCGGTGTAGCTTGTAACGTCTATTTCAATTGCTAAATCTGGTGGTGGATCTGACTCCCAATCAATTCTTTTTTTACCAACTACTGCTCTGCAATTTTCAATGTAAAAGGAATAGTCTGGTTCAATACCACTAATTTCTGGCAAGCTCATGGTAATGGGCGTAAATGACTCGTATATGCGGTTTAAATGATCCAGCAAAACCTTAGCAATATCTGCCAACAAACTCGCATCTCTTCCATGTTCTGGTAGCGGTGCCATTAGCAAAATTTCCCCAGGTCGATATTTAATGCGAGGCGAAGAGCGATCGCCTAGTTGCTGACTCAATACTTGATAGTCTTGCCAGTTTCCTAAAAG
Organism: Nostoc sp. LEGE 12447; assembly: GCF_015206985.1. NCBI lineage: Bacteria > Bacillati > Cyanobacteriota > Cyanophyceae > Nostocales > Nostocaceae > Nostoc > Nostoc sp. LEGE 12447. Next base: position 23,138 of record NZ_JADEXT010000061.1, on the reverse strand, counting down.
TTTCAATACCGCGCCAGGTGGTAACTCAATTCTTTGTGGTGTAATTACGGTATCCATATTAGCTCACATTGTAGATATTGCCGTTCGTATTACATGGATGATAGGCGATCGCAGGATTCATAAATTCTAGGACTTACGCACTCAGCTTGCCCAATCCCCTTAAAAATGGGGCTTTAGAAGTTCGCCCAAATTGATCGGGGGGCTAGGGGGATCTAGGCTTTAGTGCGTAAGTCTTATTCTTGTCCTCTATGGCCAAGTGATGGAACTCTAATAACTATTAAACAACCACAAAATTGTTGTTCGTTAGTGACAACCCAGGAGATAATCCTGCAAATTGTACCTGAGTAAATGCGCCTGCACTACCATCCTGGTCAAAGAACAATGCACCTGTAGTGGAGTTATAAATAAATCGCTGGGTGCTAGTGGTTGCAGATTCTCCAAGTGTAAACTGGCTTGTCTTAAGTACACCTGCTGATAAACCGCCACCAAAACCAGCAGCCGACACCTGAATTAGTTCATTAATGGTAGCGAAGTCACGTATCAGATCAAGACCTTCATTGAAACTATCGAAAACAAAGGTATCAGTGCCACCTTCACCATAGAGCCAATCATTACCTTTGCCGCCAATGAGGATAGCATTGCTATAGCCACCTCTGAGGGTATCATCACCATTGCCACCTTTGACGGTGTTATTACCTGAGCCATCAGAGGCTATTAGGGAATCATTACCATCGCCCCCATCTAATAGAGTATTGCCTGTTGAACTGCTACCACCATACAATGTATCGTTACCAACACCACCGTTGAGGGTGTTCTCACCAGAGGCGAAATAAATGACAGAGAGATAATCATTACCATCGCCCCCATCTAATAAATTATTGCCTGCTAAACCGTAAGCATTTAATGTATCGTTCCCAGCACCACCGTTGAGGGTGTTATCGCCAGATATGCTACCATTCACAAAATTTCCGAATTCGTCGTAAATGTAACTAAAAGCCTGTAAAGAATCATTGCCATTGCCTCCATTGAGGAGGTGATCCCCTGTTGAAAGACTAATATTCAAGAAATCGTCACCAGCGCCACCATCTACTGTATCGTTACCATTGCCTGGGCGGAGCGTATCATTACCATTGCTTCCCACAAGATAATCATCATAGTCTGTACCTGTGATATTTAATTGTTCGATATTCTTGTAGCTAAACACTGTTGTGTCCGCCGTCGAAGAAATTACTGTGATGTTAGTAGTAGGATTGAAAGTCGAAGTAATTCCCGTGGTAGCACTGCTATAACTGAAAGACAAGAAGTCGTTACCTGCTCCCCCGTCTACTGTTTGAGTGACTAACGTAGATAGGGAGTGGAAATTTAAGGAATCATTGCCATTGCCACCATTGAGGGTGTTATTGCCAGTGCCACCATTGAGAGTGTCATTGCCATCGCCACCGTTGAGAATATTATTGCCATCGCCACCCCTCAAAATGTCATTGCCACTTAAGCCTTCAAGAATGTCATCACCCCCTTGACCATTGATGACATCATTTGAATTGTCAAAGCCACTAACATTGTTGTCTAGGTTGTTTAGGAAGGTGACTGTGTTTCTTCTAAAGACAGTGCTTTGGGTGGAGTTGGCATCGAAGACATCAAAGCTATCGGTAATGGCAGTTTGCCCATAAAACAGAATATTGCCCAAATCTACAGTGGCTCCAGTAGATTTGGTGAGGTTTTCTAGGTTTTCCAGAGCAAAGTTTTCCAGGATGAATCTGGTATCACCATACCCTTGAAAGCTGATTTCCAAACTTGTGCCATTCTGGGTGAGAAGCAAATTGTCGGCAGTGAAGCTACTATCGTCCTGGAATATTAGAGTGTCCACTTCGGCTATAACTGCTGCTGTGGGGTTTGTTCCTTTACCTACTCCATCAAAATCAGCGATCGTAGTAGTGCCATTATTAATGGTGTCGCTGTATAGGCTGTTGTCGTTGTCGTATAAGCCGTCGTAAACAAATTTATCCTTACCACCGCCGCCTGTGAGGCTATCATTGCTATTACCACCTATGAGGCTATCATCGCCATTACCACCGTTGAGGGTGTTATTACCAGTGGCACCAGAGGCTGTTAGAGTATCATTGCCATCGCCTCCATTTAGGAGGTTATTGCCTGAGGAGATCGAGTTGAAGTAGGAGTCTTGATATATAGACAAAAAGCCAGAGATGTCTAGAAAATCATTGCCATCGCCTCCAAAAAGCAGGTTATCGCCTGATGATCCACTAGCACTCAAGATATCATCACCATTACCACCGTTGAGGGTGTTATCGCCATCTGAGCCAGAGTCAGACCCTGTGTACTGCTCACCCCTTACAATCCCAGAGATAGAGAGAGAATCATTGCCATCGCCCCCATCTAAGAGGTTATCGCCTAATGAACCGCTAGCATTTAAAGTATCATCACCAGCACCACCGTTGAGGGTATTGTTGCCTAAAGAGCGATCGTCGTAGCTTGGTGAGTAGGCGTTGTAGTAGTCTCCGCCAGAGGTGGAGAGAAAATCATTGCCATCGCCACCATTAAACAGATTATTGCTTGAGGGGGAGTCGGCATACAAAGTATCGTCACCAACACCACCGTTGAGGGTATTATTGCCCGCGCCACCCCTCAAAATGTCATTGCCACTTAAGCCTTCAAGAATGTCATCACCCCCTTGACCATTGATGACATCATTTGAATTGTCAAAGCCACTAACATTGTTGGATAGGTCGTTTAGGAAGGTGACTGTGTTTTTTTTAAAGACAGTGCTTTGGGTGGAGTTGGCATCGAAGACATCAAAGCTGTCGATGATGGTAGTTTGCCCATAAAACAGAATATTGCCCAAATCTACAGTGGCTCCAGCAGATTTGGTGAGGTTATCAAGGTTTTCCAGGGCAAAGTTTTCCAGAATGAATTTGTAACTACCAAACCCTTGAAAGCCGATTTCCAGACTTGTGCCATTCTGGGTGAGGAGCAAGTTTTGAGCAGTAAAGGCGCTATAGCTCTGGAAATTTAGAGTATCCACTTCGGCAATGACTGCTGCTGTGGGGTTTGTTCCTTTACCTACTCCACCGAAATCTGTGATCTTATTAATGTAGTTTGAGTCGCCGTCAAAAAATATTATATCGTTGCCACCGCCACCAGTTAGGATGTCGTTGTAATCGATATAATCAAAAGCGCCCCGTAAGGTGTCGTTACCGCTGGTTCCAATGATAATTGCCATAACTTTTTCCTGATTGAATCGATTTTTGGAGTAACTTCAGTTGTCAATAATCGAGTTAGTGCTTTTTGATGGCACAAATAATTTGCCAAAAGTTCAAGCTTTCGGCATATAATATTCGCTCTTTAGATAGATAGACTCGCCAATTGTTCATTAAAGACTTCCCCTTTAATTCGCTTGCACACATTACTTATCTCAGTATTGAGGACTATCTAAGTCTTAAGCACTGCACAAAATTTAGTTGCTTTGTCAATGCATAAGTCTTACTAGTTTAAAAATAGGGAAAACTTGAGATGGCATAAAACAGGGAATTTTTATGCATTTGTTGTCGGCGTAGCTTGCCGCCGTAGGCATCGCTCTTGAATTTCTATCTGTAAAATAGAAAACATCAAAATAACCCAACAATAACTAAATATCGAATATTTACTTAGATGTCTATCTTTTCCAAAAATCTTTGCATACTCTTTATATTTGTAAGAAACCATTTATAAAGTAAATGTTGAATTGTAGTGTGCGTTATCGCTGAGAGTAGAACACCTGGAAATATAGTACATTACTGCTAAATTAGACTTTCTCAAACACTCAAATTCCTAAACGCCGTAACACATTCTAATTAATATTTACTTTATAAATTAGGCTTCCCCGAAAGGTCGATAGGCTTTGAAACCCAGTTTTAGTTTTTCTCTGGTTGTATGAAACCACCCTGCCTGCCTCTTTTTCAAGGGGGAGAGCCATGCCTACAGCAGCAAGCTACGCAAATAATGGTAATCAAAATCTGATAAATTAAGTACACCCAGATGCTATATATGTATAAGTTTTTATGAAAAATGGTATAAAAATGCTTACTGTTACTAAAGCCAAGCGAGTTGCAATGCCTGCGACGCACGTAGCCATCGCAGCCTTTTCTTTCACACTCTTTGTTTATAGCCAAGTCGCTTCGGCTGCTTTAACTTTACCCCTACGCAGCAAAAAGGGAATGGTGGTTTCAGCTCATCCCTTAGCAAGTGAAGCGGGAATTTCGATGTTACGCAAAGCTGGTAATGCAGTGGATGCAGCTGTAGCCACAACCTTTGCAATTTCTGTAGTTGAGCCTTTTTCAGCGGGAATCGGTGGCGGCGGATTTTTGCTGATGCACTCTGAGAAAACTGGCGACATCAAAGCGTTAGATTTCCGCGAACGCGCACCCCTGAAAGCTACAAGAAATATGTATCTTGACGCAGAAGGAAAGGTGCGTCCCAATGCAAGTATTAATGGTTATTTGGCAGTAGGGACACCAGGAACGGTGGCGGGACTTTATGAACTGCATCGTCGCTATGGTAAACTTCCTTGGCAAGAGGTGATGAAACCTGCGATCGCACTTGCTAAAGATGGCTTTATTCTTGGCGATGCCGCAACTTGGCGTTATCTGCAAACAAACCAATCCAGCCAGCAAGCACTTCTCAAAAATCCAGCCCTGCGGGAAATTTTCACTCACAACGGTGAATTTTATAAGCCAGGGGAGAAACTGGTGCAGAATGATTTGGCACGCACTTTAACAGCAGTTGCCGAAAATCCCCAAAGTTTTTACACCGGAAGTATTGCTCGTGCGATCGCTTCTGATATGGTAAAAAATGGTGGTTTAATTACTCTAGAAGACCTGAAAGCCTACAAACCAATCTGGCGGACTCCTATTTGTGGCAATTTCCGCAAAGCTAAAGTTTGCTCTATGCCACCTCCATCATCGGGAGGCGTTCACCTATTGCAGATTTTAAATATTATTGGTGACACTGATTTAAAATCTTTGGGATGGCATCATCCTGACGCTATCCACTTAATGGTAGAGGCAATGAAAATTGCTTACGCCGATCGTTCAGAATATTTAGGCGATCCTGATTTTGTCAAAGTTCCTGTACAAGAACTACTCAGTCCAGCTTACGCCAAACAACGCCGTCAAGAAATTAATATGCAAGTGGCTAGACCCTCGACCAAGGTCAAGCCAGTAGATAGAAAGACACTACAACGTTTTAGTCAGGCTAATAATCGGAGTTTAGGAGAAAATACCATTCCTTTATCTCACCAATCTCTGAAACTGCACGCGACGCGGTATGAATCCACTGAAACCAGCCATCTTACGGTTGTGGATGAAGAACGCAACGCTGTAAGTCTAACTTTCACCATTAACCTCAGTTTTGGTGCTGGTGTGGTGACACCAGGAACTGGAATTGTCCTCAACAATGAAATGGATGATTTTGCTGCTGCGCCAGGAGTACCTAACGCCTTTGGTTTAGTTGGTAATGATGCCAACAGCATTGCACCCCGCAAAACTCCCTTATCCAGCATGACTCCCACAATTGTCACAGAAAATGGTCATTTTCGGATGGCAGCAGGTGCGCCTGGTGGTAGCACTATCATCACTCAGGTTTTGCAAGTCATCCTAAATGTGCTGGAATACAACATGGATGTTGGCGCGGCTGTTTCTGTTCCACGCATACATCATCAATGGCTTCCAGATGAGTTGCGTGTAGAATCCTGGGGTTTAGATGCTCTGACTCTACAAGAATTACGCCGTCGGGGGCATAAAATAAAGGAAACTACTCCTTGGGGTAATGGTAACGCGATCGCGGTTACATCTGATGGAACTCTAGAAGGCGCGGCAGATCCTCGCGGTGAAGGTTCCCCCAGAGGTTTGTGAGCGAGTGAGCGACTGGCGAGACACAGGGACGCACAGAATAACAAATGACTAATAACAAATGACCAATGATTAATGACCAATAACTATTGATTTTGGATTGTTGACTCTACGTAGCTACTGCTGCCAAACTCATTGGCGCGTGCGCTAGGTACTAGTGTCCAACCTGCTTTGAGAAGTTTTTGATAAGTTGCCCAACCTTTAGAACCACCTGGTATTTGATAATCTGGGACTGTGAAATGTCCAAAAGCCGTGTAGGGCCGCCAAGGCTGGTTGGGTTCTGTCTGCAAATACAAAATTTTCTCGCCGTCGCCACCAGACTTAGATAACCAGCACATTTGTCGATGCATTGCAAACTCCTTTGCTTTTAGCTAACAACTAACGCATAATATCAGACTTTTGTCAAGTTACTTCTCACCCTTGTGAGCTATTTTTGGACATGCAGATAAACAGATTTGCCTCACCTTATGTATTAGGGTGAGATTTTTCTAATGTTATGCGCGTTTTTTGCGATCGTGTGTAGCAATAACTACTGTTTTCAGGGTGGTTAGGAATTTGCAATCTGCTGTATTTTTAAAAAACAGAAGTCAGGAGCCAAAATTCAGTTCTAAATTCTGGCTCCTGACTAGCGGATAGTGCAGCGTGCGATCGCTGTAGAAAAACTCTAAATATTTGGTGGGCGAGCTTTTTTTGCGATCAAAGCCCAATTTGATCGAGTTTTCCAAATACCATAGCTTCTCTGTAAATTGAAAAACTTAGCAGCAATACAACCGAGGTTTAGCCAAAAGTCGAGTTGTAATTGAGCATATCAATCTTTCTGGCCATTTTGTCGCCGACAATGCCGCGAATTGTCTGTACTAATTGGGTGTATGCAAAGTCAGACAAAGCTGGTGTTGTTTCTTGCAAGTTAATTGATTGATCTAAATCAATCCATGATTTGCAACCGCCGTATTTAGGGTAATAAGGAATTTCTGGCTCTTGGGTTAGCTTATATGTCCGCAGGAGGAGAATATAAAGGGGCTGACGTGGTTTCCATTTAAGGCGATCGCTAATAAAATGCTCGTTCCAAATATGGAACGGAAGCAAGGCGTTGACAAGAAATTCGTCACTAACTGGCAAAATATCTGTAATTTCAGCCCAACTGCCGATGCGAACTGTCTCTGGATGCCAACCTGATGTTACTGGATAAACACAATTAGCATACTCAGGTTTGAGCATAAATGCTTGTTGATGTTCATAAGTAGGGTAAAGCAAAATTTGCTTGTGGGCAACTTGGAAATGTCCATTTCGTTCATGAATACCCCCTTTGCGAAGCAACATAATTGTTTTGCCACTCTCCAAGGCATTTACGGCGACAGCCCATTCTTTGAGAGCATGAAAAGTTGTAGTCAATTCCATCAGCATCTACTGTAACTCTGATTTAATTCAAGCTAAGACCGATAAAGTGTGAAACTGTCCAAGGGAATGAATTAGAAAGCAGTTATAAACAAGCGATCGCTACCAACCCAGCAGATAATCGTGCTAAAAATAAACTGTTTCAACGCGAAAACTTTGAACATGCTCAATAAGCGCTACAAAAATTACGTCCCATAGCTCTTATTTATAATTGTACCCTTGCTCAGTTAGCTTTGCCGTGGCTAATTGCCCAACCTCAAATTAATGCTATTGCAAGGGCACATTATCCCCAACAAGCACTAGTACCGCAAGGCGGAATTAAAAATTAAAAACTAAAAACTAAAAATGAATACAGCATAAGTGTTTCGTTGATTTGGAATGATTGGTTTATTTCCGCCGTGTTGTACTAGACAACGCATTAGCCACCCAAATTAAGGTTGATCCTGCCCAATTGGTAAAAATTGATGCAATTGGACGTATTTCCAGCAATTATCTGGATGAAAGTCAAATTATGTGCAATTGATGACAATGCAGTTTGATTAGCTATGCTGTTCTCTCGAAGATCCCCTCAAATATCTTAAAAAGATAGCCAGGGATCAAATATCTGGAGCTAGATTGCAAAATCTAACAAAACATCAACTTTAGTAAACTAAGAGTTGCAACTTAGAAACTGAAGTGATAACTTAAATAGTAGGACACCAAACAAAATAAAACCAAAAGAAAAGGGTAAATGACTTAGTGTCCCCTGTCATCAACCCAAGCAAATTTCAGCATATCAAGATTACAAAAGTGGCAAAAGCCTAATGTCAAAGGCAAAGCCAAATCCCAAAGCGGAAAAACGCAAGAATGCTGAGTTTGTTAGTTGTCTAGTCCACCCTAGTTATTAACCTCCAATTACTTAATTAGTTTAACAATTTGAAATCTGTGAACTCGATAAAACCTGGTCAACCCTGATCAGGTTTTTGGTATTTTATTGTGATATGATTTTCTCGGTACGGCAGATGGTGCAGGAATTGACGCTTGAAGAGATAGTTGGGAAACTAAAGTCTTTTTAACAAAAGCCAGTTAATGTGCCCAATAAATAATAAAAGGGAAAAGGTTAAAGGGGAAAGGGGAAAGGGATGATGATTGTCGCGCCACTTGCGGGCGAGGTTTTTACCTTCCTCATAAAATTTGGATTATTTCGCGCCACTTGCGGGCGAGGTTTTTACCTTTCCTCTTTCCCCCTTCCCCTTCTTATAAATGTTAAACCTTTTGGTTGGGTTACTTTATTTGTTTTGTATATATCAATAAGCCCACTAACATGGGCTTATTTTGTAGAATATAAACTCAAGCTAACTAAGTCATTTCCAAGCAGCGAGGAAAATAGAATGGCAATGTATCGTGTCAAAAAAATTGATGGAATATAATAGATTTTTAAATAAAATTGCTACAGCTATTATTATTACGCTCCTTTCTTTTTCTTGTAAGTCTTCAACTATCACAAAAGCGGAACAGGCACAAGCAACAGATAAATCGAAACCAGATCCGAATCTTGTCTATGGAGATTTAATTATTAAAGAACAATCAGATTATATAATGATTCCCGTTGTTCTTCCAGAGCAGAATGAAGATAAAAAAACTGATTTAAGCCTTTCACGTTCTTATGAAAGAAATAACCAATTGTCTAACATCATCTTTTATCGAAAGCAAGATGGTGAAGCTCATATTTTATTAAATAAAAAAGCCATTATCGCCTCCTTTGATTTATTAGAGGTAAAAGCGGTAGAGAAGCCGCCTACAAGAGTTTGGTTTTATAAAATCCTTGAACAAGACACAAACATAGATACAAAACTCAACAGCGAAGATGCTACTGTTGGTTATCTTTCTGATTTATCAGGTAAGAATCTCCAGCAAATTACCCCAAACAATACTCAAATCATCAATTGGGTTGTTGTTCAAAGTCAAAATGCAATTTTTATAAAAATTATCAAAGACTCAGATAATGATAAAAAATTTACAGGAAAAGATAAAACTAATTTTATTAGAGTTAACCTAGATAAACCTGCTATGGGATCTGAGATTATTAGTAATCAGATAGAGCAAGAAATTAAGTCATCCGTTCTTAAATGATTAGGTTTATTGCATTGAATTGGGCCCCGCTATGGTAATACTTCTCTACAAAGGTTATCGATAACGCATATTTAATTTATGGAGATGTCTAATAGACTTCTTGCAGAAGTGGGGAAGGGGTAAAGGGAAAGGGATGAAATTTCCCCTTTACCCTTTAACCTTTCCCCGACATCTTGGCATTTGTTACTTTTGCAAGGTGTCTAATTATCTGGAATCAGTGACAATGGAGCTTAGATAGTAAAACCTTATCCAAGCCATGATAAATAAGATTGTGGAAGCTCAGGCATGAGTAATGGATGTGAATGGTAACATTACCGTGGTAGCCCAAACTACAGTAAATCCTGTGCGTTCCTGGTTATCAATTACCTCCTGTCATGGTTATGGCTAAAACAACTAGGATTTTTGGCGCGAATTCTGTAAAAGTTAAAATACAAAAGCAGCCAGGGCGTTGGCATAAAACAACACTGGCTCAATTTTTGCGTTTGCCTTTGTACTTTCTAATAGCTTTGCTATGCATATTGAGTTCACCCGTGCTAGCAAAAGTTCCTGGCTCAATTAATTCTTCATCTCAATTACAGATTAACAATTTGACATCGCTGGCTGTAGTTAATGACCCAGGTTCGCTACTAGAACAGGGAAAATTTTTATACAATTCTGGTAACTTTGCCAAGGCAGTAGAAGTATTACAACAGACTGTCCAAACATATAAGCAGCAAGGAGAAAGCCTCAGACAGGCAGCGACACTGAGTAATCTTTCGCTAGCTTACCAGCAACTTGGTTTATGGAGTCAAGCACAGCAGGCAATTACAGAGAGCTTAAACTTGCTCAAAGGACAAGATGAAAACCAAAATCTTCAAATCTTAGCCCAATCACTGGATATTCAAGGTCGTCTTCAACTGAGAATGGGACAAGCCGAGGCAGCTTTAGCAACTTGGCAGCAGACAGAAGAAATTTACAGGCGAGCAGATAATCAAAGTGGTGTGGTGCGATCGCTAATCAATCAAGCACAAGCGTGGCGAACCCAAGGATTTTACCCCCGCGCTGTCAAAACACTCGATCGGGTAAGTCAGACATTAAAATCTCAACCAAATTCGATAGAAAAGACAGTGAGTTTGCGATCGCTCGGTGATGCTCTTTTAGTAGTGGGCGATTTGGAAAAGTCACGTCTGGCGCTAGAAGAAAGTCTGACAATTGCTCGAAATCTGCAATCAAGCGCAGATATTGCAGCCAGTCTGTTCAGCCTGGGGAATAATGCCCGTAAACAACAAAATAACCTATTGGCGATCGCCTATTATCAAGAAACAGTTGCAGCATCTCCCTCACCCTTAATAAAAGTCCAAGCCCAACTCAATCACCTGAGCCTACTGATTCAAGATCAACAATGGGCAAAGGTTCAAACCCTCTTACCATTGATTGAGTCCGAACTAGCTCAACTTCCTCCCAGCCGTGCTAGCATTTACGCTCACGTTAACTTTTCCCAAAGTTTGGCAAAAGTCAAGGGTGGTATATTGCAAGCATCTAGTCAGCATTACTACTCAGGATTTAGCACCAAAGAATCAGCAGTATTACTCGCTAGGGCTATTGAACAATCTCGCAGTTTAGGGGACAAGCGGGCAGAAGCATACTCACTAAAGAGTTTAGGCGGTTTGTATGAAGAAACCGGACAATTGTCATACGCACAAGAGCTTACCCGGCAAGGATTAGCTTTAGCACAGAGCAGTAATGCACCAGAAATCACCTACACCTTAGAGTGGCAGTTAGGTAGATTACTGCGGGCAAAAAAAGATATGAATGGTGCGATCGCAGCCTATGATTCTGCTGTAGACACTCTCCAGTCCCTTCGCAGAGATTTAGTAGTCAATAAAGACGTAGTTAACCAGGATGTACAATTCAACTTTCGGGACAGCGTAGAACCCATCTACCGAGAGTCAGTAGAGTTACTGCTAAAATCCCAAGAAGGAAAACCAGATCAAAAAATATTGGAGAAAGCACGCCAACGCATTGAAGCACTCCAACTAGCAGAATTAGACGACTTCTTTCGAGAAGCTTGCCTACAAGGACAGAGAGTAGCCCTCGATCAAATGGTGGATAAAGATAATCCCACGGCTGCCATTCTTTATCCAATTATTCTTCCTGACGAACTTCAGGTAATTGTCAAAATTCCTAAACAACCCCTGCAAAGCTACACTACTCAGATTTCTCATACAGAAGTAGAGAAATTGTTACTAGAACTGCGAAAAAGTCTTGTCAATCCCACTGCTACCAAAGCCGTCCAAACCCAGGCGCATGAAGTTTACAACTGGCTGCTTCAACCCATTGAGTCAAAATTGCAAAACAGTGGGGTAGATACCCTAGTGTTTGTCCTAGATGGCCCCTTACGCAATTTACCAATGGCAGCTCTATATGATGGTAAGCAATACTTGGTAGAGAAATATGCAATTGCTCTGAGCGTGGGTCTGCAACTCCTCGATCCTAAACCACTGGTAAAACAGCAGCTAAGAGCGCTAACCGCAGGACTGACTCAGCCACCACCAGGTTTTTCCAAGTTTGCACCGTTGCTTGCGATCAAATCTGAATTTGACGGCATTACCAAAGCAGGAGTCTCGACAACTAGCCTACTAGATGGAGATTTTAAGAAAAAGAATTTAGAGGGTGAAATTAATGCTGCTTCATTCAACATAGTGCATTTAGCAACTCATGGTCAGTTTAGTTCCCGCCTTGAAGACACTTTTATTTTGGATTTCGATGGTCAGATCAATGTCAAAGATTTTGATACTCTTTTTCGCAGTCAGGGCAAAACTATAGTAGAGCTACTCGTTTTGAGTGCTTGCCAGACAGCAACAGGAGACAGCCGTGCAGCATTGGGTCTTGCAGGAGCAGCTGTCCGAGCTGGGGCACGCAGTACCATCGCCTCACTGTGGCAGATTGATGATGAATCAACGGCAATGTTTGTTAGTGCCTTTTATCGAGAACTCAAGAGTGGCAAAATCACTAAAGCCAAAGCTGTCCACCGTGCCCAGCTACAACTGTTGCAACACCCTAACTACAAAGCACCAAGCTTTTGGTCTGCCTATGTGTTGATTGGCAATTGGTTGTAATTTCGGCACATGGGCTCATACAGAGCATGGGAATGGCTGATTAAAGGCTGCTGGCTCCAGTGATACATTGAGTCAGTAGCTCATACCATTTCTTTGTGAAGCTGCGCCAAATTTCCTTTGCTTCTTCTTTCTTCCTTTGTGTTCTTCTCTGACGAGACGCTGCGCGTAGCTTGCTTCTCCGTAGGAGTATGCGTCCTTTGCGGTTCGTTCCTCATATAGTTTGGCGCAGCTTCATAAAGAATTGGTATCAGTATACTCTACTAGATATTGCCGAAAGATTGGGAATGCCATTTGATGTAATTAAACATGCTGCTGATACATCCATTGCACATGATTTACTGACTTCTTTCAAAAGCTAATGAAGATATGGGAAATACTACAATTTTTGCAAGTAGCTATAACATTAGCTCAAAAATAAGGGAATTTTAATAATTATCTGTTGCAATACACCATCGCATACATTTATTATTTTCAAATCACCTGATTCCCCACAGAAATATATTTATATCATAAAACTTTTTATACGATTATACTGGTAATTATAGCATCACTGACATTCTTTTTTTTACAGGTGTTTAAAGTAAAGTTCTATACTTTAAACTTTACCGTAAGAATTTTCATCTTTACTTCAATAAGTCCAGCTATAAAAACATTCTCTTAAAATTAACTACTGACATTGCAGCAGTTTTGAATAATAAAATTCAAATAAATAATTTATTTAAGTCGTAATTTTACGGTTTTTAATGACTAATCTTTAAAGTTACGATCTTACCAAAAGGTGGTAACAGTACATTTGTATGTACTTTATTGCGTCATCGAAAAATAGTTTAGTTTGAGTTACTGTTAGCTCTTTACACAAATGTGAGGAGAGTTATCATAACATTTTCTGCCACAGTTTATGAAGTAAGTTGTTTGTTTTGATAGCAATTACAATCGCTGTGGCAGCATCTTAAGCTAACAAACTTTCTGACTTTCTCAATAAGCACTCTCTCAGGCAAAAGCCTAAGTAGTGCTATGGCTGACTGGATAACCAAGTCGGTTACAAACCCATTTGTCTATCGTTAGGAACATGAAAATGAAAATGAAATCAATTCTTGAGTTGATTGAGCAGAAGAACCAGAAATATGCCAAGTTACCGTTCTTTGAGTATATGAAAGACGAGTCCATTGATCCACGCCAGAGACTGGCATTTGCACCTGTGATTGCTCCACTGGCACTGGAGTTCAGTGAGTTATGCAAACGAGTTCTTAGAGATGAGCCAACGACTAATTACATTCAAGAGATGGTAAATCTGCACACGCACGAAGAACATTTTCACTGGCAATGGTTACTAGAAGACATGGAAAAGATGGGGATTGACTATCCTATGCGGTTTAGTGATGCCGTGCGATTCCTTTGGAGCGATCATACTAAGGTTTCCCGTTCGATGTTTCCTATCTTTGAGCGGTATACTCGGGGAGCAGATCCTATCATCAGATTGGTTGCCATTGAGGTATCCGAGGTGACGGCGAATGTTTTTTTCCGTTCAACCATGTCTGCGGCCTTGCAACTGCAAGAAATGACTCAAACAGAGTTCCGTTACTTTGGTATGCGTCATAACCATATAGAAAATACCCACACTCTTCATACTCCCTCTTCTTTGCAAATAATGAGAGAAATTGAGGTGTCGGAAGAAATTCGTCAACAAGCACTTGAATTAATTGATGTGGCGTTTGTGTATTTTACAGACTTGATCAATGAGTTTTTGGTTTATATTAAGACTCATTCTTATCAAGAACCATTTTCTAAAGTGTACGAACCAGAGCGATCGCTAACATCTGCCTAAACTATCTGCTCAATTTTCATTTATTCGACGACGGTAAAAGAGTCAAAGCCTTTTATCGTCGTTTCTTTAACAGTGACAGCTACTGTATAAACAGCATTGCGCTCTTGCTGAATTGGTTGAATTGCTCCATCATAATCAGTGGCTCGACTCATTAAGCTATATTGTCCTGGCGTTGGTGGAGTCCATTGAAACGTGAATCGTTGCCAAGCATATTGCAACCGTGCTTCAACTTCAGCAGCTTGCCAGGTGATACCACCATCTGTACTAAAATCCACCGACTGGATACCCTTGGATGCCCAGGCCCAACCCCAATGTGTTTGAGGTTGAAGGTATAATACTTCATTTTGAGAAGGATGAACAATTACAGACTCCGGTGCAACTTCCCAAACGGGTTTTAAAGTCGCATCATCGCCTCCAACTCGATCGTTATAGAAAGTTGTTGTAAAGGGCCCTGGCGATCGCTGATCTGTGACATAAATATGTGAGAGCCACTTGACAAAGTTCGTGCCATAGTAGCCTGGAACCACCAGCCGCAAAGGAAAACCCCGCTCTGCTGACAGAAACTCACCGTTCAGCTTGTACGCCAGCAGCACATCATTATCCAATGCTTTTTTGATCGGAATATCTTTAATATATGAATCGCTAGAAACTCCCTCATAAACACCGCGATCAGTTCCGACAAACCAGATATAACGAGCTTCAGGTTTTACTTGCAATTGATTAAGAATTGCTCTGAGCGAAATTCCACCCCATGTCACATTACTAATGAGTCTTGTCGGAACCTTGGGTTGAAGCGGATTGCCTGAACATTGGTGGAAAACAGTTAATTCACGATATTCTAGACTCAGCAAATTCTGATATGACAACTCAAGAGTTTGCTCTACTAATCCCGAAATTTTCAACTTCCATTGCTTGATGTCAATGGCTGGGATTCCCAGATGGCTGAGAACGAATAGATGGTTTTCAGGAGTAATAAAAGACTTGAGGTCGTGAACACCCAGTGGAAACTTTGCAATCATTCCCACATAGCTCATGCTCTGATCTTCTAAAGTTTGATCGAACTCATTCATTTAAGCAACCTGCCATTAACGATTTTTCAAACATTTTTTATAATAGTAGTTGTACAAAAATACACGCAGTAGACACAAAGCGGCTACTCTACAAGAATGCCAAAGGCGAACCCCCAGGGTATCGCCCTTAGATGAGCAGTATTGAACTATACCGGGTTAAGCTAAATCAACCGGGTTTCTCAATTTTTTACCTTCAGAAAATTACAGCATGAATTGTGATACTTCGAGTTAATCGGGGAAAACTGAACTCAGGTTATCCAGTCGCAAGCTTTATGGTAGAAAATCGAGTTGATGTTCCCGGTTATGGGATTGGTGAAAGAATTTACACCAGCACTCGCACCCTGGTTTACCGAGGTTGGCGAGAAGCCGATCAAACCCCTGTTGTGATCAAACTTCTGAAAAATTCTTATCCCAGTGTGATTGAGTTGGCTCAATTCAGGAATCAGTACTCAATTACGAAAATCTTAAATGTTCCTGGGGTTGTTCGGATCTATAGTCTGGAAAGTTGTCAAAATCGACCCGCCTTGATTTTAGAAGACTTTGGTGGAATTTCTTTGAAGGAGTACACTGCTTTTAGAAGGAAAGGGCTCGGTGAGACAGGAAATCAGGAAAATTCCTCACATCTGCATCCTGATTTTTTGACTGAGTTTTTACAGATTGCGATCGCACTTGCCGATATTCTGGCTGATCTCTACCATCACGAAATCATCCACAAGGATATCAAACCCGCCAATATCCTGATAAACCCTACCACAAAGCAGGTCAAACTCATTGACTTTAGTATTGCTTCACTGCTGCCGAGAGTTAACCAACTTTCAACCAGCCCGACTGTTTTAGAAGGAACTCTTGCCTATCTCTCCCCTGAACAAACCGGGCGCATGAATCGGGGGATTGATTATCGCACTGACTTCTATTCTCTTGGAGTCACTTTCTATGAACTCTTAACTGGGCAATTGCCATTTCAATCGGATGATTTGATGGAATTGGTGCATTGTCATATAGCAAAACAACCACCACTTTTAAATGATAGAGGAGAGATTCCCCAAATTCTCTGTGATATCGTCATGAAACTGATGGCAAAGAATGCTGAAGACCGCTATCAGAGTGCATTAGGGCTAAAGCACGATCTGCAAATTTGTTTGGAGCAATTGCAAGAAAGTGGAAATATTATCCCATTTCAGCTAGGGTACAGGGACGTTTGCGATCGCTTTGCCATTCCCGAAAAACTCTATGGACGGGAAGTAGAAGTGGCAACGCTGCTAGCAACTTTTGAACGGGTGCGCCAGGGAACCTCTGAAATGATGCTGGTGGCAGGTTCCTCTGGCATTGGGAAAACAGCAATTGTCAACGAAGTTCATAAACCAATCACCCGTCAGCGCGGATACTTTATCAAGGGCAAATTCGATCAATTTAATCGGAATATTCCCTTTTTTGCTTTGGTGCAAGCGTTTCGGGACTTAATGGCACAACTGCTGACAGAGAGTGATGCTCAAATTGACCAGTGGAAGACTCAAATTTTGTCTACCTTGGGTGAAAGTGGTCAAGTAATTATTGAGGTGATTCCAGAACTCGAACGAATCATTGGAAAACAGCCCTCACTCCCGGAATTATCGAGTACTGCTGTCCAAAGCCGCTTCAATTTGCTGTTTCAGAAATTCATTCAAGTATTCACAACCCAAGAACATCCCCTAGTTATTTTTCTTGATGATTTACAGTGGGCAGACTCGGCTTCTTTAAAATTGATGCATCTGTTGATGAGTGAAGCCAGCAACTCTTATTTATTAGTGATTGGAGCATATCGGGATAATGAGGTTTCCTCAGCCCATCCCCTGATGTTGACCATTGAGGAAATGCGTCAAGAGGCGATTACAGTTAGTAGTATTGTTCTTTCTGCCCTTACCGAAACCGACCTAAATCAACTGATTGCAGATACCCTCAAATATTCAACAGAACAAGCAACTGCGATCGCCAATCTGGTGTATCAAAGGACTAAAGGTAATCCATTTTTCACTAACCAGTTTCTCAAATCGCTGCATGAAGATGGGTTGATCGCCTTTGCCAGCAGAACGGGAGATTGGCAGTGCAATCTAGTTCAAATTCGGGCGCTGTCTTTTACAGAAGATATTGTCGAGTTTGTGGCGGTGCAACTCCACAAATTACCACAGCAGACTCAGAATGTTCTCAAACTGGCTGCTTGTATCGGCAATCAGTTTGATTTAGAAACCTTATCAGTTGTCTATGAAAAATCTCCAGTCCAAACCGCAGCAGATTTGTGGCCAGCCCTCAAGGATGAATTGATCTTACCCAGTGGGGAAGGATATACATTCTTTCAGGATGAGTCTGTTGTCATGGATGATTTGACAAATGACAACACACCAATAATTATTACCTACAAATTTTTCCACGATCGCATTCAACAAGCCGCTTATTCACTAATTCCAGACTATCAGAAACCAGCAACTCACCTAAAAATTGGTCAATTGCTGTTGAGCAATACCCCGGAAACTGAGCAAGAATTGCTGATTTTTGAAATTGTCAATCAATTGAATATTGGCATAGAACTGATCGCATCTCAAACCGATCGTGATCGACTGGCACAACTCAACTTGTCGGCAGGAAAAAAAGCCAAATCTTCCACAGCTTACCAGGTAGCAATTGAGTATTTAACTACTGGGATTCGTTTATTGAGAAGTGACTGTTGGCAAAGTCAGTATGAATTGGCTCTGGCATTGCACGAATCAGCCGCCGATGCTGCTTATCTTAGTGGCGCGTATGAACAGATGGAAAAATTGACTCAAACAGTCATCCAGCAAGCCAAAACTCCACTGGATCAAGTCGGTATTTACGAAACCAAAATCCAGGCGTATACAGCTAAAAATGATGTGCTGGGCGCGATCGCGATCGCACGTCAAGGAATGAGTAAATTTGGCGTGGTTTTCCCAGAAACACCTACCTCACAAGACATTCAGCAAGCCCTGGAAGAAACGGCTACTCTGATTAACGGTCGTGATATTGCAGAATTGGTTGACTTACCTGTGATGGTAGCCGCAGAGAAGCTAGCTGTCACCCGAATTGTGGCAAACGTTGCTCCAGCCGTTTACATTGCCGATCCTAATCTGTTTCCACTACTGATTTTGTCTCAAGTCCAAGCATCTATTGAGTATGGCAACGCTCCATTTTCTGCCTTTTGTTATGGCTGTTATGGCATTCTTTTGAGCGGAATTCTTCAGGATATTGAAACAGCCGATCGAGTTGGCAATCTTGCCTTGGCACTAACTGACAAATTTAATATTAGCGACATCAAACCCACAGTATTTTATGTCGTAGGTGCTTTCATCACCTATTTGAAGTCTCCACTGCAAAAATCTTTGCAGTTAATGCTGGATGGTTACAAGATTGCTCTAGAAACTGGAAATGTATACTACGTAGGTTTCAATACCAAAGATATCTGCCAATATTCCTATTTTCTCGGTCGAGAATTGAACTCGTTAGAGGAAGATATCCGGGCTTACTGTCATGTTTTGGAAAATTTTAAGCAAGGTACGACTCTAAACTATTGCCGTATTTTCTGGCAAACAGTTTTGAATTTGCTTGGCAAAGCTGAGAACCCCTGTATTATAACAGGCGAAGCACTCAACGAAGCCGAATTTGTGAATCAACTGGTTCAAGCCAATGAATTGACAGGGCTTCACTATTTCTTCCTCCACAAATTGATTCTCTGTTATCTGTTTGAAAACCTTTCTCAAGCAGTGGAAACAGCCGCTCAAGCTAGAGAATATCTAGTTGCGGGAACGGGCTATGCCACTGTGCCGATGTTTTATTTTTATGATTCCTTGACGGCTTTAGCAGAGTATCGCACAGCTATAGTCTCTCGCCAAAAAACATTACTAGAACGGGTTACAGAAAACCAAGAAAAAATGCAGACATGGGCGCACCACGCACCCATGAATTATTTGCACAAATTTGAATTGGTGAAAGCCGAAGAATGCCGAGTGTTGGGACAGATGGCTCAAGCAGTGGATCATTACGATCGCGCGATCACACAGGCAAAAGCCAATAGATATATTCAGGAAGAAGCCCTCGCCAATGAACTGGCTGCCCGATTTTATTTAGAATGGAACAAAGAAGCGATCGCGCAAATTTACCTAGAAAACGCCTATTACACTTACCTTAGCTGGGGAGCGATCGCCAAAGTTAACCAGTTGCAACACCAATATTCTCAATTATTGCTTAAGCTGTTTCAGCAGGATGAAACTACTTCTTCAACCCTCACCACTACAATCGGATTCAACCAAAGTAGTTCCACTGGGACTGAAGCATTAGATTTAGCAACGGTGATGAAAGCCTCTCATGCACTGGCTGGAGAAATTGAGTTAGAAAAGCTGTTGACAACCCTGATGCAGGTTGTAATCGAAAATGCCGGGGCTGATAAATCAGTCCTTCTGCTGCTTCAAGAGGATAATTGGGTTGTTGTGGCTCAAAAAACTAGTCAAGCGATCTTTGAAGAACAGCAATTTCTGCCACACCCTACGCCTACCGATGAAAACTTGGGGATAATAAACCTGCACTCCCTTCCTCTTTCAGCTAGTCAGGATGTTCCCAAAGCAGTTGTGAATTATGTATCGCGCACCACCGAAACCCTAGTGTTAGATGATGCCCGCAAGGAAACTACCTTCGCCAACGATCCCTACATCATTCTATGGCAACCCAAAAGCTTGCTATGTACGCCTATTCATAATCGTGGCCAACTAATTGGCATCCTATACCTAGAAAACAGTTTGACAACTGGAGCCTTTACCCAAAACCGTCTTGAGGTTTTACGGTTGCTTACAGCACAAGCTGCCATCTCGCTGCAAAATGCCATGTTGTATAACAATCTAGCTGTAGCAAAAGCTCAATTAGAAGATTACAACCATACTTTAGAGCAAAAGGTAGAGCAGAGAACTCTGGAGTTGAATGATAAAAATCAGCATCTCTCGGAAACTTTAGAGGAACTGCAACACACTCAAAGCCAACTAATTCAAACTGAAAAAATGTCTTCATTGGGACAAATGGTAGCAGGTGTTGCCCACGAAATTAACAACCCGATTAACTTTATCTATGGCAACCTTACCTATACCAATGAGTATTGCCAAGATTTGCTGCATCTAGTTGAGCGGTATCAGCACTACTATCCTCAACCGTTTCCTGAGATTCAAGAAGAACTAGAGGCAATAGATTTAAACTTTCTCAAACCAGACTTACAAAAATTGCTGCAATCAATGAAAGTGGGGGCAGATCGCATTCGTCAAATTGTCCTTTCTCTCCGCAATTTCTCGCGTTTGGATGAGGCTGAAATGAAAAGTGTCAATCTTCATGAAGGCATTGACAGCACCCTGTTAATTTTACACCACCGTCTAGAAGAGAAAGCACACCGCCCCGGAATCGATGTAATTAAGGAATATGCACAGTTGCCAGAAGTTAGTTGCTACGCCAGTCAGATCAATCAAGTATTCATGAATATTCTGAACAATGCTATTGATGCCTTGGATTCATCATTCACCAATGAAGATAGACAAACAAAAATCCCGACTATCCAAATTCGTACCAAAATGACTGATGCCGATACAGTAACTATTCAAATTGCAGATAATGGAGCTGGGATGTCTGACGAGGTGAAACAGCGCCTATTTGACCCATTTTTCACAACAAAACCTATAGGCACAGGAACAGGTTTAGGATTATCAATTAGCCACTCGATTGTAGAAAAACATGGCGGACGAATAAGTGTAATATCCGAACCGGGAAAAGGAGCAGAGTTTTCTCTTTCTATACCTTTACATAATACGGTAGAGCAGCGATCGCTTAAGTAAACGGGGCAGGGGGAGCAGGGGAAGCAGGGGAGCAGGGGGCAGGGGAGCAAGGAAGCAGGGGGCAGGGAGCAGGCTACGGTGTACACACAAGTCTTATAAAGTTGTCTAACAGTGTTTCGATCTCCCCTAACCCCCCTTAAAAAGGGGGGAAATTTCTTCAAGTCCCCCTTTTTAAGGGGGATTTAGGGGGATCAGATGATTTGTGTGTACACCGTAGCCTGCCCTGCTCCCTTCAATCCACACGATCCACAGGTAGAAACTCTTGGAGTGCTTCTGCCTCAGCAGCCTTCAATACTGGAAGAGACAGGGGTAGTGAATTTGCGATCGCAAATAATTGTTCTAGTTGACTCAGACCTGTCAAGCTACCACATAATAATACTTGGTCGCTAACTCGCAAATCCATGCCGCCATCAGGATAGCGAATAAATTTACCATCGCGCCGGATCGCCTGTACCTGTACTCCAAATCGCTTGTTGATATCTAAATCTGCAAGGGTTTTACCTAGCGTTGGCGCATCTGCATTAACTGTAACCCACTGGCAAGCACTATTTTCTCCGGGAACAGCAGCTTGTCCCTTGGCGAATTCTGCCAAAGCTGCTAGTTCTTCATCTGCTCCTACTACCAGCAAGCGATCGCCATTTTCCAATTTGGTTTTATTATTGGGATAATCGATTTCATCGCCGTTAGCGCGACGAATTGCCATCAAACTCGCTCCTGTTAAGTAGCGCATATCTGCTTCTTCTATGCTCATACCAATTAAGGGCGAATCTGCTGGGAGAGGATACCAGCGCTGATTTAAATCGCGGGTGGCTTGACGCAAATCACGAGCAACTTCAGTTGCAGAACGTTCTGGCCGCAAATCTAAATAATGATCGTTGCGAATTTGCTGCATTTCTCGTTGTACGACTGCTGGCGACAACAAGCCTAAGCCAGTTAATAAATAGGTTGACATTTCTAAGCTGGCTTCAAACTCTGGCTGTACCACTTCTCTAGCTCCCAATTGATACAGCACCTCAATATTTTTATCCTGGTTAGCACGGACAACTAAATCTAATTCTGGGCGCAATTCTAAGGCGCGTTTCAAACAAAGACGAGTACTCATCGGGTCTGGAAGTGCGATCGCCATTCCTTTGGCATGATTCACTCCGGCGGTTTCTAAAACGTGTAAACTCACGCAATTGCCATAGACATAAGACACTCCAGCCTCACGCAACTGCTGAATTCTGCTTTCTGATTGGTCGATTACTACCACAGGAAGGTTGTGTTGCAGCAACAATTTCACTAAATTTTTGCCAACTCGCCCATAACCACAGACTACTACATGGTCTTTGAAGGGTAAATCTTCTGATACATCCCGTACCTGATCTTCTTGTAAATACGGTTTCAACCAGGGCATTGATTCGGCAAAATTAAATAAAAATGGCACTAACCGCAATACAAAGGGAGTAAGCATGAGAGTGACTGCGGTGGTTCCCAAAATTAATAAGTATATTTGTCGGGACACCAGCCCCAAAGACTGCCCTTCACTGGCGAGAACAAAGGAAAATTCCCCAATTTGCGCTAGTCCCAAACCAGCGATTATGGCTGTTCTCAAAGGGTAGCCAAACAGCTTTACTAGGGGCGTGATAATCAAGAATTTACCGATGAAAACTAGTGCTACCAATCCCAAAATTAATTCCAGGTTGTTCCACAAAAACACTGGATCAATTAACATCCCAATGGCGGCAAAAAATAAACTGGCAAAGATATCTCGCAGCTGACTTTTCCCGTTAAGTCTTGAAAGGCTTACTAATAAAGGATTTAAGAAACAGCACCGCAAATACGGTAAAGTAATTGCAATCGAGTGCTAAAGGTGACAAGCAATGCTGGACTGGTGGGAGAAG
>NZ_JADEXT010000060.1:0-32361 GCF_015206985.1 Nostoc sp. LEGE 12447 | reverse complement strand
ACTAAAACTTGCTTTCCTTGGTCAAAGAATTTATGAGAAATATGTGCAAAGCACACCGTTTTTCCGGCGGCTGTCGGGAGTTGTGCAAGCACTCGCCTATTACCATTCTCCCAAGAATTCCAAATATTTTTTATCCACTGATGTTGATAATCTCTAAGTTCGTAGGTAACAGGCATTCAATCTACCTCAACAAGAATTTTTCTCTCGTGGGAATATTGCTCATTATCCCATAAGTTCTTAAAGTTAAAATACCGATAATCCCAATTCTAAAAGTAGTAAAGATGTTTTGGGTTGAGTTGATGCGATTTTACTTCATAAAGAGCAAATTATATAGACTAAAAATATAGATTTACCAAATTCTTGGTTTATTGGTGATATAGAAGCTGAACATAGTGCAGGGTATAAAACGATTTTGATAGATCAGGGTAATCAGTCTCAGCTCCAAATGTCTCGTTTAGGAATTGCTGACTATATTTTGGTTAACCTTTCAATAGCAGCACAGGTGATATGTAAGCATTCAGGATCTAATTTTTAGGATTTCTGGCATGAAGTTATAGAAATTCCTGGAACAGGAAACTTAGAAAATTTAGATTGATGGCAAACAATCCGCCGTTCTGGTCAAATAATTCGTCCTTCTACAGTAGACTTCTCAAATATGCCGCACCACTATAATAAATACTTCCTTTATATGCGGTGCTGTTCCCTAAACCCTTTATCAGTTTGCTGTTCGAGACATAACGGGAAAAGTCAGGTATATAGATAGCTACGTATAAGCCTATTTTATGTATATAAGAAGCCAAGTAATGTCAAGCTAATGATAGCGATCGCAGCCAGTTTTATGCATTAGTCACATTTTTCTTAACAAAAGACTGAAAGGCTAGAAAGTAGATATAGTAATAGCCTTGGAGATTTTCCTAAATTCGGAAATCAAGATTGAGAAAGCTTTATAAACTTTGACATTCATGTATAGTGGTCAAAGATCGTCTTGTTTGCACATTTACTGCCTGTCATTTATAAAACTATTTGATATTCGTAAAGCTATGAGAGATGAGCAAAAGACCAAACAGCAAATCATTGAAGAATTAGTGACGCTGCGGCAAAGTTTTTCCGAGTTAGAAAATTTAGTATCTCAGCAGCAAGCTCAACAAGTAGCGCTACAACAGCAGACTCAAAGGGAACAATTAATTGCTCAGATTGCTGGGCGTATTCGTCAGAGTTTAGATATAAGAGAAATTCTCAACATCGCAGTACAAGAAATACAGAAGTTTCTACAAGCCGAGCGAGTCTTTGTCTACCGCTTTCAAGCAGATTGGAGCGGAGTTGTGACAGTAGAATCAACTGCTGAAAATATTACTTCTATTTTAGGTCAAACAATTACAGATTCATATTTTGCTGACTCAAACAGACGTAAGCTTTATGAACAAAACCGTATCCAAGCCATAGCAGATATCTATACAGCAGACTTATGTGCGCGTCAGGTTGATTTCCTAGCTGAATTAGAAATTAGAGCCAGCTTAGTAGTACCTATTCTCCAAGATGAACAATTATGGGGGTTGCTGCTCATAAATCAGTGCCAAAAGCCACGCCAATGGCAGCAGTGGGAGATTGATTTCCTGGTGCAATTGGCTACGCAACTGTCAGTCGCTCTACAACAAAGTCAACTATATCAACGAACACAGCACCTATGGCAACGAGAACAAGCTCTCAATCGAGTCATCCAAAGTATTCGTAATTGTCTAGGCTTAGAAACTATTTTTTCTACAGCAGTTAAAGAAATTGCTCAACTAATACCAGCCCAACAAGCTGTAATCGTGCAATACCTACCACAACAGCAGATATGGTTGCACATTACAGAGTATCGCCAAAACTCAAATTTACCCACAGCTTTAGGCACATCCATTCCTGATATTGGCAATCAAGTTACCAAGCGACTCAAGCGCTTAGAAATTGTTCAATTAGAAGACCCTAGTTGTTGTAGTGATGAAATTAATCGTCAACTGGCGCAAACTTCTGGCGGTAAATGGTTACTAGTGCCTTTACATTTTAATTCTCAAATTTGGGGTAGTCTGAGCCTGTTAAGAAACAGGCAATCTTTACCTTGGTACAACGAAGATATCGAATTAGCAAAAACTGTTGCGGAGCAACTGTCAATTGCCATTGAGCAATCTACGCTTTTGGCACAATTACAAACCGAACTCATGGAACGTCAGCAGGCAGAAGCAGCAGTTCAACAAAAGCAGAATATTGCACAGAAAATTGTAGAAACAACACCAGACATTATATATATCTATGATTTGATTGAACAGCGCAATGTTTATATAAATCACCAAATGCTGGAGATCCTTGGTTATAGCTCTGGTGCTGTTCAATCAATGAAAGAAAAAGTACTACCGAGTCTGATTCATCCAGATGACATCAACCGAATTAACGCACACTTACAGACTTTCCAAACCTTGCAAGATGAGGAAGTAATCGAAATTGAATACCGAATGAAACATGCCGATGGTCAGTGGCGTTGGTTACATAGCCGCGAGTGTGTGTTTACAAGAGATAGAAATGGCTTGTCTGTGCAGATTTTAGGTACAGCTATTGATGTAAGCGCTCGTAAAAAAGCCGAACTTGCTCTGTGGGAAACGCAACAGCATCTGCAAACAATTCTTGATAACTCGCCTGCTGTCATTTACTTAATCGATTCACAAAATAAACATATTTTGGGAAATCGCAGTTATGCAAACCTACTGTCCACGACTCCAGAAACTCTAATCGGCAAGAGCATCTATGAAGTCTGGCCATCTGAAGTTGCCGATACTTTCGCAACGAATAATCAACAGGTGTTTCAAGAAAATCAAGCTATTGAAGTAGAAGAGACTGTAACTCATGCAGAAGAAGTCCATACTTACATTACTATCAAATTTCCGTTACATGATGCCAACGGTATTCCTTACGCAGTCTGTGGAATTTCTAGAGACATCACTGAGCGCAAGCAAGCCCAAGAAAAGATCCATGAACAAGCTGCATTAATTGATGTTGCGACTGATGCGATTATTGTTCATGATTTAGAAAAACGTATCCTTTTTTGGAGTCGAGGTGCTGAATACTTATATGGTTGGACAAGAGAAGAAAGCTTGGGTAAGAAAACTGATGAGTTTTATTGTCGTGCAGCAGCATCACAACTTTTAGAAGGCCTCAACACTACCGGAGCAACTGGTTCTTGGCAAGGTGAGTTAGAGCAAGTTACCAAATCTGGCAGAGAAATTATCGTTGCTAGTCGCTGGACAATGGTACAAAATCAATTTGGACAAACCCAATCTATCCTCATAGTTAACACCGACATTACGGAGAAAAAACAGCTAGAGCAACAATTTCTCCGCGCTCAACGATTGGAAAGCATTGGAAGATTAGCTAGTGGAATTGCTCATGACCTAAACAATCTTCTCTCACCCATATTAATGTCCTTAGAATTGTTAGAGGAAAAATTTTCCGATCCGCAAACTCAGCCATTGCTCAAGATGTTATATACTAATGTTCAGCGTGGGGCTGATTTAATTAAACAAGTATTATCTTTTGCTAAAGGTGTATCGAGCAAGCGGATCATTTTCCAGTTCAAGCACATAGTTGCTGAAATTCAGTACATTATCCAACAGACATTTCCCAAGTCAATTGAATTTACTATTGAATTACCTCTAGATTTATGGTCTGTCTATGCAGACCCCACCCAATTACAACAAGTACTGATGAATTTGTGCATTAACGCTCGTGATGCTATGCCTTATGGCGGTTCTTTGAAAATTTCTGCTGCCAATCAGTTTATTGACGAATTCTCTGCTCAAAAGTATTTTGAGGCAAAAGTTGGTTATTATGTTACGGTTTCCGTTATCGATACTGGTATTGGAATTGCCCCCGAAGTATTAGAACGAATTTTTGAGCCATTTTTTACAACCAAAGAAATTGGTAAAGGCACAGGTTTAGGACTGTCAACAGTTATGGGAATTGTTAAAACTTATGGCGGATTCATAAATGTTGAAAGCTTAGTAGGTCAAGGTAGCAAATTTCAAATATATTTCCCAGCATTCACAGATCCAGAACAGCAACAAGTATTAACAGAGGACTATGAACTACTTAAAGGTAATGGAGAGGTTGTTTTAGTTGTAGATGATGAACTCTCATTTCAACAAATTACTCAAACATCGCTTTTCAATTATAACTATCAAATTTTAAGTGCTAATAACGGTGTTGAGGCAATCTCAGTATATGTCGAACATAAAAATAAAATTAGTGCGGCGTTAATAGATTTAATGATGCCTGATATGGATGGCATTATAACTATTCGTACTTTACAAAAGATTAATCCACATCTCAAAATTATTGCTATGAGTGGCCTAGCTACCAATGAAAAAATAGCTGAGGCTACTAGCGCTGGCGTCAAAGCATTTTTACCGAAACCCTTTACATTATCAGAGTTGTTAACAACTTTATCTTTGCTATTAAATAAAAAATGAATTGAGCCAAAAATTGATAATAATTATATTTAGATTTAAACGTGATTAAACTTGAGATTTTCCGCACTTTTCCAAGGAATCGTTAGTTCAAGCTAAATCCTGGTTGAGTCATAATCAGCGCTCAAACGCAGTTTTTTTTCGTGCGAAAACCCTATGAAAATTTGCGGTTACTAGATCAAGTTTGGACGGGAGAAAATATACGAGTGTTTGAAATAATTTCCATCTGGGAAAAAGATGGTGAACGAAATTTTTCATTAAGATGCGCTCGCTACGGCAATTATGCGGATTCATGAAGTTAGCTGATTAATAAGTCCCGCATAAACACGGATTCATTCTTGCTGCCTTTCAGTAAAACTGCATTATACAAGTTTTGAAGGTGCATTTATGACTAATACTACAATGTTAGATAACCGTATAAATAAGCAAATAAAATTTGAACCATTAGAAGCGACAGTAGCAGCAACAGAAGAAGAGTCAGTAATATTAGCCGAAAAGCTCACACAGGTGGCAATTCCTTTATCCGTACTGTTGCAAGCACTGAATATAGCAAAATACGATAAGGCAGCAGCTTTCCGCTATGCTGACAAATATCTAAAGAATATCAAAAAGTCGAAATGGGTTATTATCAAAACGGCTTGATTTTTTTCGATGAAACCCTCGGTTAGATATTTTTCTCCTGATATAAACTCTCAGTTTTGATTATTCCAAGCATTGAACTTATATTTAATTGGAGAATTTGGGAGTAATTTTTCAATTCCCAAAGAATTAGCTCTGGTGGAATCCCGCCTAATTTCAATTCGCTTTGGATAAACTCATCAATTGAATTAGCTTTTGTTTTCTCTAACAGTGCCAACATCTGTTGAGCGCAACGCCCAAGGAAATTGATTTAGTCCACACCATAATTACCTTCCAATCCCGGAAAAAACTTACTCCAAACACTTTGCTCCTTTGACGCTGATTCTTTTGAGCCTAAAACATTCTGTAGCCCTCGCTGATTACTCTGAATCTCCCGCATATTAAGAGCGTGAATAGTTTGGGCTAACTCTGGATTTTCTTCTAACAATTCAGCCTCAAAACTTAACTCCTTCTGCAACAGTTGGGCATTTCGGCGCAAGAACATCTGCTGATTGTGTCGCCGTCTGATAAGGGATTCAGTCAGATGTAATTGCTCTTCAAAACTTAAATCATCGTATTCGCTGTTATACATGAGAATTCTTCTCCGATTAGCTTAAAACTTAATTTTTAGGAAAATTAACGACAGTGTTCAAGTAATTAAAAATGTTTGATTCCTCCATAAAGTAGCTGATATCCCAGCCTCAATCTCGTAATAAATTCGTCAGTATTGCGATTCCCCCAAACAGGATTACTACGGCTTTTTATCCAGTTGATTGGACTATGACAAAATAATTCGTAATTCGTAATTCGTAATTCGTAATTCGTAATTATTTATCTTTAAGTTTTTTGGTGGAGGCAACAAGAATTTTACCAATTTCATTTGCTTCTTGAAGGAGTAGTTGAAATTTTTGTTTTTCAACTAGCTCAGATTCAATTAACAGTTCTAGCCAATACTGGGTTTCTCTGGCTTCTTTCAAAGCGATCTCCAATTTATTGATAAAATCCTTTGAAGATTGGGCTGATTGAGCTTCTCTAACATTAGCTCCAATTGAAGTTCCTGAACGTAAAAGTTGTTTAGAAAGAATGCGAGTTGCACTTGAAGCTTCATCCAAAAAGCAACAAGCTTTAATAATTCTAACTGCAAAAGATTTAGTCCTGTCCGTGATAGTAATATTAGTTGTCATAATTTAATTACGAATTACGAATTACGAATTACGAATTATTTTGGTAGCCGAGATTTTCTAATAGTAATGTCACCCCTTTTTCGTTTAACTCTTGCCCCGTTAATTCGTGCCACTTTTGTTTGATTTCCTGAAAATGTGGTCTTCTCCCTAATTCTGTTGCCCATTTTCTAATTTCTTCGTACCAGTCAACCTGCTGCTGTGAGGATTGTTGATTATTTTTAGAACTATCAACAGTGTCACTATTCGGTTTGGAATCCTGTTTTTGTTCCAGACCTTTGATATCAAATTCCGGGATTAGGGCAACAAAAGGATTAGATCGAGTGGGAATTACTAGGGCATATCGAACTCCGGCTTTATCCAACATTTCGCAAGCCTGTCGCAAGATTTCAAGAATCTCCTTTTTAACGTTTACAAAGTCTTGGGGATGGTCAAGGATATAACTCGATGTTTGCCCCATCGCAATAAAGCAAACATTTTTCAAGGACGGGCGACTAAATCCAGTTTCTCCAGAGAGTGGGGACTGGCCCATAAATAAACCATGACCCTTTAATCCAGCAGTGAATTTGATGATATAGTTCCAAAAACCCTGCAAATCTTTGGCAGTATCAGCATCAACCATTCCTGGAAGTCCCTTGCCTCCTCCAAATACAGAGTCCACCTCATCTTGAGCAAGAAATAATTCGGGAACACCGTGACATTCACCACCAACAATTGATACTCTTGCTTTCTGTTTGTCAATTTGGTCTGTGGCAAAGATGACCCAATTTCTTAATTCTTTCATGCCGTCAAACTTACGGCTAAACTTGCACAGCCATCTGGTGACATTATCTTTTGGATCGCTGCCAATCACAATTGCTGGTGTTTGAGATTTTGCAGCAATTTTGTTGATAATCACGCCTGCTAAAGTTGACTTACCAGATTGTGTTCCACCAGAAAGGTAAAAATGGTGATTGCTGCAAAGAGTCATATTTTGATTAGATGCAGCATCACACAGTTCATCAATCCAAGCACCATCAATTCTGATGTAGTCAGGATAATTTGCTGCGATGGCTTGCAGAATTTTCATCGCACCCGGATTAATCACGGACTGCACTGATTCTTCATCAATGTCAGCAATATCGGGATTGGGAATACCAGTCGGTGAAGGTGATTGTTGTGCTGGTGGTTCTGGAAGTGTAACCAAACCTTGCAATTGATATTCAGCAATCCACCGGGGGCGCTCTTGCATTGGTAGCCGATTTACGTAATCAGCAACTCGGCGTTTGGCAGCGATCGCAGTCGTGACATAATCATAAACAGCCTCACCTTGTAAATGCTGTTTAAGTGCTTTCAGGTCAGCTTCTAGCAAAGACTGGTAAACTTTTTCCTTACTTTCGCTGATTTGGGCGGATACCCCAAATAAGCCAGCACTCACTGTTCCCGCACCAAGTAGCATCCCGGTTGTTATTCGGTCAGTATTTAAGAAAAAAGGAGCAGACAGGCATAATACTGCACTCGCTCCTAAAGAACATAAAATACTCCGTTCTGCATGAATGACGCTACTGGCAGTTAGACGTTGTAATTCAAATGGCATAAACTTATCTCACCCCCAACGCAACACCGGCTGCAACTAAAGTCAAGAAGACAAACAAGAATATCACTCCAGGCATTAACCCAATGGTGAAAGTCTTGCGGTTGAAACCAAAACCTTTAATAACTAAACCGCCAAAGTTGAATAACCCCAGAACTATGCAGCAGATGGAGATTATGCCAATAAACCAAAGAATGTATCGACTAACGGGGCTGGCAACAGATAGATAACCCATAAACATAGAAAAGCCAACCCCAGACACTGCATATCCTATATGAGAGAGCTTGATTTGCATAATCAGAATCCAGAAGTCAGGAGTCAGAAGTCAGAATGGAATTAACATAACTTGTTAGTAATTTGCTAACTTCTTCAAGTTGGTTAATTGCGTTTGCCATATCACCGTAATTTAAATCCCTAGCTAGGATTAAATAATATCTACTCTCTTCTAAAGAACCCTGTGCCGTGTTCATAAATCTTGCTTTATCTGCTCTCCCTTTTTTCTTAAATCCCTCAGCAATATTAGCGGCGATAGAAACAGATGCACGTCTAAATTGTGAGGATAACCCAAATATTTCTGACTTAGGAAATTGACCAGTCAGTTTATATACGTTCAAAACAAATTGATGTGCTTTCTGCCAAACTATTAAATCTTGAAATGTTTTTGCTGCTTGTCTCATTTATTCTGACTCCTGACTTCTGACTCCTGACTCCTGATTTAGAACCTGAAACTATCACCCACTTCATCAAATGCTTTTTCGTATCCCCCAAGTTGACGCTGCTGTTCCTGGGAACCGAAGGCATGACGAATTACCGCTTCCCCATGTAGCGCCCTAGTTCGCTGCAAATCTTCCTCAATCTTCATGGCTTCTTGGGAATATGCCAATTGGTTTTTATACATCTCTGCCAAAGATTGCAACTGCTTAAGCTTGTGTCGGGAGAACTTTGTATGTAACCACTTCTGTGCTTTTAACGTGCCAGCCACTTCTGCTTCATCCAGAACCTGCTGTGCAGTCGTGTAAGCTGGCAATGTGTAGCGATCGCGGATTGATGAAGGTAAATTACCCTCAATTTGGGTAGCATCCCCAACCCTTAAATCCGTTGATACTACTCCATCACCTTTACCGCCAAATAAACCAGGAAGCCATTTTCCTAACATTCCTTTCTCCCCTCTAACTACTAATTAAAGAATTCAGAAGTCAGGAGCCAGAAGCCAGAATAAAGAATTCTAGTACTGAATGAATAGACTATAAAGCATTAAATTTTCACTTTTCAAATCTACCTATTCAGTTCTCCTGAATTCTGACTCCTGACTCCTGACTCCTGTGTATAAGTCTGCTGAACTTGTGAGCCGATATATCGGGTTATGCCATATATCCCCATGAATGAAAACATCAGAATGGTAAAAGCTGCGATTGCAGTTTGAGCCATCATTCCCCGTTGCATCAATTCCTCAATCTGTCTATTGGAATGTGATCGCGCCTTTGACTCATCAATAATTTGCTGGACTACCAGGAATTCTTCTGTTGTCAGATTTTCTAGTGTCAGCCCTGACAGATTCAATTCCCCGTCCTTCTTCAGGTGAATATTTAATGCTTTGCGATGGGTTTGGTCTTGTTGTTCCATATATTGCCACGCCCAAAACGAGGGTCAATAGCAGCAGATTTAGTACTGCTGCTACCAAGATGAATTTATTCGGTCGCATTTGTTGGGCTAATGCCGAAAATACCCGCAACGAGTTCGTCACCGATTGCACGAAAGGAATCTACATCAGCTTCTTCCTCCATCGCCTTAGAGACAAACTTACTCACCACGTCCTTGGGGGCATTGCGGATCGTTGATAACAACTGGTCGGCTTTGTCGGTTGTGTAAGCATCAATCCCGACGTTGAGAACATCCTCCAAGGATTGAATTTCTTGATTTGAAACCTGAGATGCATGAGCGATCGCTCCTTGCAATGGAGGGGTGGATTTACGGCGGGGTGAGTTTTTACCTAACTTGCCATTGCCATTTTTGGACTTGCTATTGGTAGCAAGTTTCCCGGACGCAAGCCTTTGCTCAAGAATGTGTTGTGCGATTGTCTGTGCGTCAGAATCACTCAGTTGCTCAATGTCTGCACCAACTTCAACACAGAGTTTAGCAATTTCCTCAAAGCTTACTTCAATGTTATGAGGCTGTAAGAGTTGTTGGATTTTGTCCATGTAACCTCTCTGAGAATTATATACTCAAATATACCTCAATTTAATCGCTATTGATATGCAAATACGATGATATTGACCTATAATTAGAAAAATTTCTTTCACAAATGCAATGAATTTGGGATGATAATGTGATGAATCCACTCGCAGAACTTGCTACAGACATGACTGACCGTTACCAAATCACCATTACTCTTTGTAAAAAAGCTTATGACCAGTACAAAGAAGTTTCTGATTGGAAAGAAATTCCCATGGCCACTTTATTGCGCCAAATACTAGAACGTGAGCAAGAGTCCCCGGCTTTCGCTTCTTTATACAGGAGGGCTGCCGCCAAGGAATAAGAACAAAGGACAAACTATGGAAAAAAAATATCCCTTGGACTGGTTAAAGCTGTCTTGTGAAAAAGTTTATTGTTGTTCAATTACAGCGAGGACTTGGCGCAAATGGCTTCGACTGTGCCAAGTTCCTCAATATTCCCGTGAAGTTGAAACCGAAAAGGCTATCTGGCTTTTAACTTTGGCTTACATGAAAAAACTTAAGCCTTGTCAAAAATTTACTTTACTTCAGATTAAGTTCAAACTCAAAGAAAACCCTTGTTCAGAATTACATATAGCTGAAGCCATTTATGACTCTTGTTTCACTAATGCCAAAGGAGCAGATTTACCAGAAATTATTTTGAGAGTTACTGGTAAGCAAGTCGCTTTACGAACTCTCTATCGTTGGGCGCAAAAACAGCAAGTCACTTTTACTGTGAGAAAACGTTTAACTCGCCCAGAAGTTGAGCAATGGATTCGATGGGCTACAGCTTAATAAAAGTAGAAGGTTCAGCCGTCTCTGCTGTAGGCTATGGTGTACACACAAGTTATGGGAGCAAGTGTTTCAAGCCTTTTAGCCCCATAAATAGCCCACTTTTGGGGAACTGGAAACTCAATTGCTCCCCCTTATTTTAGGGCTAGGGCAACAAAACCGAGTTTTAGGTGGGGTTTCAAGACTTGTGTGTACACCATAGCTGCTGTAGAAGGGGTGTTAGCTGTAGAAGGGGTGTTATTTGTCAGTACTAACAGTTGAAT
The DNA here is from genome assembly GCF_015206985.1 of Nostoc sp. LEGE 12447. Classification (NCBI taxonomy): domain Bacteria; kingdom Bacillati; phylum Cyanobacteriota; class Cyanophyceae; order Nostocales; family Nostocaceae; genus Nostoc; species Nostoc sp. LEGE 12447. The sequence continues at coordinate 21,228 of NZ_JADEXT010000060.1, read as the reverse complement.
CAAGAGGAGGGATTTGATCGGCGGTTAAGGTTACAACTTGACCATCTTGCCAAATACTAATAGATTCTCCTAAACGGCGGTGTCTTTCAATAGCCTTTTTCATAGCAAGTTTAACTCCTGCATCGATTTGGCTAGATAATTTTTCAGGAATTGACTTATTCATAGGTATTAATAGTAATTTGGTTCCATAGTTGGGGTTGATAAATTATCGGCTCTTGATTTAAAGGGCGTTCAGCTATTATCTGCAAAATGGGATTAGAGTTATCATAAACAATCCAGCGCTCACATAAGGGTAAATATAACTCAACCAAGTTTTTTCTTCCACGTTGATAGCGACGGTAAATAGCATCTTCAGGGATGTTGTGACCACCACTTTCTACCCGTCTGCGTACTCGTGCAATAGCTAATTCAGGGCTTTGTAACCAAAAGTAAATTAAATTTATCACATAACCTTGTTTTTTACATTCTCTTAAAAATCGGGCGAAATTACGAGCAGCTAAGGTTGTTTCAAATGCAAAATCGGTTTTAGCATTCACCAGAGTTTTTAGTCTTTCTATCATTAATCGCCCGGCTTGAATGGCTACAGATTCCGGGTTAAAAGGAGAAAGTCCGGCTGCTATTTCATCGGCGTTGACATATTCAAATACCTGTAGGAAATAAGGAAGAATTTGCAGCGCGGCGGTAGTTTTACCAGAACCATTTGCACCACCAATAATGTATACATTAGGCATCTTACGACTGAAATTAGGGTCTTAGCAATACTACACGCTCAAGAAGTCTAAGTTTCTGGTAAAAATTATTAGTAGGTTGCAAAGAGTTATGAATGCGGGGTAAGAGGCAATCACCTCTGTTTTTTTGTCCTCTATGTTTGGATGTCACAAAACAACCCTTCCGTGTCACAGTTAAAATGCCTCAAACCCTGATTATTGCGTTGTGACACCCTTCCGCTTTTCGTGCAACCCAGTTGTTTCTAGTGTCACAGCCTCTAAAAAAAATAAAGCTTATTTAGTAAGGGTTTCAGGCATTTAAAAGCGCTACCCTTCCGCTTTCCGTTCCGCTTTTTATTTTGAAGGCTAAAAAGGAAGAGTCAAAAAGCCTTGTAATGTATTCATGATAAGCTATTGAGGTGTCACAACTCAAAGCGGAAGGGTTGACGACGAATTAGAAAAACCCCCACTTTCTGCCTTGTTTATATTTCGGCCAACTCTTGCATCAACACTGTTATCTTTCGTTGGTAAGCTTCGATTTCTGCTGTGAGCAGCCTGTGTAATTCTTGTGTAGGAAGTGGTTGTACTTCATGTTCTTGCAAATCCTCTACTTCTTTATCTTTACTATTACTGCTAACTCGTACTGTGTATTGCCATGACCCATCGCTGGATTCAGCAAGTAAATTATTAGGCAATCGATATTGAATGCCAACGATAATTCCTTGTTTGATACGTTGTCCTAACGAATATTTAGGTGATGTCCAGTAATTAGGAATAGTGACAACTTTTGAAGTTTCCATGCGATTGCTCCTATTATTATCTTAATTGTGTTTGTACTACTCGCTGCTGCCTTTTCTTTACCAAAACCTGACCGATAGCTCCCCCAGTACCCAGCCCAAACATTCCTGTCGCAATCATGTACATTGCATTCTTGCCAAAAAATTGCACTCCCAAATACCCGATAGATATGGCCGCTAATGTGCCAGTGAGACTTACAACAATTACTTGTGCTTGATTCCGTTTCATAATTTAAATTTCCTTTGCTTAGTAGAGGTTATGAATCCTTCTTTTGCTTCACCAACACTGAACGCAAGTACTGCCGACAAGCTGCCTCTCCCCGATAAATCAGAATACGAAGCGCCTGTACTTCCTGTATTGGAGAAATACAAATCTCAGCGATGGCTGGAATTAAATTCTGTTGCTTCTGCACGTAATCTTGATGCTGCTGCTCTAACACAGCAATTTTGGAGTTTAACTGTTGTATCTGCCGTAATGCTTGAGTTAAGGATGATTCTTTGTTTTGAGAGCGATTATTTAAAGTTAATGTCATTTTCTTACTCCTCTAAAGATTTTTTAAATGTTTGCCAATCGGGGCATTTATCACCTTGCCAGCCTTCGGGATGAACAGCGCAATTGAAAAGTACACCGTTGTAAACAACCCCGTGGAAATGCTTGCAACCTCGGCAGGGAGTGGGAACAGGTCTAGGTTTTAATGATTCTTCAAATTGCGCTGCCTCAATCCGACTACCGATAAACATGGTTAATCCAGTTCCCATCATGCTGCAACACAAAGCCAACCTAGCGCTTATATTGGGATGATTTGCTTTTGTTTGCCACAGAAATACAATGCCACTGAAAACAGTGGAAAGTGCGAAAGTGGTAATAGCAGATTTAAGAATCAATTGCTTTGTGTTCATATTGATTACAGCGAGTTTTGGAAATATCACGTACTGAACCGGAATCAATGAGTGCTAAATTTGACTTAGTTAGTTGCTTAGTGCTGGCGAACTTCTCATGATCTGAGCAAGTATCACCTTCTACCCCATACGGATGAATCACACAAACGAGCTTTACTTTCCCATATTCAATACCATGAAAATTCCGGCATCCTTTGCAAGCCTTTGGTTTCGCTTTGAGTCTTTCCTCTAAAGTTCTGTCGATTTGTTCTTCAATTTGAGTTTTCAACAGACGATCTAGAGCTATTGTTTGCAATCCAACTCCCCCTAGCATCAGGGACAAGCCAGAAATCCAACTTTTTGCACCCTCTTCCGCAATTGCTCCTTTAACACCGATAATGATGCCGATCGCCATTGCCGTTGCTCTTGATGCTGCGACAAAAACATTTAAATATTTAAGCTTTGACATTGGTTTTTCTATCTATTGTCGAACAAAATAAAATTCTGTACAACTTTAATTTCTTGCTTCATACCCTGATTCTCCTTGTTGAGAAAATTGCTCCACCTGATCAATTGCGTCTACTATTTCTCCCAAAATATTAAACGCATCATTTAGCACTACATTGTTTGATGTAGAAAAGTACTCGGACGACTGAAGCCTGCGATAATCCTTACTACTCCCCACAAGCCGCAACGTATATTGACATCCTTGTAAAATAGTCCGAATCTCTGCTGTGGTTAATTTGATTTCCATTATTGTTTATCTCCCTAAAATTTATCTCGTTGAATACTAAAACTTGCTCCAATCAAAGCACTGCCCAAAAAGCCTGAAAAACTAACTAACATCATCCCCAAGCAGGTCTTTTTCTGTTGCTTCCAACCAGAGATGATTATGTTGGGATTATTAGTCTCGATAATCTCCATTCCCCAGCAGCCCATCGCCCCTACTCCTGCAAATCCGGTAAAAAGTAGAGAGATAATTGCAGTTGTTTCTATGGTGCGATCAAGAAAAATCCTGGGATTGAATCTTTTTCGAGTCCGGCGTAGAACTAATTTATTACGGCTATTTGAAGGTAAAGATGATTGATGAGTTACTTTATGGGTTTTCATTTTGCTTCGTCTAACTCCACAAAAAATCCTGCACCTGTATTTGTCACTTTTACCAGATTGCGATTAACTAACGTTTGAATCACCCCCAGACTAAAATTTATACTGCTTGACGCTCTGTGGTCTAAAGACACACAGATTCTCTAAGAGCTTTTGCCGTATCTCTTAGATATCCGATTGTCAGCCACTGTATACTGGGTTAAATCAAATAAACTTAACTGAATATTCAATGACTCATAGGCATGGTTCCTGGACTCCCCACCCATCGGCAGCGATATCTTCACAGGCATAACTTTCCGAGAGTCCCCCGGTAGAGTCTTTTTAATGTTTTTGGGGAAGACTAATCCCACACGTTTTGCAATTGTTCGAGAAGCTTTTGTGTCAGCATGTTGTGTGTATCCGCAATTAGTACAGAGAAATTTTTCTCCACTGCGATTACTCTTGTCAGTATGTCTACATTGTGGACATTCCTGACTGCTATGCTTGGGATTAACTAGGATAACTGGTTTACCAGATTTAGCAGCTAACCAAGCAATTTTGGCGAATAAATCACCCCAAGCACAATCAAGGATAGCCTTGTTTAAACCACTCTTGCGACTAGCACCATTTCTCTTATACCCGCCTTTTCCATCATGCTTAGGCTTGGCACGTTTGACCATCGCCTTTATGTTTAGGTCTTCACGCCCAATAGCATCAGCAGTTTTGACAATTTTACTAGCTGCTTGCCAATTGTAGCCGTCTCGATGTTGTGCTAATTTATGTTGTGTTCTGGCAATTCTAGCGTATGCCTTGTTTTTGTTTTGAGAACCCTAACGTTTGCGGCTTATGGCACGTTGACGCATAGTTAAACGTCTAGATGTTTTGATGTTAGTTGTCACTCTAATATTTTCGACAAAACTACCATCTGACAAAGCTACAAGCTTATTCACACCAAGATCAATCCCGACTACTGATTTGATTTGAGATATTGGCTTTTCTTTTGGTACTTCTTGGGGTATTTGAACTAACATCGATAAGAACCAGTAACCACCTGTTCTTTTAACAGTACAAGTTCTTACGGTTTGAATACTGGTTAAATCTCGACTATTGTGCATTTTGACATTGCCAATCCCTGGAAGATAGACAATGGCATAATTATCTTTAATTGTCTTAAGCTTAACCTGTCCTGGTGAGTAATTGAAACTATTCAAAGTTCGTAAATAACGTGGAAATCCTTTACCATGCCGCCAAAAATTTGTAAACGCAGTGTCTAATTTTAGGATGTTCCCCTGCAAAACAACAGCACTAATTTCACTAAAATGTTTGAGTTTACGTCTTAACCTCGTTGTTACTTTTATCTGGATATTAGAAGCACTATCCCACTTGATAATAGATGACGATGTTTTCAGAGCAATATTTAGATCAGTTGGAATAACACCATGTTTCAACACAGGGCAAGTTAGGGGACAATACCCACCATATTCGACTCTGGTTTTCAGAGCGCAGTAACTACCCCAAGCATAATTAACTGGTTGATCAGCATTCTGATTATTAGTATTGTATCCAATCTCTCGTTCTCTAAGTGCATAGTTTCTATGCTTCCTGAGAGTGATTAACCACTGCGACATTTTTGCTTGTTGAAGCTGACAGGGCTTTAACTTAAAGTTCCATCGGACTAGCACCTTTGTTAACTCCTTTTTGGCGTAGAAATGTAGAATTTGACTTTTTCATGTTTTTGAAACTATGACTGTGACAAAGCCCGTGTTTGTTGTAGCTGCTTGTATTCATCCCAATTCCTGGGATTATGAGGTGATGACGTTGACTCTTCAAATTCCCAGTTCTGAGAATTGGTATCAAAAAACTCAATGGCTGCATCAAAACCACACTGCAAAAATCTGGTGTATGATTCTTCAGAACAAAGAATTGATTCGACAATTGCAGTCAAAAGTTTGAGATTGATTTCAGTAGCAGCACCTTCTTTATGGAGCCATTCAATTGTTTCTATTAACTGTTGTTTAGCAGATGCCGCAGTAGATGGTGGTAATGCGGCAATGGGAATAAAATCTGTTAGCTTTTTCATGTCTGATTTGCTCAAAAATTATCTAGTTCTGCAACACCTTCATCATTTGCCACTTTGCGCTGAGATTTGGCTTTGGTAATCTGGAATTCGTTCGCTTTAATTACTGGCATTGCAGCCTCTTTGACTGCTGCTTTTGCCTGGTAATAAAGAAATTGAACTACGCCTGAAGCATCTTCTTCGTCTTCGACTTGTGCCCAAAGCGAACAACCTAATTCGATTGATTCGTAGTTGCCCAAGTTGAATTTTCTTGAATAACTAACTGAGACAGTACCGATTTTCATTGACTTGTTTTTGCTGCTAGTTTATGTAGTGGCGACTCATACCAATTCGCAATTCGCAATGGGCTTCGCCCCGCGACGCTAACGCAATTTGCAATTAAGAAATTTAGTGAATTGGTTTCAAAGGTGAATCGCCTTTTTCGTGTCTAATTACCGCTTGTTACCTTGCGGCATAGCTGTCTGATTCTGCGCTTGCAGAGATGCCCGTGCCTCAGTCTCCGAAACCGGGGATAATGCTGGTGCAGTGACAGCATTACTAGCCCAGCGTTCATACGTTTCATTTGTTACCCAGTGAACTGTTGCCCCAGATTCCGCACCACTACGAATCATCTCTGCCGCTTCGAGCGCATCCTTCTCAAAGTCAGACTGTGGGTTACGGTACGACCATTGGATGAACCAGTACGTTCCCAACGTCCCTTCCACTTTTTGGAACTCCGCGCAGAAAATGTAGTTTTTCAGTACCGAAGCGATCACCTGATAACAGAATTCTTTTGGATCTCCGGGCATCCCTTCCTCGCACCACGATTGAAATGCGCGATGGGCGAAGTGATTGTACAATCCAGCGAAATTGTCTTTACTGCGGCGATGGATCAGGAAACTAAGCAGCATGGAAGCTGGGCCCTTAAACTGATCTTTGAGTCCGCCAGTGACCGGAATCACCCAGAGTTCGGTAAATGCCTCGTTAGTAAAATTCTCGTTGATTGTGAGTAAGCGGTCAGGGCGAGAAATAGCGATCGCAAAATCAGCCTTGTTACCTTTGAGATATCCTCCTGCTTGTGCTTCTAGAATCGTCAGTTTTGGGGGACAATCGAGAAGGAATTGTCCATATTCTTTAGCGCAATTTGCTTGTAGTTTCGGTTGGCTGGGTGGAATGAGAAAGACGCTATTGTTGATAATGATTGTTTCCATAATTGCGTTGTTGTTGCTAAAAATTGCGTTGATACTGGATAGTGTTCGACTTAGCTATTTATGACAGTGCAGGAATTGCTTTTAACTAATAAGTCAGCAGTTCAGCAATTTTGAATTGATAATGCGTGAATTTTGAACTGTTTTGACTTCAACGATTTCTTCGACACACCCCATTGCCTCAGTCAAATAATGCAGCACATCTCCCAAATGAGTTGCTGCTTCTGGATCAATCTTTTGATCAGCAATCAACTTGAGCCAGTTTTCATCTTGGGCAATCGCTTGAATCTTCTGGTAGCACGAGTTGAATTCTTTCAGTATTTCTATCGGTTCCATTGGTTTATTCTATGAATTGTGGTGTTCTATTTGGATAAAATTTAAATTTGCTCCTTGCCACACAGGTGGGTCTATCCTGCCCACCCGTTTCCTTACGCTGCAACCAAATCTCGAGTTTCTGGCACGTATCTCTTTAACCTTTCCCACTCGTCACTCGTGAGCGAATCGAATTGTTTATCGAGCAACTCTTCTTCCGTGGGCGGTTCTTCTTTAGTCGCTGTAAAGTAGCGTGTCATTGTCATAAATTCGTCTAGTCCAACTGCTGCATCTACAGCCTGGGCGTATCTTAGAGAATCCACTCCGTTAGACCAGTGCGTAATGTATTGAAATATCACCCCAATTATGGAATCACCTTTGTACACTCGATAGTTTCTGGGGCAGGCTCCGTCAGCGTAAACCAGCTTGTAGCCAGGAATCTCTTGCACCTCTGCATTGGGGTCGCTTGGAGAGAGGAGAATTTTGTCAAGAGACTCTTCTAACTCCGTATGTTGAAGAGAAAATGTGGTAATCATATTCTGTGTGTCATGATGATTTGGATTATCTACATTCCGTTGTCGTGGCGATTGCATTTCTCTTGGGCTGCGATCGCTTTTCTCACTTGTAGTACTAGAAATTCCTTACACCTCTGCATTTGCATCTTTAGCAGGTAGGAGAATTCTCTCGTGACAGTTACCTACTTGAAGCAAGAGGTTACTTGCTACACTTTGTGTCATGATTCACTTCATTAACGATTTAGCTTGAAGGCGATTGCATTTCTCTTGGGGAAGCAATCGCCCTTTCTCACTTCAGCAATTAAGCCGCTACTGCTGCTCGGACTCCCAGCAGCCCAATCACTTTTTCAGCACTAGCAGCCACACGATTGACTCCGTACTGTCTTGGTCTTGCGTACCAACCTTGTTGACTGCACCCGATGAAGCCGACAAAATGCCCATCTTGGTAGAGTGTGGTGCTGAATCCTAACCAATCTATCTCACCGTGGTACAGACCAAAAACAGTGCAGGCTTCCTCTAGTTCATCGCTCAATCGCTCGTTGCGCTCCAGGGGTGTTTCCGGTAGGGTCGCTTTGACCTCTGCAACTCTTGTAGCGAACCAGTTGCGGTCAAATGGTAGTCGTCCCCCTTCCACAAACTGCACCCATACCGTGATTCCGCCTTCGATCCAGATGGTGCGAACTGATTCGGGTTCCACTTCGATAATCTCGCCAATGATGCGGCGATCTCTGCTGGTGAGAGGGTCTTGGGTTGGAGCTACAGCTTCGGCTTGGGATTCGAGGTGGCTGTATAGTTCTGCTTGGGCTAAGGTTTGTTCATCAACAGAAAAATCGATGATTGCTTGCGGTGTATGTGTTATGTAGGTCATAATATTGATCTCCATTCAGTTGGATAAAAAGCGATCGCTCGGTTTACCAGACAGTAGCGGTCGCTTTTGTTATGTGTGCAAACAACGTTGTGGTTTGGCACAACGCTCTCAAAAAGATTTGGCGTAGCCATATATTTGCGACTCAAAGCCAGTGGCACTTGAGCAACACCAAAACAGGAGATACAGCGTATCAGGCGACGTGTACAACTTCAAACGCTTCAACTGCCGTCCGTCGTCCTGTCGGTAATTTCTTATTCAGTGCAAATCCATTTCCATGCTGTGTACCCCTCGCCTTCTCTGGTTGTGCCAGTGCCTCGACTACTCATCAAGCCGTCACTCTGGATTGCTGTCAAAGTTCAGATAGTGCAAACCCTTTATTGCGTCCGGGTGCAGGCAGTTTGCTTTCCCTTGTCCCATGTTTTATAGTATAGCTTAATAAGTTACACTTGTAAAGTCTCACTGAATAAGTAAAGCTGAATAAGTAAAGCTTGAAAACGGAGGAAAGAAGCGCTATGATTTGCTTACATTAATGGAGAAGTGAAGTTATGAACTTAATGCAAGTTACTTTGTCGGTTGATTTGCCTGGTCTAGGCACTCGGATTAGAGAGATTAGAGAGTCCAAGGGTCTATCCCCAACTTGGGTAGCAGCCCAGGCTGGTATGAGTGTTGGGAACCTCTATCGTATAGAAACAGAAGATGCAAAGTCTTTACCGCGTGAAACTTTGCGTAAGCTTTCTGATGCCCTTGGTGTAAATTTTGATGCCGAGGTTAAAGCTGCTTTAGTGCAAGAGATGGAATAATTTTTCTACTAATGATGCGGTTAGCATAAAGCAAACGTTATTGCCTCATTAGTATATAAATTTAGTAATTGTATTTTTTGCAACTAACAATCGGAGTAATTACTGGAATTATCTTTAGATAAATAGCACAACAACTAGAAGCGATCGCCCACCGTCCAAAGTTAGCGATCGCCTGCTCAATCCGTTAACGACAAAGTGAGCTAACTATAATGCTGACACATTTTTTGAAAAATCCCCCAAATCATCTGCTGGGTTCACTTTGGTTAAGCTGCACCACCCCAACTTTTAGGCATCTACCATAGTGAGCAATAGATATGCTGACACTAGACAGAGAACAAACAACAGCACTCGATTATAGTGTTGTCAACACCAGCATCCAGGAAACCTTCACCGCCATCGATAGGTTCGAGTGGCAAGCGGTAGATGAAATTCTCCAGATGAGGGAACAACAGCTTTACCTGCAAGCTGGATATAAAAACTTTGAAGAATACTGCCAGCGTGAATTATGCGCCTGGGGTGGATACCGACGAATCAACCAACTGCTAGGAGCCAAAAAGGTCATAGACGCAGTTGGTGAGTTGGGCGGACACATCAAAAATGAGCGCCAAGCTCGTCCACTGCTGCGGCTAGTCAAGGAACCAGAAAAACTAAAACAAGCTGTAACGATCGCTCTCAAAGATAACCCGTCCCCTGGTGAATCAGACTTTGCGGCTGCTGCAAATATTGTGGTTCCTCAACTTCCACGCAAAAAGCAATCTATTCAGGAAGCAATGGTTCCCAAAATTGAGGAACCAGTGGTTCCTAAATCCGCTAAAGTCACAGTTTCACAACAGTCACACCCAAGGTATGGAGATGAGGGAACCATTGAGGCAGACGCACCAAATCGCTGGCAGCAGATTGTCACCTTTGCTGATGGTGAGAGGTTGTTGATCAACAATGCTGATTTAGATACCCCAAGCGTTCCCTTCCCCAGAGAGCGCATTTACCCCACAGAATATACAGAAGCGATCGCTGCACTCAAAGAGCAACACCAGCAAGAGTTAGAGCGACTTTCCCAGGAATTGAGGATTGGTTTGCAAACAGAGGCCACAGCCAAAGCAGAAGAACAAGTGCAAGAGCAAATCCAATCTCTGCAACAACTCTTCAAACAACAGAAAGAAGAAAATATCCAGTTGCAGCAGCGTTTAGATGAGATGGAATCGCTACGGCAGTTGGAGACTGAAAATCAACAACTCCAGCAACGTATTCAGGAACTAGAACACGCCGTACAACAACGCCCTTCTCAAGAATGGGGAAATACCATGACCCAACAGGCAACTAGAGCTTTGAACAAGCAGGTAAAGCAAGCCTTGGAGAAAACTATTGATTTGCGATCGCTAGCCCAAGAACCGCCCAAGGAGAATGCCCAAGAATGTCTACGGTTGATGGGGATGGCGTTGAAGAACTTAGCCAGCGCCATGAACAACACCCAAGCACTCGAAGCGGCAGCGCTAATTCTGGGAAGTGAGCCGACACCATCAGCGATCGCCTACCGAGCCGAACAATTGGAAATGTTGCCCCAGGCGGTTAGTGATATTAGACGGGTACTGTCAAAACCTGGGTGTAGCTGGGAGGACTATTGGGCAGTGGCGCAAGAGTATGAGGTAATCAAACAGGACTACTGGGCTGAACTTTCCATTCAAGAAACTGATTTAATTACTGCTCTCCAGAACGCATCTACTGAACCGGACACAATTGGCATCGGCTCCATCGTTGCCCACGCTGACCTCTACCGCACTTTGTATGTGGAGAGGGGTGAAGTTGTAGAGGACTTGGGCGAAGAGTTGGTGGTTGCCTGGGATTGTTGGAAGGAACAATCGAAAAAGACTGATAGGTATTTCCGAGACGAATTGCGATTCTGGCAACCGGAAAAAGAGTAGGTGAAATTGTTGATTAGAGCGATTGCTTAGTTAAAAACTGTGCAATCACCCTATGAAAAGTGTCTCCGCCGCAAACGGTAGACAACAGCACGATTATAACAATGTAGCTAGTTGTACTACCAAATGTACTGATGATTTTTTAAACCGATAAATATCAAACCAAACTCTGCAATCGCTGTAGGGAAATTTCCGTGCGTCAACATAAATAGGAGATTGTAAAATGACCGCAACTATTACAAAACCCAGGCTCAAAAAGGCTGCTAGTAAACCACAATCCCCATATAAAAGGCTTCATGTGATTATTCCAATAGAAGATATGTTGTGGACATCGCAACAAAAGCCTTCAGTTACGCAACTGTGGCAGGAATGCTGGACGGCTGACCCCTACGGTTCTCGGTGGATGCCTCTAACAAGTGCTTTGGGGTACAGTACTTTTATCTCTGCAAAGAAAATTCTATCTGACAGTGGTTTGTTCATTTTCAAGCCAGACAAGTCAATTCAGGATGGCCGCGAGACGATGAGGTGGACTGTCAAAAATCTACATGGAAGCAGAATTAGGGACTTTTGGGAGAAAGCCAATTCTTTTAATCAGCAATCAGATTCTCAAAAACAAGAACTAAATGCTGAAAAACAAGAACCAAGTGCTGAGATTTCAGAGATAGATGCTGGCTCTGAAGAAATGGGTGCTTTGTATGAAGCATCTATTTTAGGTAAAAGTCAGTCAGAACAAGCGTTCCAGAAACCCTCACGAACTGGTCAGAAACTCCTCACAAACTCTTCAAAAGAGATTGTGAGGAGTGTTTCTGACACGCTTACAGAAAATTCGCGTGTAGAGGAGACGGCTCACGCGCCCTTGGGGGGCGCTTCGCCTAAGACTGTCGAGAGCGTGTCAGAGAATGAAGTTGACTTGCCTGTGGCAATGAACTGCACGACACTAGCGCTTGTGGATGCTGCACTGAGTCAACCTGTTCCGTTGTTGGCTGAAAAGCAGGACTGTGGTGTTGAGGCGATATTCCCTCATGAAGAGACTTGTTCCGCCGCGCCCGTTGCCCAAAATGAATTTTCTTCAAGTTTAGCGATCGCTAATCAAACACCGGGGCAAGTAGAACAGGGAAATTCAGCTTTGTTGTCAGGAGAAAACCAAGTCTTTAGTGTTGAAGTGAAAGTGGATCATGAGGGTAAAAGTTCCGCCGCGCCCGTGCCAAATCCTGAAAAATGGTCACATGAGGCGATTGTTGCAAGGGCAAACGCACGACCACAGCGTATGCAGAAACTGAAAGTAGCAGCGAATTCGGGGGAAAATCCGGGGTTTGATTTCTTGCAAGAGTGTTGGGATGATGACCCTGCTTTGCAGATTTTGATCAAGAAGCTGCTGGCGAAGTTTCCGCAGTGGGGGTTGGTTGCGGTGGAAAGGGTGCTTGTGAAGTGGCAAGAGTAGCAAAGATTCTGTACCCGTCGACAACTTGAAAATGCTCGAGTCGTGCGATCGCACAATGGTGCCATGTCATTTCATTCTTCTCTAAATCTCAACATTGACCAAAAGTCCGTCACTTTTAAGTAGCTGACCGCTCAGGATAATCAAACCTTGAGTTTCTAAATAGTGAAGCACTTGGTTAACACATTGTTCAACAGTAAATCGATCGGTTTGACAGATAATCTCTGGATTTATTGGTTCTTCGTAAGGGTAGGAGATCCCAGTAAAATGTTGAATTTGTCCGGCTCTAGCTAATGCGTAAAGTCCTTTAACATCAAGGGATTCACAAACGGCTATAGGAGCATAAACGTAAATTTCGATAAAGTTGGTAGAAGTTTTTTTGAGTTCCTCTCGAACTTGACGATAGGGACTGATGGCGGCAATGATCGCAATTATGCCATTACGACTAAGTAAGTTAGCCCAAAGCCAATCCGACGCACATTTATATCTCGGTCTTGTTTGCTGAAGCCTAGACCTTGTGAAAGATAGATGTGAACTATATCACCATCTAGAATTTCTGTTGGGTAACTTCGCGTTTGCAGTTTTTGGTCTAGATTGTGAGCAATCGTTGTTTTGCCAGCACCACTTAACCCAGTTAGCCAGAGAATTGCACCAAGGTGTTTCATGTTTGATTTAATACATAATCATCATATAGCGGTTTGCCGACGAGTGAGCTAGGTGGGGGCGGGTATCAGCACCAGCACCGTCGATTAACAAAGGAGTCTGTACCCCCCCAACGAAAAAGTTCTTTCTGCCCTCTGCTTCCTACCTTCTTCAACAATTATCTCAAAACTAATGGTCTATCCCATTAGTAGGGGCAATTCATGAATTGCCTCTATATTTCATAGCTTGATGCATAAGTCCTAAATTTATTTCTTGTAAATCCCTTATATGAAGCTTGCATGAACTTGATTTTTGCTTACGTAAGGGTGTCGTCAGCTTCTATTGATAAAATTTACTTATGTAATTTTGGCAAAAGTCACTACCACAGAATGATTTATGGGACAACAAGAAAATGCGTTTTCATCAATTTTAATCAGCAAACAAAATATATTCAGACAAAGAATAAAGTTAATATAATGTTTCTTTAGCAATGTATAAGCTTTTACAAAAACTTATATCTTCAAGATTTGGTGAAGCAGTTTATGTGATTCTACTTAAGAGATAATTGAAGAGGCAAAAAACCTACATCGGGATAGGATAATTTTTTATCCTCCTCCCTGGTAGAAAAAATGAATCAAAATCCTGTAACTGCAACTAATAGCTTAGAAATAAATGCCTCACGGCAGTTCACCCCTTGGTTGTTAGAACAGAATCTCAGTCTAGCTTTCACTACATATCAAGCAGGTAAATTATTTTTCATCGGCTTGCAACAAGGCGGCAAACTATCAGTATTTGAGCGCACCTTTGAACGCTGCATGGGTTTGTATGCCTATGGCAGCAGTTTGTATATGAGTTCGCTTTATCAATTATGGCGCTTTGAAAACATCCTACAACCGGGGCAAGTTCACGACAACTACGATGCTGTTTATTTGCCCCAGATAAGTTATGTGACGGGAGACTTAGACATTCATGATATCGCCCTGAGTAATTCCCCATTCCCAAAGGGGAAAATTCCCAGTGGTGGCTTAAATGATTCAGAGAATCTGATATTTGTCAATACCTTATTTAGCTGTTTAGCCAAAGTTAGTCCCACCCATAGTTTCATTTCCCTGTGGCAACCGCCATTTATTAGTAAATTGGCAGCAGAAGATAGGTGTCATTTGAACGGGTTGGCAATGCGAGATGGTCAACCCAGATATGTCACTGTTGTTAGTCAGTCAGATGCAGCAGAAGGATGGCGGGACAAACGGGCTGATGGTGGTTGCGTCATTGATGTGGAGAGTAACGAGATAGTAATTAAGGGGCTTTCTATGCCCCATTCTCCTCGGTGGTATCGAGACAAATTGTGGTTACTCAACTCTGGGACAGGGGATTTTGGCTACGTAGATTTGGAACGAGGCAGCTTTGAACCCGTGGCTTTTTGTCCGGGATATATGCGTGGTTGTGCATTTCATGGCAACTTTGCGATCGTGGGGATTTCTCAGCCCAGGCACAACAAGACCTTTAGTGGTTTGCCCCTAGATGAGAAATTACAACAAAAAAACGTCGAACCTCGGTGTGGGCTACTGGTGATTGACCTGCGGACTGGAGATATTGTGCATTCTCTGCGAATAGAGGGAGCCGTAATGGAATTATACGACGTGGTGGCACTACAAGGGGTGCGTCGTCCAATGGCGATCGGCTTTAAGAGTGATGAAATTCGGCGGATGGTGACGATGGGATGAGTCTAGAGGTGAAATTTCACGTTTCTAAACTCGATAAACAACACAACTTGGAGAATCAACAATAATGGCGAATGCAGTTTTAAATTTATCTGACCTCAACGGCAGCAACGGCTTCGTAATTAACGGCATTGATAAATTGAACTACTCAGGCCGCTCTGTCAGCAGTGCGGGGGACATCAACGGCGATGGCTTCGATGACCTGATTATCGGGGCAAGAAGTGCCGACCCCAACGGTCAGGATAGAGCAGGGTCAAGCTACGTGGTCTTTGGCAGCAGTAGTGGGTTTGCAGCTAGTCTCAATCTCTCCTCACTCAATGGCAGCAACGGCTTTGTAATTAACGGCATTGATAAATTGGACTACTCAGGTCGCTCCGTCAGCAGTGCGGGGGACATCAACGGCGACGGCTTCGATGACCTGATTATCGGGGCAAATCGTGCTGACCCCAACGGTCAGTATGATGCCGGGGAGAGCTACGTGGTCTTTGGCAGCAATAGTGGCTTCGATGCCAGTTTTAACCTCTCATCCCTGAATGGCAGCAACGGCTTTGTGATTAACGGCATTGATGAGCTTGACAGCTCAGGGGTTTCTGTCAGCAATGTGGGGGACATCAACGGCGACGGCTTTGATGACCTGATTATTGGGGCATACGGTGCTGACCCCAACGGTCAGGAGTTTGCTGGGGAGAGCTACGTGGTCTTTGGCAGCAGTAGTGGCTTTACTGCCAGCCTCAACCTCTCTTCACTCAATGGCAGCAACGGCTTTGTGATTAACGGCATTAATGCAGATGATAACTCAGCAGGTGATAACTCAGGCGGCTCCGTCAGCAGTGCGGGGGACATCAATGGTGACGGCTTTGATGACCTGATTATCGGGGCATTACGTGCCGACCCCAACGGTCAGTTTAGTGCCGGATCAAGCTACGTGGTCTTTGGCAGCAGTGGGTTTGGAGCCAGTCTCAACCTCTCTTCACTCAATGGCAGCAACGGCTTTGTAATTAATGGCATTGATAGATATGACTACTCAGGCCGCTCTGTCAGCAGTGCCGGGGACATTAACGGCGATGGCTTCGATGACCTGATTATTGGGGCATCTGGTGCCAAACCCAACGGTCAGTATAATGCTGGGTCAAGCTACGTGGTCTTTGGCAGCAGCAGTGGGTTTGCAGCTAGTCTCAACCTCTCCTCCTTGAATGGAAGCAACGGCTTTGTGATTAATGGTATTGATAGCCGTGACTACTCAGGCATCTCCGTCAGCAGTGCAGGGGACATTAACGGCGACGGCTTTGATGACCTGATTATTGGGGCATTTGCTGCCGACCCCAACGGTCAGGAGTTTGCTGGGGAGAGCTATGTGGTCTTTGGTCGCAGCAGTGGCTTTGGTTCCGACTTCAACCTTTCATCTCTGGATGGTAGCGAGGGCTTTGTAATTAATGGTATTGATAGCCGTGACTACTCAGGCATCTCCGTCAGCAGTGCAGGAGACATTAACAGCGACGGCTTTGATGACCTGATTATTGGGGCACCTAGTGCCTCCCCCAACGGTCAGTCAGGTGCTGGGGAGAGCTACGTGGTTTTTGGCTTTGCATCTCCTACACCTACTAATAAACCTCCTGTTGCAGTTAATGACACAGTTAGCACCGACGAAGACACTGCCGTTAACATAGAGGTCTTAGATAACGATATTAACTCCCTAACGATTTCGGCTGTCAATGGTAGGACAGTTGTTGTTGGCACTCCCATTACCTTGAGTTCTGGTGCCTTAGTTACCCTTAATGCTGATGGCAGCTTGACCTACGATCCAAATGCTCAATTTGAAAGTTTGGCTGTCGATGAAAGCGGTACTGACAGCTTTACATACACCACCAGCAATGACAGCAGTTTAACTGATATAGCTAGCGTTAATTTGACCATTAACGGAGTCAATGATGCACCCAAGCTTAATTCAGTTTTTAACCTCTCCTCGCTCAATGGCAGCAATGGCTTTGTGATTAATGGCATTAATGCAGGTGACTATTCAGGTATTTCTATCAGCAGTGCGGGGGACATCAACGGCGACGGCTTTGATGACCTGATTATCGGGGCAAGAGATGCCCGCTCCAATGGTCAAATTCGTTCCGGGCAGAGCTACGTGGTCTTTGGCAGCCGCAGTGGGTTTGGAGCCAGTCTCAACCTCTCCTCGCTCAATGGCAGTAACGGTTTTGTAATTAACGGCATTAATGGATATGACTTCTCAGGCCAATCCGTTAGCAGTGCGGGGGATATCAACGGCGACGGCTTTGATGACCTAATTATCGGGGCATTAGGTGCCTCCCTCAACAGTCCCTCAGGTGCTGGGTCAAGCTACGTGGTCTTTGGCAGCAATAGTGGGTTTGAGGACAGTCTCAACCTCTCCTCCTTGGATGGCAGTAACGGCTTTGTAATTAACGGCATTAATAGATATGACAACTCAGGCAATCCTGTGAGCAGTGCGGGGGATATCAACGGCGACGACTTCGATGACCTGATTATCGGGGCAAATCGTGCTGACCCTAACGGTCAGTATGATGCCGGGTCAAGTTACGTGGTCTTTGGCAGCAATAGTGGGTTTGGGGCCAGTTTCAACCTTTCCTCCTTGGATGGCAGCAACGGCTTTGTAATTAACGGCATTAATGCAGGTGACTTCTCAGGCTGGTCTTTGAGCAGTGCGGGGGATATCAACGACGATGGCTTTGACGATCTGATTATCGGGGTATATAATGCCGATCCCAATGGTCAACTTGGTGCCGGGGAGAGCTACGTGGTTTTTGGCAGCAATAGTGGGTTTGGGGTCAGTCTCAACCTCTCCTCACTTAATGGCAGCAACGGCTTTGTAATTAACGGCATTAATGCAGGTGACTTCTCAGGTCGCTCCGTCAGCAGTGCGGGGGACATCAACGGCGACGGTTTTGATGACTTAATTATAGGGGCATCTGGTGCCGACCCCAATGGTCAGTCTTATGCCGGATCAAGCTATGTAGTGTTTGGCAGCAGCAGTGGCTTTGGAGCTAGTCTCAACCTCTCCTCACTTAATGGCAGCAACGGCTTTGTAATTAACGGCATTGATATGGATGACCGCTCAGGCACTTCAGTCAGTAGTGCGGGAGACATCAACAGCGACGGCTTCGATGACTTGATTATAGGGGCATTTTTTGCCGACCCCAACGGACACTATAATGCCGGGTCAAGCTACGTGGTGTTTGGCAGCAACAGTGGGTTTGGAGCCAGTCTCAACCTCTCCTCACTTAATGGCAGCAACGGCTTTGTAATTAACGGCGTTGATACGAGTGACGGGTCAGGCGGCTCCGTCAGCAGTGCGGGGGACATTAACGGTGACGGCTTTGATGACCTAATTATCGCTGCATCAAGTGCCTCCTCCAACGGTCAACGTGGTGCTGGGGAGACCTACGTGGTCTTTGGCTTTGCCACGGTGGCTACCACCAACGAAGATACAGCCGTAACTATCCTTACTAGAGATATTCTACGTAGATTTACAGATTTAGATAATGATACTTTAAGCATTAGCAACTTCACTAACCCCACTAATGGCACACTAGCACTCAACGACAACAACACTCCAGACAACCCCAGTGACGACTTCTTTATCTACACCCCCAATGCCAAT
Source organism: Nostoc sp. LEGE 12447 (assembly GCF_015206985.1). NCBI lineage: Bacteria > Bacillati > Cyanobacteriota > Cyanophyceae > Nostocales > Nostocaceae > Nostoc > Nostoc sp. LEGE 12447. The sequence goes on along the minus strand of NZ_JADEXT010000060.1, from coordinate 2,640 downwards.
TTCAACGGCACTGACAACTTCACTTTCACTGTCGCTGATGGCAATGGCGGCAACACTACAGGTACTTTTAATCTCAACGTCAAACCAGTCAACGATGCACCTATTGCCGTCAATGATACTTTGACTGCTGGTTTTAATACTGCTACTACCATCCTTGCTAGTACCCTGTTGGCTAATGATACCGACATCGATAACAGTAACCTCAGTATTACTGCTGTAAGCGATGTAACTAACGGTACTGCTGTGCTAAATGATAATGGCACATCGAGCAACTCGGCGGATGATTTGATTGTGTTTACCCCATTTAATGGGTTGAGTGGCAATGCCAACTTCAATTACACCATTAGCGATGGTAGCCTGACTAGTACTGCTACGGTTGCGATCGCAGTTGGTACTAAGATTACTGGCACTAACCAAAACGATACCATTTCTGGCACTCCAGGAAATGATGCGATCGCTGGTGGCAAAGGCAATGATATTCTCACAGGCTTTGCGGGTAATGATACTTTTCTCTTCCGCCTTGGCGATGGGAACGACACCATCACTGATTTTGCTGGTACTGGTAGAGGCTCAAATCCATCAGCAACGGTGATTACCAAACTGGATACATTGCAATTTATCGGTAGTGGTTTAACTGCCCAAAATCTGCAACTTACTCAAAATGGGAATAACTTAGAACTCACCTTTTCAGATGCAGCTTCTGGCAAAGTTACTCTGCAAAACTTCAAATTAGAAAACCTGGATAATTTACCAGCAAATGGTTCACAACCTGCTATTGGTAATATCCTGTTTGATGAACAAACCAGTATAACTGACAGCTTTGATGTCTTCAATGCCAACTCCACTCAAACTAATCTCTTTAACAAGAACACCGTCACTTTTTTGAATGACCTTAACAATAACGTCGCGGGTTTTGACAATTCCAATGATGTGATTAATGGTCAAGGAGGTAACGACATCATCAATGGTAATAGTGGAAATGACCTATTACGGGGCGGTGAAGGCGATGATCTTCTCATTGGTGGAGAAGGCAATGATACTGTTGTGGGTGGCAAAGGCAATGATGTCCTTGTCGGTGGTGTGGGTGCTGACCTTTTCCTTTACAACAGTAATGCTGACTTTGTTGGTGTTGATGTGATCGCTGACTTCCAAAGCAGCAAAGGTGACAAGATTGTACTGGATAAAACTACCTTTAGTACAATTACTTCTGCTGCCGGAACTGGTTTTAGTAACATCACTGATTTTCAAATCACAAGTTCAGCAGCGACTAGCATGGCAAAAATTGTCTACGATCCTCTAAATGGTAAGTTGTTCTACAACCAAAATGGCAACGCAGCTGGTTTTGGCAGTGGTGGACTATTTGCAACTCTAACTGGTACCCCAACTCTCACTGCATCTGATTTTGTGCTGCAAGCATAGTTTGCTCAAAACCCGGAATGGTAGACATCTGGTGAAAAAGAATTGTTTTGACGTAGCACTGCTACGTCTCTACAAGTGTTATGGGTAACGCATATCTTTTTAAGGGGGGATCTTAAAATCCGCGTGTTGAAGAAACGGCTCATGCGCCCTTGAGGGGCGCTTCGCCTCAGGCTTTTGAAAGCGTGTCATACCATTTCACGAAATTATTGATACAAATAAATATCACTATTCTTGCTCCCCCTGCCTCCTCTGCTCCCCCTGCTTGTCATCTGTATCAATCTTAAAGTGAAACAGTATGACTGTGTTGTCCAGTATGCAGAGATATGGCGTATATCTGACCAGGTGCGTAGGCGTAGCCCGTCGTAGACATCGCTTTTCTGCTGACTTAATGACTGAAAATTCAGTTTCGGGTGTAGAGATCAAAGCAGCTCATGAGGGTGAAAGTTCCGCCGCGCTTGTCCCCAGTGCTGAAAAGTAGTCAAATGAGGCGATTGTTGCTTTTGTCAAATATACGACCGGAGCATATGCAGAAACTCAAAGTTGCAGCGAATTCCGGGGAGAATCCGGGGTTTGAGTACTTGCTCTCGTGCTGGAATGACGATCCGGCTTTGCAGATCGTGATCAAGAAATTGCTGGCGAAGTTTCCGCAGTGGGGGGTTGCGATTGTGGATGGGGTGTTGGTGGCTTGATATGAGTAGTAAATGCAGGAGTTTCAAAGCTTAAATATAAAGTTTTGTGATATTTTTTTGCTTTCTGCGAAAAAGGTAAATTTTGGAGTGAAAAAACAGTAGACCTGTAGCTAAGTAATAGATAGCGATTAACCTGATTTATACTTAACTAATTAGTGTAGCGTTATTGCTGTTCATAAAGGTGTGCAATGTTTAGTTGGCATTTTAGTCGTTGGGGAAGTTTATTGAGTATTCTCATAACTGGGGGAAGTATTTTGCCTGGGAGTTATGGGCTGGCTCAAATTGCTCCAAATGTCTCTCTTGACAATGGTTCTAATATCCAAACAGAGAATGACCTGAGCGTTATTGGAGGCAGTACTCTAATGAGCAATAACTTGCTTCATAGCTTCTCAGAATCTGTACCCACTATAGGATTAGTATTTGATTTTTGAAAAAGCTCCGTACATCTGAAGAGACGGAAAATCAAAAGTAGTATTTTGAATGAACCACTCAAACATCCACTTTAGATGAGAGAATTTTGGAATTAAAGCAC